>PQAN01000001.1 GCA_003105285.1 Methylocystaceae bacterium
TTGCGCGCGATGATGGACACGCCGCATCTCGGCGAGGCGGGCGTTCATCCGGTCATTGCGTCATCGGCCCGCGAGCTGCTGAACAAGTCCGAGAACGAACGGTCGGGCGTGCTCTCCACCGCCATGTCGTTTCTCGGTCTCTACCGCGATCCCGTGGTGGCGCGGGTAACGGCACGATGCGACTGGCGCATTGCCGATCTGGTCGGCAGCCGCCAACCTGTCACGCTCTATCTGGTCGTGCCGCCGTCCGACATAAACCGCACCAAGCCGCTCATCCGCCTGATCCTCAACCAGATCGGCAGGCGGTTGACGGAGGAATTGACGGCCTCCGGCAAGCGCCATCGGCTGCTGCTTATGCTGGACGAGTTTCCCGCGCTCGGCAGATTGGATTTCTTCGAGTCCGCCTTGGCCTTCATGGCCGGCTACGGCCTCAAAGGCTTCCTGATCGCGCAGAGCCTCAATCAGATCGAGCGCGCCTATGGGCCGAACAATGCGATCCTCGATAACTGCCACGTCCGCGTCAGCTTTGCCACGAACGACGAACGCACGGCCAAGCGGGTGAGCGACGCGCTCGGCACCGCGACCGAGCTGCGCGATTCCACGAACTATGCCGGCCACCGCCTTGCGCCATGGTTGGGGCATTTGATGGTTTCCCGGCAGGAGACCGCCCGGCCGCTGTTGACGCCGGGCGAGATCATGCAGCTTCCGCCATCCGACGAAATCGTCATGGTCGCGGGCACGCCGCCGATCCGAGCCACCAAAGCCCGCTATTTCGAGGACGCGCGGTTGCAGGAACGCATCCTCACCCCGCCTGATCTGATCGCCGCTGCGCTGGCGCCCAGCCCATCGTCCGATGACTGGTCCGGCCGCGTGGTAGTGGCGGCGGGCCATCCCGCGACGGATACCGGAGACGAGGCCGAGGGCGATCCGGCCAATGCCGGAATCCGCCGCGAACCGGAATTGCCCGAGCATGAGGAAGTCGTTGCCCCACCGCCGTCGCCCGAACAGGAGTTCGAGTTTCTGGACGACGAGCCGGACGTTGACGCGGCCAAGGCCCGTGCCATGCGCCAGCGAATGAGGATGGTGGCGCGACAGGTGGCGTTGAACCCCGATGACGGAATCGACCTTTGAGGGCACGAACATGACCACGCGCACCCGGCTGAATCTCTATTTTGACCCCTCGCTTATGCCGCAGATCGAGTCGCTGTCGCTGCGCCGCAAGGTCTCGAAATCCGCCATCGTGGAGGCGGCCGTCATGTCCTACCTGTCCGGCGATTCCGCCGACCAGCTTGAAGCCGCCATGTCGCGCCGCCTGGACAAGCTCGGCCGCCAGATCGACACGCTCGACATGGACCTTGCCGTTCTCGGCGAGACGGTCGCGCAGTTCATCCATTTCTGGATGACCCTCACGCCGCCGCTTTCGGGGACCGCGCAATCCGCTGCCCGCGCGAAAGGTGCGGAACGATTCGAGGGTTTCATGCAGACCCTCGGCCGGAGGCTGGCGACTGGCGACAGATTCCTCAAAGAACTATCGCGTGACCTCGACTCGCTCCACGACGATCAATTGCCAGACGATGCACAGACCAACGGCGATCAAGAGTAAGTATTCGGACCCATCCTATTTGCCGCCGTTCGCCGCCGATCACCGCATACAGCTAGATACTTGTTGAAGCGGCGGCATTTCGGTCTCTCTTAATCGACCCCGATCCGGGGATCGTCTGTCGCGTCCCCACAAGAAGCCGGGGCCGACATGACTACAAACTACCACAGACAGGAAGCGATCCAGCGCGGCGCGCGCATGTTGCGCACCGCGCTCGGCCCCGCCATTGCCCGGCTGCTCGAAGACCCGGCCGTGGTCGAGGTGATGCTGAACCCGGACGGCCGGATGTGGATCGACCGCCTGTCCGAAGGGCTGTCCGACACGGGCGAGCGCCTGTCCGCCGCCGATGGCGAACGCATCGTGCGGCTGGTCGCGCACCATGTCGGCGCGGAGGTTCATGCCCGCAGCCCCCGCGTCTCGGCCGAGTTGCCGGAGACCGGGGAGCGGTTCGAGGGCCTGCTGCCGCCCGTGGTCGCCGCCCCGACCTTCGCCATCCGCAAGCCCGCCGTCGCCGTGTTCACGCTCGACGACTATGTGGCCGCCGGCATCATGTCCGCCGATCAGGCCGAGACGCTGCGCGCGGCCGTCTCCTCCCGCGCCAACATCCTCGTCGCCGGCGGCACCAGCACCGGCAAGACCACGCTGACCAACGCGCTGCTCGCCGAGGTGGCGAAGACGCAGGATCGCGTCGTCATCATCGAGGACACGCGCGAGCTGCAATGCGCCGCGCCCAACCTTGTCGCCATGCGAACGAAAGACGGCGTGGCGACGCTATCCGATCTGGTGCGGTCGTCGCTGCGCCTGCGCCCCGACCGCATCCCCATCGGCGAGGTGCGCGGCTCCGAAGCCCTCGACCTGCTGAAAGCATGGGGCACCGGCCATCCGGGCGGGATCGGCACCATCCACGCCGGCACCGGCATCGGCGCGCTGCGCCGCCTTGAACAGCTCATCCAAGAGGCTGTCGTCACCGTCCCGCGCGCCCTGATCGCCGAGACCATCGACCTTGTTGCCGTCCTCTCCGGTCGCGGGTCCGCGCGCCGGCTCGCCGAACTCGCCCGCGTCGAAGGGCTGGGGCCGGACGGCGACTACCGCATCACCCCCGCAATTCCCACCAGCACAGGAGAACTTTCATGATCCGCACGCTTTCGCGCGGCTATCGCACCATGGCGACCGCCGCATCCGCCCTTGCCATCAGCCTCATGCTCGCCCCTGCCGCCCATGCGTCCGGTTCGTCGATGCCGTGGGAAGCGCCGCTCCAAAGCATCCTGCAATCCATTGAGGGGCCGGTCGCCAAGATCATCGCCGTCATCATCATCATCGTGACCGGCCTGACTTTGGCCTTCGGCGATACAGGCGGCGGCTTTCGCAAGCTGATCCAGATCGTGTTCGGCCTGTCCATCGCTTTCGCGGCCAGCTCGTTCTTCCTGTCGTTCTTCTCCTTCGGCGGCGGGGCGCTCATCTGATGGCGGGCGGCCTCGAACAGCTCGACGCGGTGCCGGGATTCACAGTCCCGGTCCATCGGGCGCTGACCGAGCATATCCTGCTCGGCGGCGCACCGCGCTCCATCGCCATCATGAACGGCACGCTGGCCGGGGCCTTGGGCCTCGGCCTGCGCCTCTGGCTGGTCGGCATCGCCATATGGGCCATCGGCCATTTCGCGGCCGTGTGGGCGGCGAAACGCGATCCCCAATTCGTCGAGGTTGGGCGGCGGCATCTCCGCATCCCGGCTTTTCTGGCGGTGTGAGGGCGCGACCATGATGAACCTTGCCGAATATCGCCGCACCGCTGCCCGTCTCGCTGATTATCTGCCATGGGCCGCGCTTGTCGGTCAGGGCGTCGTGCTCAACAAGGACGGCTCATTCCAGCGCACCGCGAAGTTTCGCGGTCCCGATCTGGATTCCGCCGTCGCCGCCGAACTGGTCGCCGTCGCCGGCCGCATCAACAACGCCGTGCGCCGTCTCGGCTCCGGCTGGAGCATCTTCGTCGAGGCGCAGCGCAGCGAGGCCGCGACCTATCCCGACAGCACCTTTCCCGATGCCGCATCGGCGCTGGTCGATGCGGAGCGCAAAGCCGGATTCGAGGAAGCGGGCACGCATTTCGTGTCCGGCTATTTCCTGACCTTCCTTTGGCTGCCACCCGCCGAGGAAACGGCGCGGGCGGAAAGCTGGCTCTATGAAGGCCGCGAGCAATCGGGGGTAAACCCGTGGGAACTGCTGCGCGGCTTCATCGACCGCACCGACCGAGTGCTGGCCTTGCTCGACGGCTTCATGCCGGAATGCCGCTGGCTCGATGACGCCGGCACGCTGACCTATCTCCATTCGACGGTCTCCACGAACCGGCATCGCGTGCGCGTGCCGGAGGTGCCGATCTATCTCGATGCGCTGCTGGCCGACCAGCCCTTGACCGGGGGGCTGGAGCCGCGCCTTGGCGACGCGCATCTGCGCGTCCTGTCCATCGTGGGATTCCCCACGGCGACGACGCCGGGCCTGCTCGACGAAATGAACCGGCTGCCGTTCCCCTACAGGTGGAGCACCCGCGCGATCCTGCTCGACAAGACCGATGCGACCCGGTTGCTGACCCGCATCCGCCGCCAATGGTTCGCCAAGCGCAAGTCCGTCGCCGCGATACTGAAAGAGGTGATGACCAACGAGGCGTCCGCCCTTGTGGACACCGATGCCGCCAACAAGGCGCTGGACGCCGACATGGCCCTGCAGGAACTCGGCGCGGACGTGGCGGGCATGGCCTACGTCACGGCCACCGTCACCGTTTGGGATGCCGACCCGCGCATTGCCGACGAGAAGCTGCGCCTGGTCGAGAAGATCGTTCAGGGCCGTGACTTCACCGTTATGGCCGAGACCGTCAACGCCGTTGACGCATGGCTCGGCAGTCTGCCCGGACACGCTTACGCCAATGTCCGCCAGCCGCCCATCAGCACTTTGAATATCGCCCACATGATCCCGCTTTCGGCGGTGTGGGCGGGGCCGGAACGGGACGAGCATTTCGGTGCGCCCCCTCTGCTTTATGCAAAGACCGAAGGCTCTACCCCGTTCCGGTTTTCCCTCCATGTCGGCGATGTGGGCCACACCCTTGTCGTCGGCCCCACAGGCGCGGGCAAGAGCGTGCTGCTCGCGCTCATGGCACTCCAGTTCCGTCGCTATGCCGGATCGCAGGTTTTCGCCTTCGACTTCGGCGGAACCATCCGAGCCGCGGCGCT
>PQAN01000002.1 GCA_003105285.1 Methylocystaceae bacterium
GAACCGCCGGGAGCAAGCGGAGAAAAGCCGCGTGGCGGAGGGCTTCGGCTTCAACCGCGCCCGTGATCTGCTGCGCGACTTCGAAGCCCTCCGCGCCATGCCTGAAGACACCGTCGAGCAGATCGAGCTCAAGGCTGCTCGTTTGCACGCTCTGACAGCTCAAGGCGCGTCAGCCTGGCAACTGGAGACGGCTTGCGACCTCTATATCGCGGCCTTTCTTCTGCCGAAGAAGAAAGGCGGGCTCCATGCGGGGCCGGATGGGATTCCGCGACGAGGATCTGAGACCGTACCGACGTCGGGCACGCTCTGGGAATGGCTGCGGGGTGTACAGCCCTTCGGCCCCTTGTTTGGCGCGGCCATCGATGCTGCCCGCACAGCGCGCGCCTTCCATTGGCCGTTAGAGTTTCCGGCTGTCATGCAGCACGGTGGCTTTGACGTAGTGCTCGGCAACCCGCCTTGGGAGGTATTGCAACTCAGCGAAGAAGAATACTTTGCGGCACGTAAGCCGGAAATTGCTGCGCTGGCTGGAGCCGCGCGCAAGCGAGCCATCGCAGCGCTAGAACAGGATGATCCCGCCGCTTTTACGCAGTTCGAGGCTGACAAGCGACAGTTCGAGGCGGCCAACGAGTTTGCTCGCGAGTCAGGGCGTTTCGAACTGACTGCGCGCGGAAAGGTGAATACTTACTCCTTGTTCGCTGAACTTTTTGCCAGTCTTTCTCGAAACCGTGCCGGGGTGATCGTACCGACCGGAATTGCCACTGACGCAACCACCGCTCCATTCTTCGCTGCGCTTGTGGAGAAGAAGCGCCTGTCGCGACTGGTAGATTTCGAGAACCGTGCCGGGCTGTTTCCTGCCGTCGATAGCCGTATGAAGTTCTGTCTGCTGACCTTGGGCCACGCCGAAGGCGCCGCTCGCTTTGCCTTCTTCCTCACCGACCCCGCCCAGCTTGCCGAGCCGGAGCGCAACTTCACGCTGTCGTCGGAGCAGATCGCCACCATCAATCCCAATACGAAAACTACTCCAGTCTTCCGCTCTCGATCAGACGCCCAACTGACAGCAAAAATCTACTCCAGCGCACCTGTGCTGATCGACGAAGCTAAAGGCGCAGCTGGCAACCCATGGGGTGTCGAATTCAGGCAGGGCTTGTTCAACATGACCTCCGACAGCAACTTATTTCGCACCGCAGCGCAACTCACCACTGAGCGTTGGCAACGCGATGGCGTGGATTGGGTAAAGGGCGCAGCTCGCTATGTGCCGCTCTATGAGGCCAAGATGATCCACTTCTATGATCATCGTTTTGCAGGCTACGGCACCCGTGGCGACGATCGCGGGTATCGTGTTCTGCCCGAGACTCCTCTGGCGGATCACACGAATGCAGATTTTGAGCTGGAGCCTTTCTATTGGGTGTTGCAAGAAGCCGTCGACGGCCGATTATTTGGCCGTACTGACGCCGGATGGTTACTCGGCTGGAAGGACATCACCTCAGCTACTAATGAACGGACTCTGATTTCGTCCGTTTTCCCGAGAGTGGGTGCAGGCGATACGCTGCTAATAATGATCCCTTCAGCCACCTTCGGTGCGAAACGCGCCGGATTGGTTGGAAATCTGGCAAGCATCGTTACGGACTACGCGACGCGACAAAAGATTGGCGGGCTACATCTAAAGTATAATATCACAAAGCAGCTCCCAATTCTTCCGCCAGAACTCTACACCGAACCCCGCATTGCCTTCATTCTTCCGAAGGTACTGGAATTATCTTACACATCGCACAGCCTTACTCCCTTCGCACGTGATCTGGGCCACGGCGGCCCGCCCTTCGCTTGGGACGAGGATCGTCGCGCCCAGCTTCGCGCCGATCTCGACGCCTTCTATGCCCGCGCCTATGACCTCGACCGCGAGGAGCTGCGCTATATCCTCGATCCCGCCGACGTGAAAGGATCGGACTACCCATCCGAGACCTTCCGCGTACTGAAGGAGAAAGAGATCCGCCAGTTCGGCGAATACCGCACCCGACGCCTTGTGCTCGAAGCTTGGGACCGGATGGAGGCCGACGGGACATTCGTCAATCTTGGATTCGGCGCGGACCAGGTCGCGGCTACAGCGCCAACCGTCCAAAAGCCACCTCTCGCCACTCTCCTCGACGGAGACTGGATACGCGCAGCGCAGCAGCCGAATGACGCCGGCGCTGCCCTGACTGCGATCCTGAAGGCGGTCGACGGGCCGACGCCGAGCCGGACCATCCGTCTCGCCACCGCAATGATGCTGGAACCGCACCTTCTGACGCCGCTGCTTCCTGAAGCACGAGCAAAAGAGTGGCGACGCCTGGTCGGGCAGGAGTCAGAACCGCGCACCGGCAATGTGGTCGGCTTCGCAGCGCGCACCAATCAAGGCTGGGGTGCCGCCGTCTCCAACCATCGCGGCAATGGGCGTCTGATTGAAAACCTATCGGCGGGAACATGGGCGCCAGGGCCTGGCCTCACTGCCTTCGACACCGCCGGTTGGCCGGACGGCCGGGCAGGATTCGTGCTGGAAGCACTGGCCGCGCTAGACCTGAATGCGACCGTCACCTCAATGCCGGACGAGGTTCGGAATTGGATCGCGCATGCCTCAGCAGCATGAGATCTTCGCTCCCCCGAAGCTCAGCCTAACCGTCCCGGCAGGCCTGAATGGGCCACGCCTCTGGGTGCGCCGTCTGGCGATTTGGGATGCACCGGGCGGTCAGAAGATCCGCGACATCGAGCTTCGCAAGGGACTCAACATTGTCTGGTCCCCAGACGGCTTCGATGACATCAGCGCTGGCGGCGTGCGCGCCATAGGTCACGGAAGCGGCAAAACCCTTTTTTGCCGCCTCCTGCGCTACTGTCTCGGCGAGCAGCGTTTCGCCGACGAAACCCAACGGGAACGCATCGCGCTCGCCTTTCCCAATGGCATCGTCGGCGCGGAGGTAATGCTTGACGACGTATGCTGGGCTGTCGTGCGGCCGCTGGGCATCCGGCGCCGGCATGTCGCCATCGCCGACGGCAACCTCGATGAGATCGCCGCAGGCGATGGCGCGACGACAAGCATCGACCCGCTGGTCGAGGCCATCGAACAGGCCATCGTGACGCCTGGCGTTGCGGCGTTGGCTCGCCTCCAGCCGGACCAAAAGGCATGGCCGATCGCTCTCGCCTGGCTTACCCGCGATCAGGAATGCCGCTTCGACGACGTTCTCGACTGGCGTTCGCCAGCATCCGGCTCCGATGCACCGCTCCCGGCGAGCGGGCGTGAAACTGGGCCTCGGCGTGAAGCGCTTCGGGCATTCCTTCTGGCGATCACCGAAGAGGAGCAGCAAACGCGGCGGGGGGAGGAAGCGCTGCGAACCGAAGTCGCCACGGCGGAGCGGGAAGCGTCCTACCTCGATTGGGATCGCGGCAGACGCCACGATCGATTGATTGATCAACTTGGCTTTGCCGGACAAACCGTGCCGGAGATGCCCTTGCTTCTGGAGCTGTTTCGCAAGGCTGCCGATGAGCGGCTCGCGGCGGCCGCTCAGCTTCCGACAGGCGATACCGCGGAACTTGGGCAAGCCCGAAAGGGATTGCAGGAAGCCCGCGAAGAACTGCGGCGCACCGACGAAGAGCGCATCCGCCTGGAGGCCCAGATACCGGCGGAGAAGCACGTCCTGACTCTGCTCTCCAGCGAAATTCCGGGTCTGTCAGCGGCGGCGGAGAATGCGGCCAGTCAGGTGTGCCCGATCTGTGAGGTGCCGATTGACAAGGCGCTCGCGGAGAAGTGCGGTTTGTCCCACAAGCTGCACAATGAGACGGAATGCAGAGCCAGGCTCGCCGCGAAGCGTCGGGAAATCGGCGATCAGAACCAAAAGATCGACGGTTTGGAAGCCAGGCTGAAGGCCCTTCAGCCTGCCGCCGCTCTCGCGCGCCAGCAGGTCGAGCAGGCGGAGAAGCGCGTTCAAGCCATCGAAAGCGTGCGCGACACGCGTGCGTCGGCCTGGCAGGCCGCGACACGACTCAAGGAAGGGGTCGAGCGCTTTTCCGACCTATCGACCGAGCGAGATGAGGTGCGAAAGCGGTTGCGCAACCTCGATGGCAGATTGACCAAGGAACGGGAGCGGCTTGCGGCCTTCCGCGACAAGCAGGGCCTGACCTTCGGTCGAATAACGGAAAAATTCTCAGCCATCATTCGTCGCCTGGTCAACGAGAATGCGAAGGGAGCCGTGACGCTGAGCGGCGATAGGCTGCAATTGATCGTCGATGTCGATGGGGATCGCCGTACAGCCGCCATCGAGTCCCTGAAGGTATTGGCGTTCGACCTCGCCTGCCTCTGTTTGAGCATTGAGGGCGCAACGCGCCTCCCCGCATTCCTCGTCCACGATAGCCCCCGTGAGGCCGATCTCGGCCTGAGCATCTATGACGAGCTGTTCCGCCTGATGCGTGAACTTGAGGAGATGACAGGAACACCGGCGTTTCAGTACATCGTGACGACCACAACCCGTCCTCCCGATGACCTCCGCTGCGATCCTTGGCTGAGATTGACCCTGAAGGGAGCGCCTGGGTCGGAACGTCTGATGGCGCTCGATCTATAGGTCGGCGATGATTGAAACGCCTCAGTCCTTTGTGGTCCGCGAGGAATGCGAGAAGGCCGCCTCGCAGAACGGCTTTCGCCGTGTTCTGGGCGAGGAAGCGGGATGGCGAGCATTCGCGTCCACTACGGCGCACGGTGTTATCTATCT
>PQAN01000003.1 GCA_003105285.1 Methylocystaceae bacterium
TCCACACCATCAGCCATGATCCGCTGCGGCGATAACGTAGCTGATATGGCGCACCTGAACAGGCAAATTAGCGCTTCCATTCCATGATGTATTTGATTTTACGATTGAAAACGCGAGACCATAGGAAGCAGCGGTTCGCGCAGTCAATCGCACGCATTAGTCTTGGGCGGCCCTACGTGCAGCTACGCGCGCTAGCGCAGCCCAATCGAAATCGTCTTCGCCATGCGCTAGACCGTCGATCAGGTTGTCTTTGAGCAGGCTGGCGATAGGTAGCGGTACGCGAGCGGCCTCAGCTGCTTCGAGCGCTAGACGAACATCCTTGAGGCCGAGCGACATCTTGAAGCCCGCGGGCTCGAACCGGCCTTCCGCGATCGCGCCGCCATAGTTCTTGTAGACCGGTGCGGCAAAAATGGTGGATGTGATCAGATCGAGGAAACCGGCTTTCGACGCACCATATCCTTGTGCCAAGGCAGCCGCCTCGCCCATTGTGCCGATAGCGCTGGCGATCATGAAATTGGCGGCAAGCTTTATTGCATTGGCCCGTTCCGGCCTCTCGCCGAAATGCCATGTTCTGCGACCGAGACAGTCAAACAGCGGTCGTACCCGCTCGATAGCCATCGCCTCTCCCGCGACAATGATCTCGAGCTGTCCTGTCTCAGCCACATTTGAGCGTCCAAGCACAGGCGCTGCGATATAGCTGACGCTCTTCTGGCGATGCAGTCTTTCGAATTCCTCCGCGAGCCTGACCGAGGTGGTCGCCATATTGACGTGAATTGCTCCCGGCTTGAGTGCATCAAATGCGCCGGCATCGATCACAACCGATCGTGCCGCCTCGTCGTCGGCGAGCATCGAAAAGAGAATGTCCGCTCCCTCTGCGGCCTCGCGCGGGCTCTCCGCAGGAACGCCGCCGATCGCTGCAAGCGCGGCGACCGCGCCTGCCGATCGATTCCAGGAGCGCACACGATAGCCCGCCCTTACCAAGTTCATTGCCATGGGCTTGCCCATGACTCCAAGACCTAGAAATGCGATCTCAATCATGCTCCCTCCAAGGCCGCGAGCCCAAACAGACTTCGCATTTCGGCGCCGACGCAACGGAAAAGGCATTCGGCAGCGGGAGCAATTCCCACCATGTGAATACAGGCGTGGATCATGCCCTCGAGACGTACAAGCGTCGCGGGAACACCCGCTTGTTCGAGCTTGCGTGCGAAAGCTTCGCCCTCGCTGCGAAGAGGATCGAATTCATTGACCAGGATCGTCGCCGGCGGCAGCCCGGCGAGATCAGCCCTCAGCGGCGCGGCGTATATCGGAGGCCGGCTCGATTCGTCTCCCAGATAGGTCTGCCAACAGAATTTCATCGCTTCGCGCGTCAGGTAATAGCCGTCTGCAAAGGCGTCGTAGGACGGTGTGTCGAAATCGACGTCGAGCGGTGGGTACAGCAAAAGTTGATGCGCAATCGCAGGACCTTGCCGATCACGGGCGAGTAACGCCACCCCGGCCGCCAGGTTCCCGCCTGCGCTGTCGCCGGCTACAACGATCCGGTCGGCGTCGATCCCCAGTTTCCCGGCATTGTCGACAAGCCAGCACACGGCTTGATAGAAGTCCTCCAACGGAACCGGATAGGGATGCTCGGGGGCAAGCCGATAGTCGATCGAGACCACCACACATCCCGTCGCCCTGGCGAGCGCTCGGCAGGGATTGTCATAGGTATCGAGGGAAACGAGACACCATCCACCTGCGTGGGCGAAAACGATCACGGGAGGCCGGCCGCGCGGCGTTTCTCTGGCGGGCCAATAGGCCCTCATCCGGACGAGGCCGTCAGGGCGGATGTCCTCCACCCGGTCCACCGGCTCCAGGGGCCCTTGCATCGCCACCAGTCCACGATCCGTTTCAACGCGGAGTTCCTCCAGCGAGGCCGGTTGGGTCGAGGGAAGGTTGCGCAGAAACTCCGCGATATTGGGATTGATCGTCACTGCGCCACTCCTTCGAGAAAGAACGGAATAATCTGGTCATTGAACTCATCTGGGCACTCTTCCATGACGAAATGCCCGCAGTCGGGGACGACGTCGCCGCGCAGGTCCGGCGCGTGCGGACGGAGCGTCTCGGTCGGGGCGTTCGCCGTTGCATGCTCGGCTCCAATGGCCAGAACCGGCATGAGCAACGGTTTTTTCGCCCGCTCGAGATTTTGCCGAATGGTCTCGGGGATTGCGCGGTAATAGGCAAAGCCCGCGCGGAGGCCTCCCGGCGTTCCATAGGCGGCGGCGTAGGTATCCGCAGCGACACGATCTCGACGATAAGACCACTTGTCGAACATGAAGCTCAGATATTCCTTTTCGCGCCCAGATGTCAGGAACTCCGGCAGGTCCAAAACCTGATTGAACATGAAGTGCCAGAGGAAGATGTTGTCCGAGGGCGGCACGAACATCGGCGGCGCGGGCGCCAGCCCCGGAATGACGGCCTCGGTTAGCGCGATCCGTTCCACCGCGTCTGGATAGTCGCTCGCCAGAGCGTATCCGACCCACATTCCG
>PQAN01000004.1 GCA_003105285.1 Methylocystaceae bacterium
CGATATGGTCGTGGATCTTCTGGCCGAGCGGACCGACGTGGCGGTGCGCGCCGGGCCGCTGAAGAGTTCAAGCCTCGTCGCGCGCAAGCTCGGTGACACGGCAATGGTGGTTGTGGGAAGCCCCACCTACCTTTCCCGAGTCGGCACACCCCAGACAATCGAGGATCTTGATCGCCATAATGGCCTCGGCTTCGGTTATGCGCGCGCCATTGACGGATGGCCGATGCGAAAAGGAACCGAAACCGTCGTCGTGCCCGTTGCGGGAAAGGTTCAGGCCAGCGACGGGGAAGGCTTGCGTCACCTCGCGCTCGGCGGATCGGGCCTTGTCCGCCTCGCCGAATTCACGGTGCGCGCTGACATCGCCGCCGGGCGGCTCGTACCCGTGCTCGACCATCTGAATCCGGGTGATCGCGAAGCTTTCCACGCGATTCATATCGGTCAGGGCGGCCCGCTTCCATCGCGCGTTCGGGTGCTGCTCGATTTCCTCGCTGACTTCGGAAAGATCTCATAGACTACCCGATTTCGTCGCGACGATCCCCTGATGACAGTCTAGCCGGCGCATACATGAAATGTGAGGCGACCGTCGGGCCAGGTCTCGGGTCAGTTAGGAGCAAGCGCAAAAGCGTCGGATTGTCCTCGTTCGGAAACCACGGAGTAGGGTAAGGCAAGGTCTGTCCAACTTTTGGACCGAAGCCATGCCCGGAAACGGCGCAGACATCGTCAATCAGGATGGCCGATCAGATGAGTTGCCGTCGCAACCACTTTTCCGCATGCTACAAGCTCCGTGACCACGATCCGGGCGCGACACGCCGCGCTGCAGCCGTGTCGATAGCTCGAAGCTGGCGACATCCCTCGTCACATACAGGTTTGTGGCGCGTCGGGTGGTCTGAGCACTGGAAGGGAGGCAATGGCACGAAGTTTCACGCGCGAGGAGTTCTACGACCTTGTCTGGTCCAAGCCGCTGACGCATTTGGCTAAGGAATTTGCGATTTCTGATGTGGCTCTCCACAAGATTTGCAAGAAGCACGACATCCCGAATCCGCCGCTTGGCTGGTGGGCGAAGAAAGCTTCAGGAAAGAACGTCACGCAAGCGCCACTTCCGAGAGCAAAGATTGGAGTTCCAGAGAAGATCACGATAGCGAATGCGGATTTCAGTCGCGAGTCTTCTGCGCTCGCTAGTATACGCGAACAGGCGCGTATTCTTGCGTCTGAAGGAGACGATGATCAGGAAGCGCCCGCGCATCCGATCATCGATCGCACGCTTGCTACGCTCCGTAAGGCGAAGCCATCCGACAAAAGTGTCATTGTCGCCAAGGGCACCGGGCTCATCACATGCGAGGTGGCGTCCTCATCGGTCGAGCGTCTCGCTATCGCCCTGCCGCGGATAGTCAAGGCAGTCTCACTCCAGGGATTTGAACTCGTCGCGGGCAAGGAGGCGGCGAATTTCAAATCTGAAACGGAGATCGTCAATTTCTCGATTGTCGAATTGATCAGGCGGGAAAAACACGCCTTGACCGATGCTGAGCGGAGGCAGGATGAAGCTTGGCAACGAAAGCGGGATCGCGCGGCGCAGCGAAACTCTTGGGACAACGTATTCTTTGATAGACCCCGCTTCCCCGAGTGGGACTATCTTCCAACCGGCCAGCTTTCTTTCGAATTAGAGCATGTCTATTTCTTCGGGGGATCGGCGCCTCGCCGTAGCTTTCGCGACGCCAAGGTCCAGCGGCTGGAAAATATGGCCAGCGACATTGCTGTGGGACTCGCGGTGCTGGCCGCAGCAAAGACGGAGCAACGTATCAGGCATGAGGCAGACCAGCGGAGGATGGAGCAGGAGCGCCTTCGGCGCGAATTGGCCGCGCGGGCCAAGCATATCGAGGATCGCCGAACCGCCGGGCTCGGCGTAATCCTCACAGAGCTTGACGAACTCGACCGGCTCGGCCGTCTCATCGCAATGCTTACCAAAGAGGTTCCGTCGACGCCGACACCGCGACTGGCCGCGTTTCTGACTTGGGCGAGGGAGCATTTAGCAAAGCGCGAGGCGCTTCTCTCGGCGCTTGCGATCGAAGAAAGGCTTGAAGCCCAACGTCTGTTTGGCGATGACGACGATCACGCCTTCAAGTCGTCGACTTGGATATAGGTGGGGATAGGATCCTCTCTCGTTAGAGAAGATGGCGCACCCGACAGGATTCGAACCTGTGACCTTCGGCTTCGGAGGCCGACACTCTATCCAGCTGAGCTACGGGTGCATCTTGGAACTCGATAGTGTCTGAGCTTGGGCTGGGTCAATCTCAAACATGAAACTCTCACCATCGATTCGAACGGCAATGGAACAGGAGTTCCACCTCGCCTTTTGCCGCCGACAACGCTCTACGACCTCCTCACAGTTTGCTTCCGCAGTGCTTCCGCAGCGACTTACCGAGCAAACTCACCTTTTGAAGCGCCACCAACTCTTTGATTTTGCTTCGTTTTCAAAATTACAAACCTAGCCCACTTGACTTACCTTTGCCTTCGGACGGCGCAGCCGCCGTCTTAAAAG
>PQAN01000005.1 GCA_003105285.1 Methylocystaceae bacterium
GACTGTTTTCGCGTAGCCCGTAGAGACTTCAAATTGATTGAGCATGAGCCGCCAAGGAATCTCTATCAGCCGAGAAAGCGCCAAGACCAAGGTCGTGATCCCCTTCTCCTGAACCATTCGCCCGTAGTATGCGACGACTATTTCCTGCTTTCCAATGCCCATCTCTGTTCGAGTAATATGCCGGATCCTCGAAGAATATCGAAACAACCGACGATCCGTCCCCATCGGAATGACCTGAACATTGTCAAATCCGGAATGACGAAATATACTTGCCGCTTGATCGCTAAAAACATAGACTATACTTATAGAATTGCGCAAAAAATTGTTAAGGATTCGCTTCCCAAGCGCAAGCGGTAGCTCCCTATGTCCGAGACGATCGACGACGTCCGCCCACTGCCAGGACAGGTTCTCACACGTGCGGCAAGCCATTCTGCGCTTGTTACTATTGCACCACCGAGCGACCGCCATCGTAAGTATGCTTGCGGTATCTGCGTCAACCAAAACAACCTTCGGGTCAATGCTGTCTAGCACTTTAGAAAGTTGTTCGAACCGCATGAGCCGCCCATTCTCTCCTTTCAGATTAAGAAAGTGAATTGGAGGGTCGCCTGGCTCTGATGGCTCTCCATAGTAAATTTGACCATTTCTTATGATAGACTTCGGCGCAATAATATGAACCTTTACGCCACTCTCAAACACATCGCGGTATACCCGCCTATTAATCGCGCGCAAGCACGCATGCGAGACCACAACGAGATCGACCGTGTCTTGATTCCGGTCAGGCATGTCGTACTTTGCGTCTGCTAGACTGGTCATTTCCATTGGAGAACTTTCATGCATAAGCCGTTCCAATTTTCACAGCTTGCAGGCGGCGGCGCATTCACCAGCCACCAGCCGCACGTCAGCGCCGTTAATTATTCTCAGGACTCTTGCGAACTGCGCCTCGTAGTTCCACTTCGTCTCGACGAGGCGGCGGCCAGTGTCGGCCATCGCGCGTCGGCGCGCCGGATCGTTGCGCAACGCGAGCGCCGCGCGCGCGATATCGTCCGGGTTCTCGGGATCGCAGCTGATCGACACGCCTGCGGCACCGAAGAAACCTTCCCATTCCGGCGTCCGATTGGTCAGCAGAGGCAGTCCGCAGGCCAGATAATCGAACGGCTTGTTGGAGGCGCCCACCATCGGATCCCGAAACCGGTTTGCGAACAGTGCCAGTCCGATGTCCGCTCTCGCTGCCGCGCGCAGGAGATCGGCGCGAAGCGGTAGCGCGCCATAGTACCTGACGCGGTCAGCCAGGCCGAGCGCCTGGGCGCGCTCGATCAGCTTCTCCACATGGCCCTTGCCGCTGACCGTCTCGTATCCCGCGAACTCCAGGCGAACGTCATCCGGCGCGAGAGCCAGGGCGTCGATGACCGCTGACGGAAGCTGCCCTTCACCCAGCGCGCCGTGATACCATAAGGTCACACCGCTTCCGGACGCCTTCCGTTCGCTCGCCTGCTCCTCAATCTCCCGCTTCAATGGGCAGTTATAGACGACGTGCATTTTCCCACGATCCGCGTCCGTCTCCTCCTGAAAACGACGCGCTCGCTCGTCCTGCGGAATGACGACGAGCGACGCGCGCGACGCGAACAGCTCGCGCGCTTTCCAGAGCAGCCTGCCGACGATTCCGCCGGCACCCGGTCGTGGCGGATCGTGTTCGTGCAGCACCGTGACGACGCCGGGCAAACGCGACGCCCACAGGCCGACCGGATAGCTTCTGACGTCCGAACAATAGACGACCGACGGCCGACGCCGCAGGATCTCCGACCGGCACCAGGCGAGGAACCGGACATAGTGCAGCGGCGTTAGCCCCCGTCGCTGCGGCGGAGACATCAGCGACGCCGAGATAGAATCGTGCCGCACAAGCGTCAGATCCTTCGCCGCGCCGCCCGCGACGACTCCCAAATGACAGACGCGCCACCCGCGCTCCGCCAACAGGATCGAACTGTGCTCGAGCGGTGGGTAGGCGGACGGGTCCGTATACTGGATGTACAGAATGGATTTCATGCCATTCCTTTTGTCCGAGCCGGCTTGCGAAGCACGACGGACAGCCCCTTGAGCAGCAGGTCAGCCTCGCCGACGCCCGCATTCAGCAGCTTTGCCCATTTATCGGGAAATCGCTTTCGATACTCCAATCCCGGCGTAGAAATCATCGCCACGACATATTCTATGTCGAAATGCTTCCGGAACACTTCGATGTATTCGCTGCCGACGGCGAATGAGAATTGCCCGTTGACGGCCCAGAAGCCGAGGTCGGGGTTCTTCGTTGCCCGTTCGAAAAAGGGGCGATCCGAGATCTTGCGGCGATAGTCTTCCTCGGCAAGCAAGATGTGATCGTAACCGGCTTCTAGACCATACGCGCCGATGCAATGGTCCGCGCCGAAGCAATAGTAGAGCGGTCCGAAGGAATGAAGCGCAAAGCCGCCTGGCTTGAGAACGCGCGCGGTCTCGGCCGCCATGGCCGGAAGATTGCGGACGTGCTCAAGAACCGCCGCCGACGCGATCACGTCGAATTCGTCATCGGCGAACGGGATATTCTCGATCGAGCCTTGCCGGAAGAAAACGGGGGTCGACCATTGCGCGCGAAGCTTCGGAATCAATTTGGCCCAATGATCATTTAGGGCGTAGACATCGATACCCTCGACACGTTGCACCCCCTGCCGGGTCCAAAACTGGATGTCCTCGCCCGCCATGTAGCAGCCCGGAATGAGCACGCTCAGGCGCCGCATGTCGGGCAAGCGAGCCAGCATGTAAGACCAAGCCGACTCTTCGGCAAACCGCTCACCGAGCGCGATCAGATTCGTCGGAAACGGTATATCGACGCCGAGTTGTTCGTGCGCCTTCGCTTGGCTGAGCGCCAACGCGAGCCTCGCGATCAGGCGTTTCAGCCTACGAATCCGGCTTTCCCTGGGCCTCAGCTGGAAATCAATGCCCACTGATCCGCTGAAATCGCCTTCCGGCAATGGTTGGATGCCACGGCACGTGCGCGCGCGCGCATCGCGGATCTCTTCCAGCCTCACGGCTTTCCTCTTGGAAGGGACATTGCGTGCGCGCAGACCATCAAGCGTCGGATCGGGATCCAACGCCCAGCCTCTTCAACAGCCGCCTGCTGCGGCGCAGCGTCTGCAAACCGCTGTCCCCCAATATGAGCGAGATCGCGTGGGCGCGGGTGGACAGCGGCGTGGGCCACGCGATCAGCACAGGATAACCGAAGAATTTTTCGACCTTTTGAGATGCCTTTGCAAGCGCACGCTGCATCCTACTCCGATAGTTATCGGCCTCTGCAGGGCCGGTGGTGAAGAACATCTTATTGCCGGCCAGCAGAAAGGGAACAAGTCTGTGGTCTGACTGGAGAAGGTAGCGCGCCGCGGCCTCGATGACACCCACCCATTGTTCGTTGAAGGCGTCGTCGAGTAGGACGACACCGCCCGGGCAGGTCGTCCGCTCCGACAGCAGCATGTCGCTGAGCGCAGTCTCCGCGTCGTGACCGCCGTCCACCGAGAAAATGCGCACGGCCTGCTTCGTACGCTGCAGGACGTCCTCGGCCGACAGCCCGGTCGAATCGGCGGCGACGAGGTCGATTCGGTCCAGATCGCA
>PQAN01000006.1:0-2196 GCA_003105285.1 Methylocystaceae bacterium
GCCGCCGTCGGCTCGTCCATGAGGATGACCTTGGCATTCTCGCTGAGCGCGCGCGCGATCTCGATCAACTGCTGTTCGGAAACCGGCAACGTTCCGACCAGCCGGTTCGGGTCGTAGGTCAGGCCGAGTCGCGCAAGCATGTCTCTCGCGACGCGGCGCCGCTTCGACGGGCTGATCAGACCGAACCGGCCCACGAGCTCTTCGCGCCCGAGGACGAGATTCTGCGCGATCGACATTTCCGGCAGGAGGCTCAGTTCCTGGTGAATGACGGCGATGCCGGCTTGGCGGGCCCGCAGCGGACCGGCGAGCGCCGTTTCGACGCCCGCAAGCCGCACAAATCCACCGTCCGGGCGGATCACGCCGCCCAGAATCTTGACGATGGTCGACTTCCCGGCCCCGTTCTCCCCGACCAAGGCGTGAACCTCGCCCGCGTGCAGGTCCAGCGAAACGGCTCGCAGCGCCTGCACGCCGGGATAGGATTTCACGACGTCGACGAGTTCGAGAACGGGGCCTCCCGCCATCACCACCGGAGGCTCAGCGAATGAACTTGTCGACATTTTCCTTCGTTACGAAGTTGATCGGCAGATCGATCCGCTTCTCGGCCGGCTTGCCCTTGAGGTGATTGTCGGCGACCTCGACGGCCAGGCGCCCGGCCTGGCGCAGATCGAAGACGATGCTCATCGTCAATTCACCGTTCTTGATGGCCTGCAGCGCGTCCTTGTTGCCGTCCGTTCCGGTGATGACCAGCTTACGATTCTGCGCCTTGGCCGCCGCCAGCGCACCCATGGCGATCTCGTCGTTGAAGCCGATGATGGCTTCCGCTTTCGCATTCGCCTGCAGGATATTCTCGGCAACCGGCAACGACTTGGCTCGATCGTAGAAGCCGGCCTGTCGCGCCACGATCTTGATATTGGGGTGTTTCGCGAGCTCCTTGTCGAGCCCCTTCTCGCGGTCGACGGAGGATGCGGCGCCCGGCGTGCCGGTGATCACCATGGTCTCGGCGGCACGCCCGTTCAGTTGCTTCGCCCACCATTCGATCATCGCCTCGCCCACGCGGACATTGTCGACGCCGACATAGCTGACGACATCGCCCGGATAGCTGCGCATGATGTTGAGGATGGGCACCTTCCGCTCGTTCGCGTTGCGGATGATCTGAGCCGCCCCTTGGTCGACGCCGATCAGCAGAATGAACTTGGCGCCGCGCGTGATCGCGTCTTCGGCATCGGAGAGCTGCTTCGCGATGTTGTCGCGCGCGTCGGTCAGCAGTACGTCATAGCCGCGCTTCGCCGCTTCCTCGCGGACGCCCTCGGCGGTCGCGATCCAGGCCTGATTGGTCTGATTTGCGAATACGGCAGCGATGATCGGCTTTTGCTGCGCCTGTGCGGCGCCAGCCATCAAGAGAGCGGCCAAGGCGGTTGCCGCCGCGACACCAGCCGCGATGCGTTTGATCATGGGCTTTTCCTCCAAACGCAGGTGTTGTCCCTGCTGGCGCGACTTTCTCTGTTGACAACGTCTGTTGTCAATACAAAGCTTCCTTGTGGCGATAATAATCGCAACGGCTCGTTTCGTTGTCATATAGACAACGTAAATGGCATTGCGGAATCGACGAGGAACGCGGCCCATGACCCCTGACGTTTTTGCCGGATTTGAAGCCATCGACCTGACACTGCCGATCTACAACAGCGCGCCGATCTGGAGCGCGGAGCCGCAATGCATCGTGCATGACTGGTTCAAGAGGGGGCGCCACTATGGTCGCCCCGAATTGCTGAACATGAAGTACTATTGCATTGCGGGGCATCAGGGTACGCACACGGACGCGCCCTATCATCTCAACAATGACGGCCTGAAGCTCGATCAGATTCCCCTCAAGCGATACATGGGGTGGGCGCGCTGCCTCGACTTCCGCCACAAGAAACTGGGCGATCATTTCACCGCCGCCGACATGAAGCAACATGGCGTGAAGCCGGGAGAGAAGATCCTCCTCCACACGGCCTGGGACCGCTATCTGTCGCCGTTCGACGAGACCTATTTCAATCTCGATCATCCTCATTTTTCCGAAGACGGCATCTATTGGCTACTCGACAACAAGATCGACCTCGTCGGCATGGATGTGCCATCGGTCGATCCGAGCCTGGAGGACCACCCCAAGATCTTCGAGAGGCTGGACCAGTTTCCGATCGTGCTGGAGTTGATGAC
>PQAN01000006.1:2272-2603 GCA_003105285.1 Methylocystaceae bacterium
GATCGTGGGTCGCAATTTCTATCTGATGTGTCTGCCGATGAATCTGCGCGATGGCGACGGTTCGTGGGTGCGTGCGGTCGCGATGGTTCCGCCGAAATGAGCGCCAGGCCGGAGCTCGCCGGGCCCAACGGAGTGCGCGAGCGGGCACGGGCGATCTTTCAGGCCGGCGGGCTCAATCAGGCTCTCGCAGCAGGCCTTCTGCCGCGCCATGTGAAGGTCAGCCTGTCCGAGGCCGTGGTTCTCGGCCTGTTGAAGCAGAGCGTCAGAAAGTACATCGCGGTCTTCGGTCACGGCAGCACCGACCTGGCCGACGTCCTGCGCGTCTACGAGG
>PQAN01000007.1 GCA_003105285.1 Methylocystaceae bacterium
GCGCCTCGACCTCCCTCAGGCGGCTGTATTTGAATCCAATCAAATTCTCAATGTGTCCGGAATGATCGTCGAGACGAGGGCGCATTCCGTCGACCGCGAGAACTTCGCTTGCAATGATGCTCAAGGAATTGCGGATCTGCTCGCCCATCGCCTGGCCCGCGCTGTTCTGTGCATCGCACACGGGGCATCGTCCGTCGTCGAGCTTGAGGTGGTCGACAAGCCTCAGCTTGTGAGATTGCCCGGACACCGCGGTTTCGTAGCCCGTCGCCTCGCGGATCGTCTGCCTGAGCATCTGCCGCTTCCCTCTCAGCGTCTGCAATTCGGAAACCAGCCCGCGCCGCTCTTCCTCCAGAACCGCACGAGCTTCGGGGTCCCTCGTGTCGGTCGAGGCGACTCCGCTACCCGCAACGCCGGCGAGCTGATCGAGGAGGATTTCGTCGGATGCATCGGGCGAAGGTAGTTCGGCGATCAGGCCGACGCCTTGCGCTTGGGTCAACAGCGCCATCGAGCGCTGCGTCAGAAGACTCTGGCTCCGCTCCTTCGCTCTGGCCTCCCGTTCGATCCTCGCCAGCGCGACTTCGAGCTGCCGGAGCGTCCGGGCGGCAAGAACGCTCGCCTGATCGACTGCGCCGAGAAAATAGGGGATTGTTGCCTTGATGTCCCATGCCTTTTCTGGACGGTTCAGATCGTGCAGCAAGGTCTCTCTGCTAATGATGACGTCTCCCGACAAGAAGAGGTAGGGCGGTATGTCACGGATGGTCGCGCGGCCCTTCTCGGTTTTGGCGGCGACGGCTGGGTCATCCGTGTCTTGAATGCCGAACATCTTTTCGATTAACGCACGCGCGGTGTCGCGGTTGGTCGGGCCTTCGAGTCCTTCGGATGTATCCGGAAGCTTGAGGTTCCGGCCTGTCCGTACATACATCTGGCTGGTGCCGCTTCCGGCCTTCGGAATCTTTCTACCGACGACGAGGTCGCTATCCCCTTGCGTCCAGTGAACGGCGACCGTCTCAGCATGGTTGCGCACGAAGAAGGGTAGCTTGCAGTCCTTCGAACCAAGACAGTAGTCGATGGCGTCGATGATCGCGGACTTGCCTGTCCCCGACGCCCCCGTGATCACGTTGACCTTGTCAATGTCGAATTCGAGCGTCCTGCGCCTGCCGCCCGCGCCGTAGAATGCAATTTCGCGAACGTTCCAACGGTTCACGGTGCCACTCCGAATGCTGAAAAAATCGTTCCTGCCGATCCCGCCTTGCCCATCCAGGTGCCGAGACGTTCCGCCCGCTTGACCGCACGCTTCGGGTTCTCGGGCAGATCGGCAACCGGTACCGCCGACGGTCTGCGGGCACCGAGCCCAATCGTCCCGTTCGCGCCAAGCGACAGCGCCATTGCGCCAAGTCCGAACCGTACTGCGGCGGAGACGATGTCCTTCGAGGCGTCGAGCCGGGTGCCCAGACCCAGCCGAACATCGGGATAGCGGTTGAGCCATGACAGGAGGCCGGTGGCGGCGGCCGTCTCCTCGAAGGACGCTTCCAAATCGTCGGACAGTGCCAGGGGCAGGGCAATATACGCAAGGGCGAGCTCGGGCGACCTTCCCGAAGCTGCTTCGTATTTCTGGCAGAAGCCGACGAGACCGAACGTACAAAAGGCAGGGTTTGTTTCCGCGAAGAGATCATAGGCGATGTTCATTTCTTGAAACCCAGAAGTGCGAAATAATCAGGATGCCAACCCACTCGACCGTCGATCGAAAGAACATGATATGTGCCTCTGACATAACTTGGCGCAGTGACGCTCGACGTGAGGGTTTCGATCTTGTCTGGTGCGTCGTAGAAGCTCCATCTTAGTAGTTCGCGTCCTTTTGTCTTTTTCACCTCGTCGGATTGTCCATCGCACTCTTCACAAATGTCAGTATGCTTGTAGGACCACTCCTCGGCTAGGCGGTCGTCGTAATTGGAGATCCTCTCCTGCCAGGTCGGGTTTTCGGTGGACCAACGCGACCGCGATTCGCGAGCGCGCCATTCGTTCGTGACGGCCCTTTGAAGCCACGTCTCGGTGCCACCCACCAAGCTAATTTGATTCTCGACCATGGGATGTGACCGATAGGTGTCGGGGGGAAGCTCCGCGGCAAAATAGTCCACGAGGTTGTCGTGTTCGATGTCGGCAACGATCTCCATATGTCGCTTCACGAGTTCGAAGCGATGGATAGCCTTGTCGCGTTTCCCGCAGTGCGCATGAATGATCTGACGATTCCACCATTCCACCATGCGCGCCGCCACATGGGGCTGGTCCTTCGCGAGCACAGACGTCAGCCTTTTCGCGAGCTCGTCCTCGATGTGCCGGATGTTCCGTTGGCCGGGCCTCAATCGAACCCTGGAAAGGATTTGGGCCTGCAGGTCATCGGAGAGTTTCAGAAATGCTTCGCAACCCGGAGCCCGCTTTGCATGGGGAAGCGGCTTGATACCTTTCCCTTCCGCGTCCGCCCTTTCCTGAATGACTCGTTGCGCTTCCTCTTGGAGAGCGACTAGGAGCTTGTCCCGGTTTTCAGTCTCGTCGAGAAGGACTTTGAGTGGAGAGGTTGGGGATATATCCGCCACAGTGACGAGGTGTAGCGACGTCTTGGACAGGTCCAGATCCGGGAGCACGTCGATCCAGGCCTTCAACGTCTTCCACACGTTGACGCTCGCAACGGTGATCGCCTCCGGCTTCGTTGAAAGCGAATGCTTGAGCTGCTCGAGGATCGTTTGGCCGTTAGCGTCGAGAACGACGTCGTCGAGCGTCTCGAGATAGATCACCGCTTCGAAGCTTGTCTCGTTCCAAAGCCTCAGGAGAGCGTACTGGGCCTGATAGAGAAACCCCAAGGCTGAGGCGTCGGCGCTGTGAGCATTCGTACTGTCCAATTTCAGCCTCTCGGATGTGAAACTACAGTCGATTGTGCAAGCGCATTATAATTGTGATTCCATGATTTGCACAGGCGAAGCTTCCTTCGTTGCAACGTATTAAGATGCATTGTGCATTCCAAAGACAAAATTTGAACTTTGTCGCCGATACGGTTACCGGAGAGGCCGGGCGGCCCTGTTACGCTCCCACTCGACTCATTGACTTGCCCTTTCAACTGGAGCCCAGCCTGATTTCGCGGCGCTGATGGTCGAGCGTGGCTTCAAGCTGGACGTGGGGATATCTGGGGCTTCATGGTACTCTGAAAGAATCGATGATGCAATTCGGCCATGCCACCGTACTTGGCCTTTAACTTGTAGAAGGAGGCTGAGGAGATGCGCTGTTCTTCTGCCTCGACCAGGCGAGAGAGAAGATCAGCTCTTGGGTGGACGACTACAACCACCGGCGACCGCATTTTTCCCTCGGCTATGCGACGCCGGCGGACTATGCGGCCGCGCTCACCGCAACAGGCGACCGGCTGCGCGACGCCGACCAGCTCCGCCGATCGCCTGTCGCTCACCCGACGCCCTCGGGCGTATCAACGCCGGGACTCAACTCGCCGCTGGATGAAACTTCGGGGGCACGTCAGTTGCTCGTCGTTCAGCGGTTGTCGAGTCTCAAGTCTGACGTGTCACAACGGTTCGGCGGTCTCGTCGTCCATATCAAGACCAGCCTCGAACTCGTCGAAAAGCTGTCTACGGAGAACCCGGAAAAGGCAAGGTCTGCGGCAGTCCATGCGCTTCGCGAGGCGCGAGTGCAGGCCGATCAGTTTGTGAAGACGTTGCGGGCGATCCTCTCCGATTTGAAGCGAATTCGGAAGTCTCTGATGGAGTCGGAGAGCCTTCGGCAGAAGATCGACACCTACTTCCAGGAATTTATTGGCGAGCTCATTCTCAAGGATTTTCAGGCGATTTTGACGTTCAACCACCCCTATCGCTTTCGCGATCAGATAGTCTCGACGGCGCGTAGGATCTATTATGATGATAATCTACTGGGCATTATAGCGGTGGGGTACGTCGAAATCGGAATTGCTGCCGACCTGTCGACGGCGCGAGATGAGGCTGTCAGTGACCTGCTTTCGGTCGAGAGCACGTTCGAAACGATAGGCGACATGTTCGAACGGATTGCGCAATTCCGGAGAGCGCTCGAATCGAGGCTCAAAAACACGGTGAAATACGCAGAGCAAGGGGAGCGCGGTCTCGCGTCGCGGGCCAGAGATCTTGTCGCGCGCATGGAGGCGTTGCTGCGGGAAAGCCCAGAGCGTTACACGAAGCCGACCGTTCCGGTCGCAATCGAGGTCGTCACGACACTTTGGTCGGAACGACAGCTCGCGGCTCAACGACAGGCCCGGCGACCAATCGAATCCAAACCACTCGCGGCGCGTCCGGTCGATCCGATCTACGAATTCCGCAAGCGGATGAGAGCTGATTATTTGGAGCGCATCTCGCCGTCGCCGGAGCAGGTGAGACGTTTCCTCGAGCGGGTCACGCCACTCACGCATGCGACCGAAGCGCGGTTCATCGAGCTACGCAGCGTCGACGACTTCTTGGCCTTCGACGCCGCCCGTCGCTTCGCGCTCACTCGAGATATCCCGCCTCTTCTGTCCCGCGATTTCGAATTCGAATATCTTCCCGTCTCCGAGCCGCACGATAGCGAGTGGCTCAGATGCAGCAATTTTGCGGTGCGTCGCCGTGGCGCGCGACGCGAGGGAGGCTGACATGCTGAGTGAGTTCAACGACGTCGAATCGCGCTTCGGCGTCGAAAAGGCTGCCGATCTTCGCAAGGCCTGCCGATATCTTCTCCGAAATCAGTTCGCCTATTCCGGAGACCGCGGCGTGGCCGGTGTCTACGACACGCTCACGGAT
Source organism: Methylocystaceae bacterium (assembly GCA_003105285.1). Classification (GTDB taxonomy): domain Bacteria; phylum Pseudomonadota; class Alphaproteobacteria; order Rhizobiales; family Beijerinckiaceae; genus Methylosinus. The sequence goes on from PQAN01000007.1 coordinate 4,797, forward strand.
GGGCGTTTTCGACGCATCGTCGACGATCTGTTCGACAGTCTGGGGTATCGTGTGCACAGGAACGCTGAGGAGCAATGGGTGGGCATCGTCTTCGATGATGACGACTTGTCATCAGCGCCGAAGATGAAGCTCGACGAGACGATCGTCGTGCTCGTTCTCAGTGGCCACTGGCAGGAAGAGGCCGACCTCGGCAATCTTCTCGACCGAGCTACGGCGCTCACCACTATGAACGTGCTGCATGATCGCTACAAGGAAATGACGCAGAGCTCTGGAAAATCTGGGATCTCGGCCGAGCGGTTTCTCAAATTGCTGGAGGAGGTGGCGGCGCGGAATTTGATCTGGATCGGGGAGCTCGACCGCGATCAGCAAGATCGCGAAGTCGAGATTCGCCCGATGATCAAGTTCGTGAGCGGCGCCGATGCGCTCGGCCGACTCGAATCCTATGTCAAGTCCGAGGAGCGTTCGGCGCGCAAGCCCTCGCTCTCCGTCGTGTCCACGCCTGCGTTCGAAGAGGATCGCCAGGAAGAAAGCGCATGATGGAGCTACGACGCCTCGCCATGGTCAATTGGCATCTCTTCGATGCGGAGGACATCGAGGTTCGCGGCAATTTCGGCATATTGGGCGAGAACCGTTCCGGCAAGTCGACCATTCTCGACATGGCGCAGGTCGTGCTCTGCGGCGCGAGCCGAACCTATCTGCGTCTGAATGCGGTTGCAGGAGAGGGCGGCAGAGGGCGCTCGTCGTCGAAGCGCACAGTGCTCGGATATTGTCTCGGCGCCCTCGGCGAGGGAGAAACCCGCCGCACCGAAGCGGTCACCTATATAGCTCTCGGCTTCGCGGATTCCGATGGCTTGTCGCCGCCGGTGACGATTGGGCTGGCGATCGAGGCGCGGAGCGCGGAGGCAACCGAGACGATCCTCGGCCGTTTCGTCGTCATCGGTAAGCAGCTGACGACCGCCGACTTCACGGAGGAGCGCTCCGATGGCCGTTATGCCTCGGCATGGGACGATGTGAAGGCGCGGATCACCGCCCAGGTGGGCGGCGCCAACTTTATCAATCACCGCGAGAAAGCGATCGACTTCGTGCGCGAATATATGCGGCGGCTCGTGCCGAGCCTTCCCAGCGCGGAGCAGAACGCGTCGGCACTCCTGAAAGCCATCGTTAACGCGATGTCTCTGAACCAAGGATATTCGGCCACCGAATTCGTCCGCCGCTTCATTCTCGAGGACAACAAGATCCGAATCGGCGAGCTGCGGAGCTCCATCGAAACCTATCGTGGAGTGAGCGCGACCATCACCAAGCTGCGCCGGAAGCTCGACGCATTGAAGGACCTCCGTGGTCATGTCACGGCCTATGCGGACAGTCTGAATCGCAAAGCGCTCGAGGACTGGCTGTCCCGCCGCGCACGCTGGCTCGCCGCGCGCGCCGCCAACCACTCGATGCGGGAAGAGATCGCGGCGGCGAAGCGGGCCATCGCCGCCGAGCAGGAAGACAAAGACATTGCCATCGAGGGCATAAGGGAGGCCAAGCAGGAGATCGAAAAGCTGAATGAGGCTATCGCCGCTCATGCCGCGAAGACAGGCCGTGTCGAGTGGTCGTACAATCTGAAGCGGATCATGGATCAGGGCGAGATGATGACGACCGGCATCCGCGCACGGCGGCAGTCGGCATC
>PQAN01000008.1 GCA_003105285.1 Methylocystaceae bacterium
AACCCCCCCCCCCCTTATCACTTCTGCGTGTGGCTGTGTGTGTATTGGATCGAGCGTTCTCGCGGTTTCTTTCGTCGATATCCGATTGGCACAAAACTAATGGTCCCGTAGGTCACGCCCCTCTCGAGGATGACAGCATCGGCAAAATTCCGCACGGTTCGGCCGACCGGCGCAGCACGACCACTCGGAGGCGGCTCTCGTGATCGATATGGACGTGCATCGTTTCTACCTGCAGGTTGTGATAATTATGTCGAGCATCCGTCAGGCGCTTCGACAGCTTGCGGGCGTGGTTGAAAACATACGAGAGCGTCGCAACACAACGGCCACCGTCGTCGCCTGAATCGACTCTCGCTTTCTCGAGGCCGAGGCGCACGACATCTCGTATCGTCTCCGAACGATTGTCATATTTGTGAGCGTCCATGAATGCCGCCAGCTCTCTGGCGAATTCTTCGGAGATGCTGATTGTGATCCGTCCACAGTGCTGCCGGGGATAGAGTATGATGAATTTATAAAAATATCATATATCAGAGTGCTCGGTTCGCAAGCCGCTTTTGCGGCAACGCGAGAGTCGAGTTTCGCTCTGCTGCTGAGTCCTTCAGCCTTCAATAGCTTAGTTCGCACAACGGGAGGCGCGGAGATCATGTGGGCCTTCTGGCGTGATTGGCGACTGCGCAGGGTCTGCTCTAGAACAGGCCGACTCCCGAGTGTACGACGTGCGCTATCGAAGTTCTCGGAGGCTACCGGCGTCAAACACCTGCATGAGCCGCTGCGGGAATCGCTGAAAAGGACGCGCGTTCGATCACATGTTAGATGGCGATCACCAAACTGCTATTCGCCAAGGGCATCGACGACTTCGACCTCGAGGGACTGTCGGTCGACAAAAAGGCCTCGGGCGCGACCTTTGCGGCTTGTATAGGTAGCTGAGGCTTTCGCCACTCGAGTGAGTTTGAAAGCACATAGTGACGCGTTCGGCTTTTCGAGAAAGAGACCATTTTGGACGGCTTCTTCAAAATCTGTCGCGCCTTCGATGTTCGGCAGTTTCGACTCGACGTCCACTCCATCACGGTTTTTTGCACAGATCGGAACTCAGAGAGCTGAACAACACGAACGAGAAACTTGCGTAACTAGGAAGTTCGTGTAGGTGTCGTCGTCCTCACGCGGGAGGAGCCGATGGCGCTCAGCAAGCATCAAGTCAGCCAGCTGCAAAAGATAGTCGAAACCGTGCAAGCGATCCTTGCGGAAGAGAAGCGGAATCCTCAAGGCCGCAAGCCTAAAGCGGCTTCACGCCTTTCTGCCGGTGAGCCGCACTCTCGACGTTCCGGGAAGGAACTCCTGGCTTTCCGGAAGGCTCTACGCGCCGAACGCAAAAGCGGGGTTCCTGTCGCTGAAATCGCCAAACGACATAAGGTCAGCAAGTCCTATATCTATCAGCTCTAGCCGGATGCTCAGCGGCGAGTGTCTCGCGGGATCGAGATCGATAGTGGAAACTGCCGCGCATCCACAGGGGGGGGACGAGGCCGTTCCGATCTCTTTCGATCTCGAGCATGGCGAGAGACTCCGTCTCGACATATTCGATTCATCTCGCGAGGCTGTCGCCGGATTGCCGGTGAAGCGCCGGAGCCGAGACGCTGGAAGTGTCCCGCGCCGCCAGCCACGGCTGCATCCCTGAACGATCAGGATGCCCAGCGCCTGAAACAGCTCGTGCGCTATGAATCTCGTCGAGGATCAGTAGTTCCGGACAAACAGCGCCGGATCGGTTTGCTCCGATCACGATTCGAGATCGACGTGTAGCGTTCTCCCGCTCGGCGATCTGGAGCGGCCGGGAGGCCTTTCCGACTTACAGCAGCCCGATCAGGGCAACGGATGCCTGGGGAGTGAGGACTTCCTGAACCTGCGTCTGGGTGCGTCGCGCATCCTTGTAATTCATGAATTTGACTTTCGATTTGCAAGGATAAGCGTCCCGAGCACGGCGCGTGGCAAGCGCGGCCTTGGCATGAGACTTCCGGATGGCGCATCCAAGGGCGACTCACGTTTCGATTATCAGGTCGGCCGCATCGGGAATCCGAAGCCGAATGCCCTGCTCGTCGCCCTCCTCAGGCCGGACAAATGCGTTAGTGCGAGCGAGGATGGTTATCGCGGTCTTCATGCTGTCCCAAGGGATCGCAGCGACGTAGCGCTGCGCGAAGGCCAGGGTCTTGATGATCGGCTCCGGCCACGCATTGCTGCTCAGCGCACGAAGCGCCGAAATGTAATTCGATCGGTAGATAATCGGGATCAGGACGCGCACCTGTCGAGCGGCGGCAAGTTCGGCATTCATCATGATGCGCGCAATGCGGCCATTGCCGTCGACGAAGGGGTGCACCTCTGAAACGAGGAACATCATGAAGATCGCGCGATGCAGCGGCTCCGAGAGCCGCTTGTAAATGCGGAAGCCTTCGGTCAGCGTACCCTCGACCTCGTCCGGGGCCACGAACACAAGGGCGCCGAATTGGTTTGCTTTGTCTTTGAACAGGCCCGGCGAAGCCTCGGGTCGCTGCTCCATGAGCGTGAGGTGTCGGGCGCGCAGCAATGCGAGGAACTCCTGCGGCCGATCGGGCAGGTGGGTCATCTCCTTGGCGTCCGAAACGATATTGAACGCTCCGAGGATGTCGTGAGCATCGGCAGGCCGATTGTTGGGGATCACGCCGTCGAAGATGATTGCGCGGGCCTCGTCGACCGCGAACTCGGTGCCTTCGATGAAATTGGAGAAGTACGCCTCGAAGAACGCCTGAACG
>PQAN01000009.1 GCA_003105285.1 Methylocystaceae bacterium
GCTTGGCCTCGGAAACGTCCATCCCACCGAATTTGGCCTTCCAATTGTAGAGCGTCGTCTCCGAAACCGCGTATTTGCGCGCGAGGTCCGCCGCCTTCGCGCCGGCTTCCTGCTCCCGCAAAATCCCGATGATCTGCTCTTCCGTGAACCGTTTCTTCTTCATCGTGTCCGTCCTGCAATCGGCCGGACTCTAATCGATGCTGGTGGGATTTTTCAGGGGCACGTCAAGGTTTAGGCAAACGCCGGCTGCCCCTATTGGATTCCTACGCTCGGCTGGTCCGAAGGCCATCCAGGACCGACTGGAATTTCATGGTCCGATGTCAAGTCGTGCGTGTAGATTTGAAATAACAGGTTCATCGCAGCGATAACGCGGTGCATTGCGGCATTTGGCCGACGCAGCTTGAGGCCCTTTGGAAAAAGGGACGGAGCGGCGGAGCGCGACACGATTCTTGGTGGATTGCCGATTGCTACTCTGGAGCCTTCGTGGGGCCAAGCTTCGCGAAGGGTTCGCACCTCCAGTTTCACTATGCGTCGAACAATTTCGAGGCGTCTGTAACCTTGACCGCTTTCCTTACGAATACCAATTTGAGACGGCGATGAATGAAGAAACTGAGCTAAAGGCCTTAATGAAGGCGGGGCTAGAGGGTGATGCTGTTGCGCATCGCGCTCTTCTTTACCGTCTTAGCATGGGTCTGCGTGCCTTTTTCAAGACGCGATTGGCGCGAGTGGGCGGGGCTCGGCTGAAGTAGAGGATCTCGTCCAAGAAGCGTTAATCGCGATCCATATGCAACGGCGTACCTATGACCGCACTCGGGCGCTGACCCCGTGGGTGTATGCGATCGCGCGTTACAAGCTGATCGACCACCTGCGCCGGACGCAGGAGTCCATGGCCGACGGACCGATCGAAGACGCCAACGAGGTCATTGAGCGAGACGACCACACCGGCACGGAAAGTCGGTTCGATCTGAGGCGGCTGATGGCGGGCCTTCCCGAGAAAATGCGGCAAGCCATACAATACGTGAAGCTCGACGGAATGAGCATAACTGAGGCTGCGGCGAGGACTGGAATGTCGGAGGCCGCCATAAAAGTAAATGTACATCGTGGATTAAAGTCGATGGCGCGTTCGATCGGGCGGGAGACGAAAGCATGAAGACCGACGAACTGATCGATATCCTGAGCACGAACCTCGAACGTGTAGATGACTGGCGGGCGTCAAGAACCCTATTCTTTGCGACTTCTGCCGGCGCCGCATTCGCTGTTGTCGCGGCTGTTCTTGGGCCCGGCCTTCGTGAAGATTGGAATAGCTGGGAAGCCTTCGCGTTTCTAGGATTCAAGCTGACGTTCGCGATGAGCGTCGTCGGGCTTGGTTACACATGTCTGAACAAACTCGTTAGACCCGGCGGCGAGCGCGCTGCTCCTCTTCTGATCGCATCTCTGCCATTCATCGCTATAGTTCTCCTCGGTTTCCTCAGCCTCGCATTGACGCCCAGCTCTCACTGGGCTGAGATGATGGTCGGCGACCAATGGCTCGAGTGCTTGTTGTCGATCCCGATAATCGCGATTGTGCCGTTTGCAGTCGTCATCTTGGTGGTGCGGCGCGGCGCGCCCACCGACTTGACCCGAGCGGGGGCAATGGCCGGATTCGTTTCCGGTGGTTTGAGCACGATTGGATATGCCTTTCATTGCATGGACGATTCCTTTTCCTTTGTCGCCCTTTGGTATGCTGGGACAATTGCTCTCTGCACACTTGCCGGAGCGACGCTTGGACCGCGCCTTCTGCACTGGTAATGCCGCCACATTTTAGGGAAAGCCGACGCCAATCGAGACTCGGTAACCGGCTCTTCGCGCCTGAGCGTGCTGGCTGCAGCCTCTCTCGGAAACTATAGCCGGCCCCTGCTGTCTGAATATGGCTGGTGATGGGTGTAACCGGGCGGCTGCTTTCTTCGAATTCACTTATAGGAGCGCAAAGGGCGCATTCGAAAAACATATAAGGAATCTGTCGATGAAACGTCTCGCCATCGCCCTTCTCGCCACCGCTTCTTTCGGGGGCGCCGCTTACGCCGACGCCAATGATTTCACCCCGCGCCCGCAGGCGCAGGCGTATGGTGCGTACAGTGTGCGAGGCGGCGGCTATGTCATTGGTCCCTCGATGTTTAGCTGGAGGCCTGTCGCACGAAAGCGGACGGGCGCGAGCTGCAATCTGCAACGCCCGGGCCGCAGCGGTGGGTGGTATTGTTAATCCGGTTGCCGTTGTGTTCTGTATCTACGGTGTGGTCTGCAAGGGGGGATCGCGGTCCCAGATCCCTGCAGAAATTCGGCGGGAATACCCGCCGATGCCGCGCGCCGTCGCGCCATCGCCAGCAAGCGTGGGGAGGGATCGATCCCGACGACTACTTCAACCTGCTGACTGTAGAATGAAAAATTCAATCCCGAGCCAACGCCGACTTCGAGCACCCGCCCACCGGCGGCGCCAACCGCCTCGCGGCGGTAATTTTCGAGCTGACGCTGGCGCATGATCAGGTCGAGGAGCGGCGGAAGGACGCAACGGTCTATAGACATTCACGACCGGCTCTCCTCATTCCGCACGGTGAATTTGCTCGACGACATAAAGGCCCTTCGCGTCGCGGCTCAAGGTGAATTTCACTTTGACTCCCGGCGGGAGGGCCGCAAAGTCGATATTGGGCGCGACGCCGAACGCCATCGTCATACTCGGCCATTTCAAGGCCGGGATCGGTCCGTGCGCGATCAGGAGCTTGCGCTCGCTCGCATCGACCCCTTTGATGACGCCTTCACCCGAAGCCTTTTCCGCAGCCTGCGCGATGACGAATCGTTGCGTTGTATCGAAAGCGACGGCGCTCGTTACGCCGATGCTGGACGCAATCGTCAAAAACGCGAGACTCAGAA
>PQAN01000010.1 GCA_003105285.1 Methylocystaceae bacterium
TTGCCGGCGCCGGAGCGGACGGCGGCGACGAGCAGGCCGGGGGCGCTCAGCTCTGCGCTCCGCCGGTCGGGCGAAACCGCCGGTCGTAGCCCGCGTCATAGAGCGCGCTCTCGCGAAAATCCTCCGCCGCCAGCGCCGGCCCGACGAGGATGAGCGCGGTGCGCTCCATCGGCGCGGCGCTCGCCAAAGTTTCGATCGTCGACAGCGCGCCGCGGATGATGCGCTCGTCCGGCCAGGAGGCGCGATAGACGAGGGCGATCGGGCAGTCGGCGCCGTAAAAGGGCGTCAGCTCGGCGACGACGCGCGGCAAAGCATGGATAGAGAGATGGATCGCCATCGTCGCGCGCGCTTGCGCGAAGGTCGCCAATGTCTCGCTCGCCGGCATGGCCGAGGCGCGCCCGGAGGTGCGCGTCAGCACGACGGATTGGGCGACCTCCGGCAAAGTGAGCTCGCGCCGCAGCGCAGCGCTCGCCGCCGCGAAGGCGGGCACGCCGGGCGTGATCGTATAGGGAATGCCGAGCGCGTCGAGGCGGCGCGTCTGCTCGCCGACCGCGCTCCAGATCGAGAGATCGCCCGAATGGAGCCGCGCGACGTCGAGGCCGGCCGCATGAGCGGCCTGCATTTCCGCGACAATGGCGTCGAGCGACAAGGGGGCCGTATCGACGATGCGGGCGTCCGCCGGGCAATGGGCGAGGATGTCTTTCGCCACCAGCGAGCCTGCGTAGAGACACACGGGGCAGCGCGCGAGAATGTCGCGTCCGCGCAAAGTGAGCAGATCGGCGGCGCCGGGGCCGGCGCCGATGAAGTGAATGGTCATGGCGCCTCGTCTAGCGCATTTCGCGCGATCGCGCAGGTCAGCCGGTCGGTCGCGATGCGCGGCCCGAGCAGCACGCTCGCCCGCCCCGCGCCGGCCAGCGCCGCCGCCTCGGCCACGCTTCCGATTCCCATCAGCGCCTCGACCCGCGCCGAGCGCGTCAGCACATCGTCCTTGCGCGCGAGAAGCGCTTCGAGCGGCAGAAAAAAGATCGTCGTGTTCAGCAGGCGCGCGGCTTCGTGGAGCCCAGGCTCGTCGCGTTTCGTATCGATCGTGAATAGGGGCGGACGCCAAGTCTCTTCCGGCGAGCGGTGAGGGTGAGGGCGGGCGGATTGCGCTATCAATTGCGCCGCGACGCGTTTCACCAGCATCACGAGTTCGTCGGCGTCCACGCCGCTCCGCGCGCCGACGCCGATGGCAAGACGTTCGTTCATCGCTGCTCGGCATGCGCGCGGGCGCTTCGTCGCGAAGGCGCGTCATTCCCGGCGGGCCGTCGGCCCGACCGGGAATCCAGAGCAGCGAGTCGACCTCTTGCCATGGTCGCGCTGGATTCCCGGTCGCTCGCTGGCGCGAGCGCCGGGAATGACAGGCAGCGGATTTGAAGGCGAAGCATCGTCATCTCTTCGTCGCCCGCCATTGCAACACCGGAAGAGCCGGCTCCATCGCATGGAAATTGCCGATCGGCCGCGCCTTAGCGATTTGGATGTTCACCAGCTCACCGCCGTTCTCGCGAAAGGCGTCGAGCAACAGGCCTTGTGTCTCGATCGTCACCGCATTGACGACGATGCGCCCGAAACGGGGCAGGGCGGCCCACGCCGCCTCGACGACATGCTCGCCGCCGCCGCCGATGAATATGGCGTCGGGCGTCGCGAGGCCTGCGAGCGCGTTTTCCGCGCGTCCTTCGACGATCTCCAAACCCGGAACGCCGAGCGCCGCCGCATTGCGGGCGATGCGCGCCGCGCGGGCGCCATTGCGCTCGATCGCAATGGCGCGGTTCGCGGGATCGGCGAGCATCCATTCGATGGCGATGGAGCCGGAGCCCGCGCCGATGTCCCAGAGCCTTTCGCCGCGTCTCGGCGCGAGCGCCGCGAGCGTCACGGCGCGAATGTCGCGTTTGGTGATCTGTCCGTCGTGCTCGAACCAATCGTCCGGCAGGCCGGGCGTCAGCGGCAGGACGCGCGCGCTTGGCGCTGCGACGACTTCGACGCCGATCGTATTGAGCGGCGCGACGTCACGAAAAGCGAAATCCCGCGCGATCACGCTGCGCATGCGCTCCTTCGCGCCGCCCATATGTTCGAGAATATGGATGCGCGATTCTCCCATGCCGAGCGCCGTCAGATGGGCGGCGACGCGCGCGGGCGTCGTCTCGTCCCATGAGAGAGCGAGAAGCCGGCGCGAGGGCTGCAGATGAGGCGTGATGCGCTCGAAGGCGCGGCCGTGCAGCGATAGAAGCGCGCAATCCTGCTGGCTCCAGCAGAGGCGCGCGGCGGCGAGCGAGAAGGAGGAGGGCGCCGGAATACACAGGATTTCGTCGCGCGCGACATGGCGCGCGAGCATGTCGCCGACGCCGAAGAAGAATGGATCGCCGCTCGCCAGAACCACGGTCGGCAGCCCGCGCCGCGCCGCGATCGTCGCCATGGCGTCGGCGAGCGGAGACGGCCAGACGAGCGTCTCGGCCGGTTGCGCGCCGATCAATTCGAGATGGCGCGCGCCGCCGATAATGAGCGAGGCGTTCGCGATCAATGTCCGCGCGGCGGACGTGAGCGCTGCGATTCCCTCCTCGCCGACGCCGATGAGCGACAGCCAGCGCGGCGTTGCGTCGGCGTTCATGGCGCCTTCCGCGACGTGTAGACCCAGGGGCGCGCATCGGCGCGCGGCAAGAGGCGCGTGCCGCTCGAGCCGATGAGAACGAGCGTCGTCATATCGACCTCGTTCGGATCGGCTTCGTCGAGCGTCGAGACGATGATGTCTTCTTCGACGCGCCCGACGGATTTCGCGAAGACGACGAGTCGTTCAGGCGCGAGCACGCGGCGCAGCAGAGCGAAGGCGTCGTGAATGCGCTGCGGCCTCGCGCGCGAGGCGGGGTTGTAGAGCGCGATGACGAAGTCGCCGCGCGCCGCATGTTCCAGCCGCTTCTCGATGACGTCCCAGGGCTTCAGATTGTCGGAGAGCGAGATGACGCAAAAATCATGGCCCAAGGGCGCCCCGACCCGCGCCGCCGCCGCCTGCATCGCGGAGATTCCGGGCGCGACCTCTATGTCGAGTTCGCGCCAGGCGGGATCGCCCGTCTCGATCGCCTCGAACACCGCCGCCGCCATGGCGAAAATGCCGGGATCGCCGCCCGAGACGACCGCCACCTTGCGACCCGCCGCCGCGCGCTCCAGCGCCTCTTTCGCGCGTTGCAGTTCGACGCGATTGTCGCTCTCGATGCGCGTCTGCCCGGGCGTGACGGGAACGCGCGCGACATAGGGCGCGTAGCCGATGACGTCCTGCGCCTCGCGCAAGGCGTCGCGCGCCTGCTGCGTCAGATAGGTTTCGTCGCCCGGGCCGAGGCCGATGATGGAGAGGCGCCCGCTCACGACACGCTCGTTCATGGCCGCCGCCCGTGGCCGGGCACGAGAGCCAGAGCGAAATAGGGCGCCTCGTCGTCTGTTTTATCTGCGAGCGGCATGATCTTTTCGCCCGCCATCGTGCCGCGTTCGACATAGATCGCGCGATCGAGAAGGCCGGCGTCCGTCAGCGCGCGACGCAGCTTGGCGAGATTGCCGCCGAGCTTCATCACGACGGCGGCGTCGGTCGCGGCGAGTCGTTGCGTCAACGCCTCTTGCGGCAATGTGGCGGGCAGCACGGTCAGCACGTCGTCGCCCCAGGTCATCGGYTGGCGCGCCGCCGCGAAACATCCGGACATGCCGGAGACGCCCGCGCAAATCTCGACGCGAAAGCGCGCGTCGAGCCGCGTSTGRATGTGCATGAACGAACCATAGAGCAGCGGATCGCCCTCGCAGAGCAGAGCGACGTCGCGCCCGCGCGACAAATAGGCGGCGATGCGCGTCGCGCTCTCCTCATAGAAGCCGGCGAGCGCCGCGACATAGTCCGGATGGTCGAAGGGAATTTCCGTCGTCACCGGATAGGCGAGCAGCACTTCCTCGCAGTCCTTCGCGAACCAGCGCTCGGCGATCGCGCGCGCATTGCTCGGCCGCCCGCGCTTCGCAAAATAGGCGACGACCCTCGCTTCGGCGACGAGCCGCGCGGCTTTGAGCGTCATGAGCTCGGGATCGCCCGGCCCGAGGCCGACGCCCTGGAGCGCGCCGAGCGCGGCGCCTGCTTCGTCTTCGAGACGAAAATTCGGATCGAAGACGTTCATTCCTCGTCGCTCGCCAAAGCGTTGATCGCCGCCGCCGCCATGGCGCTGCCGCCTTTTCTTCCGCGCACAATGACGACTGGAACGCGGCCGTCGGCGAGCGCGGCTTCCTTCGACTCGGCCGCGCCGACGAAACCGACCGGCATGGCGATGATCGCGGCCGGGCGCGGCGCGCCTTCGTCGAGCAGCTCGAGAAGGCGAAACAACGCTGTCGGCGCATTGCCGATCGCGACGACCGCGCCGTCCAGTCGCTCTCGCCACAATTCCAGCGCCGCCGCGCTGCGCGTCGTGCCGCCCTTCGCGGCGAGCGCCGCGACGCGCGGATCGGTCAGCGTGCAGACGACGTCGTTGTTCGCCGGCAGTCGCGCGCGCGTGACGCCATGCGCGACCATATTGGCGTCGCACAGGACCGGCGCGCCGGCGCGCAAGGCGGCGCTCGCGGCTCGCGCCATGCCGGGCGAGAATATGATGTCGTCGGCGACCTCCACCATCCCGCTCGCGTGGATGATGCGCACGGCGACGCGCTCCTCCTCCGGCGCAAAGCGCTCCAAGCGCGCTTCCGCGCGGATGATGGCGAAGGAGCGGGCGTAGATCGCGGCGCCGTCGCGGATGTAACTCGATGCGCCGGACATGGCGGCTCCTGTCGGTTTCGTGTCGGCGCGCGTTATACGCGCCTCGATCGCATCTTCTATTTCCTTCGGGCCGAGTCCCGTCAGGCTCGGCGCGTCGCCGGCGCGTCCGTTGTCGATGAGGTCGAAACCATGCTCTCGCGCGACCAGCGTGATCCTCGCCGGCGCCGGCATGGCGCAACCCTTGGCGCAGCCGGATATGTGCAGCGCGACGCCGCCGGACGCAACGCGTCTGGCGAGCGGCGCGAGCCGGTCCATCTCGCCGCGCGTTGCGCGCAGCGCCTGCGGACATTCCGGCGCGCCGCTGCAGGCGACGACGGCGAGACGCGCATCGTCGGCGTCGACGATGAGGCCGCGGCTCGCTGCGGCGCGGATCATTTCGCGCGCGGATTTTTCGGACCGGCAGGGCAGGAGAATTGCGCGCCAGGGGGTGAGGCGCAATTCGCCCGCGCCATACTTTGCGGCCAGCCCCGCCAGAAAGGCGAGATCGCCGGCTCGAAAGCGGCCGGAGGGCGCGCCGACTCCGGCGAACAGGGCGTGAGCGCCGAAAATCTCGTCGGCGCCGGCGGCGCGACAGGACGAGCGATAGGGCGCCGACGCGAGTCCCGCCGCGCTCGCGACGGCGTCCAGGCCGAAAGCCGCGACGACGGAGCGCATTCGCCGCAATTCGAATTCGCGCCCTTTCCGGAGCGACAGAAAGGCGCGGGCGAGCGCGAGCGCCGTTGCGGCGGCGGCTTCCGGCGAAACGATGAAAGCTTGGTCTCGCGCGCCGTCGGCGACGACGGCGACGCGGGCCGCGCCATTGTCGAAATAGGCCTCCAGCCGAATGTCGGTCGTTACCTCCGCGAGGCCGAGCGGGCCGCCGTCGTCGATGAGAAAGCCGAATTTTCCCGGCAGCGCGAGGAGCGCGGCGTCCTCGGACAGTTCTCGAACGAGCTGCGAGAGGACGCCATGAGCGTCGATCGCTCCTTTCGCGAATCCGGCGAGCGGCGAGACGATGAAATTGAGCACGCTCTCGGTCGCCGCGTCGCGCGCCAGCAGGCCGAGGCGATGCAGGCGCTGCTGCGCCTCGCGCAATTTCGTTTCCGCGACGCCGCGCAATTGTAATTGCGCGCGCTGCGAGAGGTCGATGAGGCCGTTGCCGCAAGAGACCGCGATCGCGGCGATCTCCAGCGCGTTTTCGGCCGCAAGTCGCGGGCCGATCGTCTTGGCGCGCAGCAACAGGCCGTCGCCGCTCTGCATCGGCCGCAGCGCGCCGGGGCACCAGCCCTGGATTTTGGGCGCGGCGCTCATCGATCCGAAACCTCTCCGGCGCGATCGTCGATCGTCGTCATCGCGTCGAACACGCTGTTGCGGCGCGTGCGCCACAGGCCGCGTTCGATCGCTTGTTGGAAGACATGGCGGATCGCTTCCGCCGCGCGCGGATTGGCGTCGAGCAGAAAATCGCGCACCTCCTGCGTCCCGATCGTCGCATCGAACACGAGGTCCCATTGCGCATCGCGCACGAAGCTCGTCGTCGCGGCGAAGGCGAAGAGATTGTCGATCGTCTCGGCGATTTCCGCCGCGCCGCGATGACCGTGGCGCATCTGCCCGGCGATCCAGCGCGGATTGGCGGCGCGCGCGCGCAGGACTCGGGCGATCTCCTGCTCGAGCGCGCGCGCCGTCAGCGTCGACGGCCGCGTCGCGTCGAGGTGGACGATCTTCGCCGCGCCGCCGAGCGTCGCATTGGCGGCGGCGAATCCGCCCTCATATTCGGCATAGGCGGCGCCTGTCAGCACATCGGTCTCGGCCATGTCCTGCACATGCACGAGAGCGTCCGCCGAGCCGACGCGCTCTGTGAACGCCGCCCGCGCCGGCGCGCTTTCGCCTCTTCGATCGAAAGAATGACCGCCGGCCTCGAGATAGGCGCGAGCGAGATCGTCTCGCGTCGTCCAGTCGCCGCGCGAGATCGCTTCTCCCAAGCCGAGGCCGTAGCTCCCCTGCGCCGCGCCGAAAATGCGTTCGATCGCCTCGCCCTCGCGTCGCGCGCTCGCCAGCGGATTGGCGTCAGCGTCTTCATCGAGCGCGGCGATCGCCTGCACGGCGTCGTGAAACAGCGCGATCAATGTCGGGAACATGTCGCGAAACAGTCCCGATATGTGCAGCGTCACGTCCACGCGCGGGAAGTCCCGTTTGGCGAGCTGCTCGATCTCGAAACCGCTCACCCTGGCGCTCGCATGATCCCATACCGGCATGACGCCGATGAGCGCGAGCGCCTGCGCGAAATCCTCGCCGCCGGTGCGGATCGTCGCGCTGCCCCAGAGATCGAGCACGATGTTGCGCGGCCATTCGCCATGTTCCTGCGCATGGCGCGTCACGACTTCGCGCGCGGCGCGCCGGCCGATGTCGAAGGCCGTGCGCGTCGGAACATGGCGTGGATCGATGCAGAAGAGATTGCGGCCCGTCGGCAGCACGTCGGCGCGCCCGCGCGACGGCGCGCCGGCGGGGCCGGGTTCAACAAAGCGGCCGTCGAGCGCGCGCAGCAGGGCGTCGATCTCCGCCTCGCCGCATGTCCCTCGGCCGAACACATGCAGGCCGTCGCCGATGCGCATTTCCTTCACGTCGCAGAGCCAGGCGTCGAGCCGCGCCAGCGTCTCGGCGACATCGGCGTTTCGGTCGACTCCGCATTCGGCGGCGAGGCCGCAGCGCTCCGCTTCGTCGACGATCGCGCCGGCGATGAGCTTGGCGCGGCGCGGATCGAGCGTCGCGGCGTTCGCA
>PQAN01000011.1 GCA_003105285.1 Methylocystaceae bacterium
GCGAGCCGTTGTGGATGATGGGCGTGAAGGGCCCGAGCCGTTCGTCCGCTAGGAAGTATGAAGCGATCGAGCCGGCGGCATTGAAGGAGATGCTGGGGCGGCTCCAAAGCAACTGGTCCGGCGCGACGTTCCTCGACCTTGGCTGCGGCAAGGGTCGCGCGCTCGTCGTCGCGGCGGAGGCGGGGTTCGGGCAGGTCGTTGGCGTCGAACTGTCTGGAAAGCTGGCGAAGCTCGCGCGGCGAAATCTGTCGAAGCTGGGTTTAGTGAACGCGCACGTCGTTCACGGCGATGCGCTCGAAGCCACGTTCGACGTGAACGATCTCGTGCTCTACATGTACAACCCGTTCGGACCAGCCATCATGCAGCGCGTTGCAGAAAATATCGCTACGGCGCGAATTCCACCGAAGTACATCGTCTATTTCAACCCCTTCTATCCCGAGCCGATCACCGGCCTCGCCCGCTACGAACTCCGCGTCGACGATTCCAAGGTCAAGGTCTGGAGCCGTCTCTGATCGATTGTAAAGCGGCACGACTACTCCACCTGGAGAGGTTCGACTGGCGTAGGCGGCTGTCGCTTTGACGTTCTTTGGTCGGCCTTCGGGCGCGTCGGCTCATGCCGACGCCCGACCGGCTTCGGTCATGCGCGCGGCCCTCCAGTTCCACGTGAGCAGATCGCTCAGGCGACTGACTTTACTTGCGGCCGGAGACAAGGCGCTCAAGAACGTCCGTCAGATAAGTCTGTGGATCGACGCCATTCAGTTTCGCCGTGTTCAAGAGCGACGCCAGAATCGCCCAGGTCTTGCCGCCGCAGAAAAGACTGCGTGAACCGCGCTGAGATCGCCGGAGGCCATTTCGTTTGAGTCACGCCGCCGTGGCGCGACGAAAATGCAAAGTCAGGCGAGGCGCCAGCCTACCCTTCGCCAATCCCAAAACCAATCGAAGCAACGAGTACCTATATGATCGTGCTTGGCATCAACGCATTCCACGGCGATGCATCCGCCGCTCTCCTGCGCGACGGTGCGCTTGTCGCCGCCGGGGAAGAAGAGCGGTTCCGTCGCATCAAGCATTGGGCTGGCTTTCCCGAAGAGGCGATCCGCTACTGCCTGGCGGAAGCTGGCGTCTCCGCTTCCGAAATCGACTACATCGCCGTAAACCAGGACAGCCGTGCCAATCTCACATCCAAGGTTGCCTATCTTCTGACGTCCTGGCCCTCGCTCCGTTTCCTGCAAGAGCGTGCGACGAACCGCGCCGCGCGGGAAAGCGCCGCCGATCTGATTGCCAAGATGTTTCCGAACACGCCTCTGTTAGGAAGACTTGAGCACGTCGAACATCATCTCGCGCATCTGTCCTCGGCCTTCCACGTTTCTCCCTTCGACGAAGCCGTCGTCGTATCGGTGGATGGGTTCGGCGATTTCGCAAGCGGCGCCTGGGGCGTCGGGCGTAAGGAGAAGATCGATATCGAGGGCCGGATCCTGTTTCCGCATTCGCTCGGCGTCTTCTACCAAGCGATCACGCAATATCTCGGCTTCCAGCATTACGGAGACGAGTACAAAGTGATGGGGCTCGCGCCCTATGGCAAGCCCACTTACATCCAGCAGATGCGCAGGATCGTCCGGCTCAAGGGCGACGGCGGTTTCGAACTGGACCTGACGTATTTCCGGCATCACAAGGAAAAGATCGCCTTCGAATGGCAGGGCAGTTCGCCGGAATTCGCGGATTTGTTCACGCCCGCGCTGGAAGACCTGCTCGGGCCGCGGAGGAGAGCATCGGATCCGCTCGAGGACGTCCATCGTGACATCGCCCGTTCTGCGCAGGCCATGTACGAAGAGGCGTTCTTTAACCTGCTGAATGTCCTTTACGTCAGGCACAAGCTTCCCAATATTGCGCTTGCAGGTGGTTGCGCGATGAATTCGGTCGCGAACGGCAAGGTACGGCGGATGACGCCTTTCAAGAAAGTTTACGTGCAATCCGCCGCTGGCGACGCGGGAGGTGCGATCGGGGCGGCTTTCTCGGTCTGGCACGCGCGTGGCGGCAAGCGCTCATTCCTGATGGATCACGCGTACTGGGGACCGCAGTTCGACGGGGCCTATATCAATCGTCTCCTCGCTGAGGAGGCTGGCCAGATCGAGGCGGCGGGCTGTACCGTGACCAGGATCGCAAACGAACTGGATCATCTGTGCAGTCTAACTGCGCAAGCCATTGCAGACGGGAAGATCGTTGGCTGGTTCCAGGGCCGGCTAGAATGGGGGCCGCGCGCGCTGGGTAATCGTTCGATCGTTTGCGATCCGCGACGCACGGACATGAAGGCGATACTCAATTCCAAGATCAAGCGCCGCGAGTCCTTCAGACCTTTCGCGCCTTCCGTTCTGTCCGAGGCAGTCGACGAGTGGTTTGAGGAGGACGACGACGTTCCCTTCATGATGCAGGTGTTCCAGATCAGGGAAGAAAAGCGCGCACAGATTCCCGCCGTGACGCATGTCGACGGATCGGGCCGCTTACAGACGGTGAAGAAATCTACCAATCCGAGATATCATGCTCTCATTTCAGCGTTCCGCAACGCGACCGGCGTGCCGATGGTGCTAAACACTTCCTTCAACGAGAACGAGCCGGTTGTATGCAAGCCGGAAGAAGCGCTGGCCTGCTTCCTGCGCACCAACATGGACGTTCTGGTGCTCGGCGACGTCATGATCGCAAGACGCAACGCGTAGGCGGAGCCTGCGCGGCGAGCCTGAGAGCCTTCTCTTGTCTGATTGGAGTCGCTGGCGTCAAGCCGTCCTGTCGTGATCGTAATACCGGGGCATTCACACACGCTCCGCCGCGATCAGTTGCGCAGACCTGAAAGCTCCGCTTCGCCAAATCAATCGCCAAAACATGAACTTCTGTCATATGCTCCTCTTTCGTCGCGCCTCGCTGGCACCGCTCCGACGTCATACGACGACGCCGGCCGAAGGGGGCATCTGACCTGGCCCCGAAGTTTCA
>PQAN01000012.1 GCA_003105285.1 Methylocystaceae bacterium
TCCTTCGCCTGTCGCGCTGCCGACGACGAGCCCTTGCGCGCCCTGGTCGATCTGCCATGCGACAAGATCGGCGAACGATTTTTCTGCGATATCGTCGTTATCGAAGGGCGTCACTAGCGCCGTGAGTGAGCCCGAGATCGGAAACGCCTCGGAGGAAAGTTCTGGGCGCGCTCCTAACACCGACCACCGATCGATGACGGGCTGTCGAGGCTGTTGATGCTCGGGGTCGCAGCGAAGAAGGGCATTTTTTGACGATGAAACAGACAACATCGGTCTAGCTCCAGAATCTCAGACGCTCGCGTGCGCACGGCACGGAGTCCAATGGCTGGCCGGTCTCGGAGGCGACGAATTGCAGAGCGGCCTGCCGGCTGACGAAGATGCCTCCTCCCCGTCTGCGGTCTTCGATGACGATCCAGTGTCCGTCTTCATCCTGTCCGACGACGAACCGCAAATCGGTAGCCTTGCGTGGAAACTGCGATTCGAGGTCGATATTCGTAGAACTACGCATAGTAGCGTTCGCAGTGACGCGATCCGGGATGTGGACCGCGAGGACAATTTGCATTGCTTCGGCGTAAAGGATCGATACCGAAGAAGGCTCGAGGGCGTAAGGACTGCATAAAGTCGAAGACGTAATCTTCCTATGATGTCTTTGCAAAGTCGTGCGCCTGTCGCCTCGCGAAACGTCTTTGCGTCCGCGAGACGTCGCTGTCGAAGGCCTCTACTGCCCTGACACTTTGAGGCGCCTGTCGCATTCGCTCCAATATCGCGACCAGTTCAGTGTCGGGTCGGCCTTCTTGAGATCGGCCTTCTGAGTCTTCCACTGTGCGGCGCATTTCTTTTGCCGGAATTTCTCGCTCATGAGGCTTTGGCCTGCCGACTTCAGCACTGGCGCTTCGGAGCCATCGGAGTGTGTAGGGACTGTTGCGGTTGTCTTAGTCTCCTCGATGGACGAAGAACCGCTCACAGCGGAGATAGCTGACGCATCTGCTGGCGAAGAGGCGGGAGCAGGCGCCGGTCCGGCCGCGGGCGGAACAGAGACAGGCGCCGTCGCGCGGTTGCTTACCAAAGGCGGATCTCCTGCAGCACGAGAGCGACAAGCTTTGAGGAAATCGACCCAGCTCTGGCCTCGAAGCTCGTCTGCGGCCTTAGCGGCACGATATTGTGTCCCACACACTTTCAATATGCTTGTCTGCGCATTCGCGTCATTAGCAGCGACGGCCGTCGGACGCGTCTTGACCTGAACGTGACAGCTTTCGACGAATTGCCGCCAATTCCGACCATCGAGCCGATTGCCTGCCTTGGCCTCTTGAAATTGCGCACCGCATTCCTTCCAGACATTCGCCTGCGCGTTCTCGGGGAAAGAGAGCGCACCGATTAAGGGCGCAACGACTGCGGTTCGAGCCGTGACGTACAGTGTGAGTCGTATTGTGGACATTGGATGATCCTCCCTTTGTGATACGAATCGAGATGATCCGAACGATTTGGGCAAGAGCGGCTCGAGAATGCGAGCCGTTTTTCTCTGAGCTCGATATGCCGAACGGCGCGCGTTGTTTCTCGGACGCGCTCTTCGCCCTCGCGACCCAACGCTTTCGGCGCCTGCGTCGCCAGATAGGCGTCTCGCTCTCAGACCCAGCGCTTCGTTCGCCAACGCTCCCGTCCTGGTCGAACCCATAGAACGCGTCGCGAAGGTAGCCGGCGTCGTAGGCCCCCCTTGCCGATGTCAGGCCGGCTCACGAAAGAAAAGTTACGAGGTTGGGAAGGGACGTCGTTTTGAAGGGATCGCTCCACGACATGCCTTAGGCCGCTCAGGATCGGCTGATCTGAGCCGGCGACGGCTCGCTGCAATATGACGAACTGCTCTTGTTTCGCACCCGTTGCGAAATTGCGCACGAGGGCGGCGACAAAGCGACCCACGGGCATTTCTCGTGCACGAGCGGCCGCGTCGACGCGCTCGACAAATTCGCCGCCGATGCAGACGATCGCTGCGTACGCGACCTCATCGTTCGAGCAAGAGTGGATCATGTCTCGTATGAGCAGGGACGAATGTAAGAGCATTCTGGGCTTCCTCGCCTCTATCTCTATGATCGGGATGCCTGCTTCATAGACGGCGTTGCAGCGTCTCGACATCGGATCGCGGCTTTCTCGGCGCCGCCATCAGCAAGATATGGGTAGCATGATCGACGAACTCGGGATCTCGACAATAGAGATCTTCGAGACGATCGAGTTCCTGGAGGAACGCTGTACTCGCTCGCGCGGTCGGCGGGTTCCAACGCCGATCGGCGGCGAACCGGCCGTGAAAGAGATCCAGCCCACGCAGTTCGGTCAGCTCGAAACGAGACGAGGAAAGCGCACGGACTTCGTCGGCGGCGAATAGATGAAAGCCGAGGGAAATGCGCCGTCCGTTCTGAAGCTCTGCTTCCAGGAGGCTGTTTCGGTCGTCATGCCAGAACCAACGTGCGTCCTCGATTGCGCCGACGCATATCGTCGGCGTGCTGCCTCTGGCGCGCATGGTGGCGATGAAATCCCCGCGGGTCACGCGCGCCACTTCGGCAAAAAGGCTCGGTATCCGATCAGGAGGAATATGGTTCAGAACTCCATAGAGGCAAAGGCAGAGATCGACGCTCGAAGCGGCTTCGGGAAGTGGTGCGCAAATGTCGCCGGTTTCGAAGTGAAGCTGGAGTCCTTCGTTCGCTGCGAGTCGGCGGCCCCTCGCTCGTGCGCGCCGCACTTGCGCTTCCGCGATATCGAGGCCTTTCGCCTCGATTGAAGTAAATCCCAAGGCGGATGCGCGCGTCACGAGGCGGAGGAGCCACGTGCCGGGTCCGCAGCCGAGGTCGAGAATCCTGATCGATCGAGCGCCGGAAGAACGCAGCGCACGTAATTTGTCATCGAGGAGCGCCCAGATGCGACGGTCACCATATGCGTGCTTGCAGTCGAACGCGTAGAGCTCTTGCGCGTCGCCGTCTGCGTAGGACTCGTACTTTTCGCCCGCCTGGTTGTAGGCGAAGGCGATCGCGTGCTCGTCGTCTGCCGGCGACCACGAAAGGGTTTCGCCAGACCTGATTCTCGCAGTCACATTTTTCTCCATTGTTGCTTCGCTCGGCGGGCCCTGAAAGAGGCGAGACGATCGAAGATGTGAGTCGTTCATGCGGCCCTGAGCGGGGCTGCTCCTTCTTGCAGTTCACGAATGCAGAAGACAATCCTGCTGATCGACGACATGCTTTGTCGGTTGAGCATCTGCCTAGGAAACTCGACCTCGAATTCTTTCTCGATCGCCAACATCAACTGGATGGCTGCAAAAGGCGTCAGCCCTGCCCGGTAGAGATCTCCGTCCGGCGCGAGATCGCACGCGCGCAAGGATAGGTTCGCCTTCTCGTCGATCAATCGTCTGACGGTCTCGAGCATTGAGTTCTCACCGTTGCTGCGATGAAGCGAACGAAGATATGTACGCAATCGGCATAAAGACGCCATTCGAAATGTGGCCGCTGGTCGTAAGGGTTGCATAAAGGTCTTGAATTTATGCGATCCTTACAGCTTTTGACCGAGATTCGAATGGCGCCTTGATGCGCTTCCTCTTAACGTTGTGTGAGAGAAAAATTTCGGCGGGAGCAAATGACGCTACTTCGCATCGGTCTCGAATCCGAATGGTCGAAGATCGGTGAGTTTCTACGGCGGAATCGGGTTCGCTTGTTCGCGTCCGCCATGCTCGCCTTGACGGCGATAGTGTTCGAGGCGAACGGGCGAGCGCCAGGCAGCGTAAATTTGTTGCCGCGCGAGTTTTCAGGAGCGGCGCGATCGAATGGCGCAGGATCGGCATCGAGGCTGACATAGGAGGCCACGCGAAATGGAGGAACTAAATCCACAAGCCGACGGCTCCGTTCTCGTGGATGGCGCGATCTCCGTCCACACGCTCAACAGCATCATGGGCTGGGATCTTCCCGAGCAGAAAGCCGCGACTGTTGCTGGCCTCGTCATATATGAGGCTGGAGCTATTCCTTATATCGGGCAGACATTCGTGTTCTACGGCTATCGGTTCGAAATTAAACGCAGATCTGCGAACCGTATTACCAGCCTGAAGGTGACGCCTCGTAAACTTGCAAATTTTGTCGGGTTTGCGAGCGCGTGGCGGCGAGCGCCTATGGTGAGCGCCGAAAACCAATCAGTCGAGTCCGGCGCCAGCAGCAGGAGCGTCTTTCATGGAGAAGGTCCAGGAACTACGTTTCGAGAATCAGACGATACGGCTGATGCGCCTCGACAGACGGTGGTGGGTGTTTTGCGCCGACGCGGCGCCTCAGATTGACGCCGGTCTGAACCAAGAGGTGCTCTATACGAGCGCCCCCGAGCGAGAGCGTCGGATCGTGAGGATGAAGTTTGGATTCTTTGCTTATCTCGTGTCGGCGCGCTATTTGCTGTACCGTCTGCACAAGGACGAGACGACGAACCGCAATCGCTTCCGGGCGTGGTTGCGCGCCTGGGACGTTGTGAGCGACGCCGCCATCGTGGTCGACGACGAATGAAAGGCGCACCGTGCTGGCCCGGTCTACATTGGTTTGAGACGAGCAAGGTTTGGTCTGATGGCGCGGCAGAAGACTTTCCATGCTGCCTATGGCAGCGTTTATAGCCGAATTGGTCAGGAATGCCATTCAAGCTTACTCTTAGGAGAGAAGCCATGAACCTTACTCTCCGC
>PQAN01000013.1 GCA_003105285.1 Methylocystaceae bacterium
GGCAATCCCGGCACGGTTCAGGGCGCAACAAGGAAGCGGATTTCCACGGCGAGAAGCGTCGAACGAAACACATGCTTCGACGACCGATCCACAAGCGCGGCTCTATCGCAAAGGCCCCGGCAAGGAGGCGAAGCGCTGCTTCATCGGCCATGCCTTGATGGAGAACCGGAACGCGCTCTTCGTCGACGCCTGCCTCACGCAGGCCAACGGCCATGCCGAGCGCATCGCGGCGCTGCACATGATCGAGCCGCGCGCCGATCAGCCAAAGGCGATCACGCTCGGCGCCGACAAGGCTTACGACGCCGAGGACTTTGTCAATGAGCTGCGTGCGATGAAAGTGACGCCGCATGTCGCGCAAAACACCAACGGACGCGCCTCGGCGATCGACGCCCGCACGACGCGGCACGCAGGCTACGCCATCAGCCAGCGCATCCGCAAGAAGATCGAGGAAGGCTTCGGCTGGATCAAGACCGTCGCCGGACAGGAGCAGATCAAGTTCAGAGGCTGCGAGCGGGTCGGCTGGGCTTTCACATTTGCAGCCGCCGCTTACAATCTGGTGCGGCTGCCGAAACTGATGGCGGAGCCGACATGAGCGCGCCCACCGGCTGCGAGCTCGTCGGCCACTGGCGGATCATTGAGGCCGACATTTGGGATCGGGCATATCTCGACCTCTGCGGGGCGGCGATGATCGTCATAGGCACCGACGGCCGGGGCGAGATCGCCTTCGGCGCGATGCAAGCGACGCTCGACATCGAATACGGCCCAACCTCGATCGCCTTCACTTGGACCGGCTTCGATGAAATGGACGAAGTCTCTGGCGAGGGAAATGCTGAATTGCTCGACGACGGCTCGATCGACATCGAATTTGAATACGACAGCGGCGATGAAGCCGTCTTCAAAGCAAGGCGCGGCGGTTTTTCAACAGCCTGCTAAGTTCTCAGCGACCGCGCTCTTCAATATGGGATCGTTTGACGACGATAGCTGGGATCCGATTTTATCTCTTCCTCGGCAAATGGAAGACGCACCCATTCTTTTCTCGAAAACAGCTCGGTTTGATCGGCAAAAAATTGTGATCGCGGATCAGCCGACTCGGAAAACGCCAGCAAGGCGTTCACTTGCGGCCCCGAGCCGTCGAACGACACGATTTGCATATAGCTCGACCCGGAAGCAACCTCCCTCTTGCCTGGGCCGGAGGGGGAACTCTTTATCACATTGTAGACGCCCAGAGCCGCACTGCCCCCATGAATCGGAATTTCCCGACCGCCCCGCGACGCAACTTGAATTTCACCCCATCTCGAATCGAGTCGAAAGCCGCCTTTCAGCGCGTCGCGATGCGAGGCCGCCAAGGCGGCCTTCAATTGTTCGGCGACCGCTGGATCACCGACATTGAGACCACGAGGCGTATCGATCGGCAGCGACGGATCGAATGGGACACGCCAAACATTGGTGACCTTGCGAGCCCGTTCCATGAAGCTTTCGAAATATAGATAGCCGATGTTCGCGTCGACGTCCGCAGTCTGATCCCAAGCCCGCAACGTCTCACAGACGCTCGCTAGGTCTTTTGTCTCCGTGTCCTCGGCGCGCGTTTCCGAGTTCTTTGGACACAAAGTGAGGAGATCGCTCATGACCAGCGAAGCGGAATATACGTCATCACGCATGAGCAGGCTTTCGACGTCATCGGGCCCCAGTCTTTGCCCGGCGGGCGATCCGACGTCGGACCGTCGTCGAAGCCAATCGAGCACATAGCGCGCTCGACCGCCGAGCTCCACATTCTCTCGGCTCACCAAAGGTGAAAATCCCGTCAGCGGTTGTGAAGGATTTGCGAGCCACGCGGTGTCGTTCGAATTGATGACGAAGTCGTCCCGTCTCAGAATCGGGAGACGGTCGCCCGGAAAAACCCCATCTTGGCGTAATCCTGAAGTCACATTCCGTCCGCAGTCTCTTCTAGTCCCATCGAGAACATGGATATCCGACACTGGACGATCCGAGTCGAGCGCCCGGCATCGCGAAAGCTTTTCGGAGTCGACACGCGGAATCATGGACACATTCATGAACAATGCGGCGCCGTTCGATCCGACCGCTATTGTGTCGACCCACGGAATTCCCAATATCCGAATCACGACGGACTCCAGCCCCTCGACGGAGTTCGCCCGATTCATCGCAAACCACTGCTCGAGCGCAGCGTCGTTGGTCAGATTGACGTCGTCGATCACATAGGCATGCTCGTCATCCCGTCCGAAGCGATCGGACATATCGAGGACGACGCCGAATTCGGTACGATAGAAGTCACGTGAACGCTGCGTGATCGAACCGCTCTTTTCTCGAACGTCGACGGTAACGGATTTCCTTTGCATCGCCGTCGATTTTCCGTCGACCATATATCGACTTGGGTCGGCGACGTCGCGCTTCAAACGGTAGATGAGGAAATGGCTCGACGCATCGACGGTGTGTGTCCAAGCCAAATTGCGGGTAAATCCGATGTTGATCACCGGCAAGCCGGGCAACGCCGCACCCATTACGTCGAGCTTATCAGGAA
>PQAN01000014.1 GCA_003105285.1 Methylocystaceae bacterium
GCCCTTGCCGCGCGCGAAGCCGTTGATGTGCATGATCGGCATTCCCTCGGGCGCCGCATCGTTGCAGGGCCATTGCACCGAGCCGACCTCCTCGAGCTTCTCGTACGAGACATGCGCGAAGGGGGGCGTGAGGCGGGCGATCTCGTCCATGATCTCGCTCGGATGCGAATAGTTCCAATTGCAGCCGAGCGCATTGGCGAAGAGCTGCGTCACCTCCCAGTCGGCATAGCCCGCCTTGGGGCTCATCACGCGCCGCACGCGCTGAATGCGCCGCTCCGCATTAATGAACACGCCGTCCTTTTCCAAGAAGCTCGCGCCGGGCAGGAAAACATGCGCATAATTCGCGGTCTCGTTGAGGAACAGGTCCTGGACGACGAGACATTCCAACGCGCCGAGACCGGCCGACACATGCTTGATGTCCGGATCCGACTGGAGGATATCCTCGCCCTGCACATAAAGACCCTTGAAGACGCCATCGACGGCGGCGTCGAACATGTTGGGGATGCGCAGGCCGGGCTCCTTGTCGAGCGGCACGCCCCAGGCCTCCTCGAAAGAACGGCGCACGACGTCGTCAGCGACGTGGCGATATCCCGGAAACTCATGCGGGAAAGAGCCCATGTCGCAGGAGCCCTGCACATTGTTCTGCCCGCGCAACGGATTCACGCCGACGCCGCGCCGTCCGAGATTGCCGGTCGCCATGGCGAGATTGGCGATCGCCATCACCGTCGTCGATCCCTGGCTGTGCTCGGTGACGCCGAGGCCGTAATAGATCGTGGCGTTGCCGCCGGTCGCGTAGAGACGCGCGGCGCCGCGCACGAGATGCGCGGGAACGCCCGTGTATTTCTCCACCGCTTCGGGACTGTTGCGCTCCTCGGAGACGAAGTCGGCCCAATCCCGATATTCGTCCCAATCGCAGCGCTCACGCACGAAGGCCTCGTTCGCGAGCCCTTCCGTCACCACGACATGCGCGAGCGCCGTGACGATGGCGACATTGGTTCCGGGACGCAGAGGCAGGTGGTAGGCGGCCGCGATATGGGGCGAGCGCACCAGTTCCGTGCGACGCGGGTCGACGACGATGAGCTTGGCGCCGTCGCGAATGCGCTTCTTGATTTGCGCGCCGACGACAGGATGCGCGTCCGTCGGATTGCAGCCGATGACGAGGATGACGTCGGCCTCTTCGACCGAGTCGAAATCCTGCGTGCCGGCCGATGTGCCGAACGCCTGGCTCAGACCATAGCCCGTCGGCGAATGACAGACTCTGGCGCAGGTGTCGACATTGTTGTTGCCGAAGCCGCTGCGAATGAGCTTCTGCACGAGAAAGGTTTCTTCGCTCGTGCATCGCGACGAGGTGATGCCGCCGACGGCGAGGCGGCCGTATTTCGTCTGTATCCGCCTGAACTCGGACGCCGCGTGAGCAATCGCCTCGTCCCAAGACACTTCCCGCCAGGGATCTGTGATCTTTTCGCGGATCATCGGACTGAGGACGCGATCGCGATGCAATGCGTAGCCGTAAGCGAAACGGCCCTTGATGCAGCTGTGGCCGTGATTGGCCTTGCCGTCTTTCCAGGGAACCATGCGCACGATCTCTTCGCCGCGCATTTCCGCCTTGAACGTGCATCCGACCCCGCAATAGGCGCAGGTCGTCACTTCCGAATGTTCGGGCTGACCGATGGCGATCACGGAATTTTCGATGAGCGTCGCGGTCGGACAGGCCTGCACGCAGGCGCCGCAGGACACGCATTCGGATTCCATATAACCCTCGCCCATTCCCGGCGACACGCGGCTGTCGAAGCCGCGGCCCTCGATGGTCAGAGCGAATGTTCCCTGCACCTCCTGGCAAGCGCGCACACAGCGGTTGCAGACGATACATTTCGAAGGGTCATAGGTGAAATAGGGGTTCGTCTGATCCTTCGGCCTCCAGTCCGGATTCGGGCGGCCGTCGTTGCGCGAGGAGATATGGTTCCTGCCGTCCGACTCGTAACGCACCTTGCGCAGGCTCACCGCGCCGGCCATTTTTTGAAGCTCGCAGTCGCCGTTCGAAGGACATGTCAGACAATCGAGCGGGTGGTCGGAGATGTAGAGCTCCATGATCCCGCGCCGGATCGCGTCGAGACGCGGCGTGAAGGTCCTCACCGAAATGCCCGGCGCGACAGGCGTCGTGCAAGACGCGGGAAGGCCGTTGCGCCCTTCGATCTCGACGAGGCACAGACGGCAAGATCCGAAGGACTTGATGCTGTCCGTGGCGCAGAGCTTGGGGATTTCGACGCCGAGCTGCATTGCGGCGCGCATGATCGACGTGCCTTCCGGAACGCTGATCTCACGGCCGTCGATCGTCAGCGTCACCTGCTTTTCGGATTTCGAAGCCGGCGTGCCGTAGTCGATTTCCTTGATCAGCGTCATTTTTTCACATTCCTGCTGCTGGAATTTTGGAGAGCCATCGCACTGTATTGTAATTACATATATGTGTAAACACCGACATCACCCATTCGCAAATCTGGCAATCTGCACGATATGTCAATAAAGATAATTCGTATATCGATACGAATGACCTATAATGAATGCAAATCCGAGAGCACACATGGCATATTCTGGAACGATAACACAAAGTCATTCGGATATATATTTATATATAGATAAAATATGTGTTATGTATATATGATGATCTCGCCGGACGTGTCGCGCTCGCGGGAGGCGACTCTCTCGATGTCACAGCCCAGAAAACGAAAACGATCCTGCCTCGGGAGAAAGAATTCTTTCAAAATTCGTATTGCGGCGATGATGCGAGTGCGAGCCTGGACCAAATCGATATATGAATATATTACATAGACAATGGCCTCGCGTCCTTCGCATATTTGGAGAAAGCCGCCGAATGACGAATGCGCCACCACGAGTTGTCGCCATACGCCACGTCTCATTCGAAGACCTCGGCCTGCTCGCCCCTCTTCTGACGAAGCGCGGCTATGACGTGTCCTACCGCGACGCCGCGTTGGACCCGATCGACATCGACGAGATTCGAGACGCCGACTTGCTCGTCGTGCTGGGCGGCCCCATCGGCGCCTATGACGCCGGGCTCTACCCTTTTCTTCTCGATGAGCTGCGTCTCATCGAACGCCGACTGAGCCGAGACCTGCCGACGCTCGGAATCTGCCTCGGAGCGCAGCTCATGGCGTCGGCGCTCGACGCAAAAGTCTATCCGGGCCCGATCAAGGAAATCGGTTGGGCCGCTGTCTCACTATCCCCGGCCGGATACGAAAGCGCGCTCGCTCCACTCTCGAGCCAGCCGTCCGTGCTGCACTGGCATGGCGATACATTCGATCTCCCTGCGCAGGCCACGCGCCTCGCCTTCAACGCCCATTACGAGAACCAAGCCTTTCGATATGGCCGGAACGGCCTCGCCGTGCAGTTCCATCTCGAAGCGGACCCATATCGCGTCGAGCAATGGCTGATCGGCCATGCGCTGGAGCTCGCGCAGGCGGGAGTTTCGTTGCACGCCTTGCGTCGCGAGACCGCCGCGATGGCTCATACTGCCGTCGAGCGCGCAGCAGCGATCTTTCTATCGTGGCTGCGACAGGTCGAGGGAGCAGAATAATCCGTCGTGCGATAGAAGAAATCCCGCTGAACGAAGTCACAATCGTTGGACGAAGTTCTCCACATCGATCGGCTCGAGCGGAGTTCGTGATTGAGGAACAGGGGTTCCCAAATACAGAAACCCGACGATCTGGTCGTCCTCCGCCAGCCCGAGCGCGGCGTGCAGGTTTCTGTCGAACATCGGCCAGCCCGATCGCCAGATCGACCCGTACCCGCGAGCGAAAGCCGCCAACTGCATGGCCATCACGGCGCAACCCGCCGTCAGTTGCTGCTCGAGACGCCTGACGATGGGGTGAGGACGGTGGATGGCGGCCACGATCACCAACATGGGAGCCCGTTTTGGCATGTGCGC
>PQAN01000015.1 GCA_003105285.1 Methylocystaceae bacterium
CTGCGACGATCCGGACGAGCGTTTTGCGATAGATGGGCTCGCGGCCTTCATCGCCCGACGGCGCGCCGAGAAGCGCCAGCACGATGCGGCCCGTCAATTCCTCCTGTTGAAGAAACTCCTGAAAGCGCGTGGTCGCGTAGGCGTTCGCCGCGAGCAGCCGCCCGATCCGCGCCGGCTCAAGACTGGACAGGGTTGCGAGGCGAAAACGAAGATCATAAAGGGCGCGCGCGAATTCCCGCTGGAGATAACGCGGAAGAACCGCATGCGTGATGGGCCAGGCAATGATTCGCCTGTGTTCGGCCCACGGGCCGGACGGCTCGACGCCGTTATAGGCCTTCTGGAACTTTCTGAACAACGGCTTGATCCTGTCCCGGTCGGAAAAATCCCAGGCCGGAGTGCTCTCTTCGAATGAGCGCCAATACTCGTCGCCCCGGTAGGTGTAGCCGCGCTCGGTCGCGTAGATAACCCAAAGAAGCCAATGCGGAGCAAGTTGAAGGCCGCCCCTGAGCCGCGAACGGAGTTGGGAAGCGATCTCGTCCAACTCGCCCTGCTCCAAGCCGTGCTCTAGGGCGAAAATTGGAAAGCCCGATGACGACCGTCTGCGCGCCAGCGACTCGAAGTGCCTCTCCAGGCGAGCTTGCCATTGTTCGAGAGGCACGGGCATGGCGGCTATCCTGTTATCGAGGCGCACATACGTTCACCCCGTGTGCGCCAGCTTCGCTAGAAGCTTGCCGCGCTGATCACCCAGCAAGACGGCGATGTTTTCCGCCTCCCATTCCCTGAACTCGGGGCGCCGCAACGCGCGCGGCACAATCCAGCGCTCAACGGCGAGCTTTGAAACCTCCTGGGCAGTAAGAAGCGAGGTTAGGTTCGGTCGCCCCTCTCCGGAATGCAGCAATTTCGCGGCGTTGCTTGCGAGTTGGCATAGGAAGACTTCGCGCTGTATGCCATGCCGCAGCATGTCTTCCTTGAAGCCCAAGGCCGCAAGAGCGGCCCTCGTAGTGCGAAGGCGCCAGTTCGGGCCCTGTCCGAAGCGATTGCAGTCCGCGTAGGAATGATCGATGTGACGCAGATAATCGCGGAGGTCCAAGAACAGGCTATCAGGAATATGAAAATGTCCCCATCCACCCGTATAACCGATTGACTTGAAATATTCGACGCCGTCGAGTTTCAAGCGGTTGTAGACGGAGGATCGCCCCATAGAGGAAGATGTCGTAATCGCGAGTAGGCGAGCCTTCTTTTCCTGCTTTGAAATGATACCCTTCGTGCCGCCATAGGCTTTTGCGAAATCGTTGTAGATATCCCTCGTGCGCAGAAGGCACGCAACGAGCTTGCCCCCGAGAAGCATATTGTAAGGGGGAAGCGCGCCAAGCACGTATGCGTCCATTATATTGACGAGGCGCTTGCTCCGATCTTTGACCGTCCAATCGATAAGACTGTCGCGCACGTGCAGATTGAACACCGGATCGCCAATCGCGATGATGCCCATGAGTTTGTCGTTGTTCTCATCCCAGACCAGATATCGGAGGCGACGGCCGAACCCGTTTGAGACCGGAACCGACCATGTGAGCGCCGCTAGGCGAAAGAGATCGCCTTGCCATGTCCCAGTTTCTATACGCTCCAACGCGGGCGAGATTTTCTGCGGATCCACCTCGCTGCCGGAGGCAAAATGCTTTGCCAGCTTGGGGAATTGGTCGGACAGGAATTGCTTGTTAGCTGTCAACCGGTCTTCGCGTTGAACACCGTGGACGGCCCGAATCGCTTCCTTGCCAGTGCCGGGCGGAGCAAGATCCCCTTCGTCGGTCCTCTGGAATCCGAGCGAGGTTAGGTGTCGCCGCAGTCGCCTCTTGAGACCGGCCTCACGAGTCGAAACGCTTACGACGGTCGCCTTTTTTGACAACAGATCCCCCCTTAATGTGCGATTGCTTTTGCCTTTGTCCGGCGGCGGCTCTCGACGCATCGAGCGCTGCCCGACCTGCCACGCATGCCCGCATGTACTCGCGAATAACCTGAGCTGCAGGTCTGTCCTGGAGCCGGCAGACCTCAAGAAACTGGTCGCGCAACTCGCGTTCCACTCTGATTCGAAGTCCCACATCCTTGCCTGGCATGCCACGAGTGTAACCATTGGATACACAAATGGCTAGATCGAGGGGCGCGGCAGAGACCTCTTTCCATAAGCTGGGAAAAATTGTAAACTTCGTGCTACATAAAGGCGCTCTTAGTAGTGTGAAGACGGCAAATGCCGAGACCCCATCACCCGCCAGCCGCAGTGCGGCGCATCTTGCGCAAGCTGGGCGCGGACATCCACGACGCCCGTCGTCGGCGACGGCTGCCCATGGCGGTCGTGGCCGAGCGCGCGTTCACGTCCCGCTCGACCCTGCAAAAGGTCGAAGCGGGCGACGCCAATGTCAGCATCGGCATCTACGCCGCCGTCTTGCAGGCGCTTGGCCTGCTCGATGGCCTGGGCGAGATCGCCGACATCGCCCGCGACAGCGTCGGCCAAGCCCTGGCTAGCGCGGAGCTGCCGAAGCGCGTCCGCCTCAAGCGCTCACCGGGGCCGACCGATCGTGGCTGACATCGAAGTCCATATCGACCTCGAAGGACGCACGCGTCCGGTTGGCGTCGCCCGCAGCAACAAGGTGCGGGGCAACGAGACTGCCGTTTTCGAGTACGCGCCGGAATGGCTTGCCGATCCGGATCGCTTCTCGATCGAGCCTGCTCTCGCCTTGACCCGCGGCGGCTTTGTGCCGCCGGCGGGACAGGCCATCTTCGGATCCATCGGCGATTCAGCGCCCGACACTTGGGGACGCCGCCTCATGCAGCGCGCCGAGCGGCGCCTCGCCGAGCGCGAAGGCCGCGCGGTCCGAACCCTTGCCGAGAGCGACTATCTTCTTGGCGTCGCTGATGAGACCCGCCTTGGCGCGCTTCGCTTTCGCTGGGCGGGCGAGGAGATGTTCCAAGCGCCGCTTCGCACGGGCGTGCCCGCCCAGATCGAGCTCGGACGCCTTCTTCAGGTGACGGAGCGCATCCTTCGCGACGAGGAGACAGACGAGGACCTCCAGCTCATCTTCGCGCCCGGATCATCGCTTGGTGGCGCGCGTCCCAAGGCGTCGGTGATCGATCGGCACGGCCGTCTCGCCATCGCGAAATTCCCCAAGGAGACCGACGATTACAGCATGGAGGCCTGGGAGGAGATCGCCCTGCGTCTCGCCGAGCGCGCCGGCATCACCACCCCCTCCCATGAATTGCTGCAGGTTAGCGGAAAGGCGGTGCTCTTGTCGCGGCGCTTCGACAGGGCCGGTGCTATCCGCATCCCGTTCCTCTCCGCGATGGCCATGACGGGATCCAAGGACGGCGAGCGCGGTAGCTACCCTGAGATCGTCGATGCCCTGACGCAGCATGGGGCTCAAGCGAAGACCGACGCCCAGGCGCTATACCGGCGCGTCGCCTTCAACGTGCTGATCTCGAATGTCGATGATCATCTCCGCAACCACGGGTTCCTGTGGCGCGGCAAGGCAGGCTGGTCGCTCTCCCCGGTCTATGACCTCAACCCCGTGCCGACCGATCTCAAGGCTCGTGTGCTGACAACGAACATCGATCTGGACGAAGGCACGTGCTCGATCGATCTTCTCGAGGCGGCATCCGAGTATTTCGGCCTCGGCCTCGCGGCGGCGCGCGCCATCATCAAGGAAGTCGCGGCTGTGACGGCGACCTGGCGGGCAGCCGCGAAGGAGGCCGGCGCCTGCACCGCTGAGATCACCCGCATGGCGAGCGCCTTTGAGCACGACGATGTCAAGCGGGCGCTGGCGCTGTGACGCGAACCTTCGTCCATAGCTTCGACCCTGCATCCGCGAGCCCTGTCGCCGGCCCTACCGTCGATCTAGAGGTTTCCGAGATCGAGGATGCGGGCATTCGCGAAGTGCTCCAGACGCCCGGCGCCGCTTATGGGGCATGGTCTATTCTGGATGCCCTGCTCACAGCGACCGGTCCAGGAACACCATTCATCTTCAAGGAGCCTCTGGGACAAGCGCGCGAGGTGAAGGTCGCGCTGTCGGGCCTGTTTGGGCGGTTTGTGGCGCGCGCCTATCTTGAGCGCTACCTCAACCTTTCCATCTTCGCGCACCTCGGAAGCCGATCGCTGCTCCTCGATGGCCGTCGTCGCATCGACATCGTCCGCCGCTCCCGTGGCGATCTGCCCGACTGGGTGGCCTGCGCCGCTGATCTCTCCTCCCTGACCGTGGCCGAGGCCAAAGGATGCCACGACCCTGGCGGTCCCGACAAAGCGCTCGCCAGAGGATGGGCGCAGGCCCAGCGTATCGACGTGACAGCCGGAGATCGGAAGGTGACGATCAAGCGCGTCGCGACCGCCACACGGTGGGGCGCTGCGATTAACGGCCCCGCGCAGGCATACCTCTCTGTTCGCGATCCCGTCGATGAAGGCGAGCCGATCGACCCGGACGACAAGGACGCGTTGTTCATCGGGCTTCTTCGTCACCATATCGCCAACCTGGCCAACCCACTCGGCCATGCCGAGCTCGCCGGCGCGCTTCGGCGGCTTGCCCACGAGCGCTCCCAGCGCGAGCTTCAGCGTGACGTCGCGAGCGCCCGAGCCCTGCTGCACACCGCGCCAGTGCAAGACATGGAGGGCACCGGCGCGACTAACGGACTCGTGGGTGGGATCGTCACCCGGGCGGGTCCGCTGACCGACGCGGCCGCAGATCCTGCCGATCAGCATGTGCTCGCCCGCCTCAACCTGCGCCCAGTTTTCGTCGGCATTGCACGCGATCTCATCGACGCGGCGATCGAGGGCGACGCCAAGACGATCCGCGACCGACTGGGTGAAGCGACAAAACCTGATGAGTTTGCGCGTCCCGATCGCGCTGGCGGATGGGTGATCCCCCTTGGCGCGGGTCGCCGCATCGGAAGCAGGTAGCGGCGTTCAGTGGTGGCGACGCCGACCGGGGATGCAGGCGCTTTGATTTCGTTGCCGTTGGTCGTAGCTGAACTATGACAATTTGTGATTTCTCAAACAGGGGAAGGCCTTCCCCTGGTCGGCGCCGCGGTCGCCGACCCACCCCCTTCTGCGGGGCGAACCCCGCAACGCCCCCGTTAGAGATCCTATGGGGAGGGGCGGTGCAGGGTGATAGGGGTCAAGACGGGCTCTGACCCGCAGGAGGACTCGATCATGCTTACCGAGAAGGAAGTCGCCGCAGAAGTTTCGTCAACGAATACCGATCCAATTTTCATTGCTATCGAGATGAGCCGATCGAAATGGCTGGTTGGAACGCACCTGCCAGCTTCAGCGAAGATCGGTATTCACGCGATGGATTGGGGTGATACGGCGGCGTTATTCGCGCTCATCGACCGGCTCAAGCAGCGC
>PQAN01000016.1 GCA_003105285.1 Methylocystaceae bacterium
CCAATGGAAACCGGCTCGGCTTTTGATGGTGTCGCGCTCGGCGGCGAGCGCGGCGCATCTTTGGCCGATGATCGCGTCGAGTTCTTCGATCGTTTCAATGTGCTTGTTGACGATGGGCTCGTCGACGAGCGCCCATAGCGTCTCGGCGGGTTGCAGCTCCGGCGTATAGGGCGGCAGAAAGACCAGTCGCACGCCATCGGGCACGCTCAGACCCGCCTCGCCATGCCAGCCGGCGTTGTCGAGGACGAGCACGATGGTGCGGTCTACGCCGGCGTGAGCTTCGCGCGCGAAGGTTTCGAGCAGCGCCGCGAAAAACGGTTTCGAGACGCCGTCATGCACATACCAGAAAGTCTCGCCGCTCGCCGGCGAGACGAAGGCGGTCACATAGAGCCAGTCGAAGCGGTGATGGCCATGCGCGATCGGCCGCTCGCCGACGGGCGCCCAAACGCGCCGTGTAACGGGCTTCAGGCCGATCCGGTGTTCGTCGCTGGCGAAGACCTCGACCGGCCGCTCTGGATGTTTCGCGGCTTCCTCCGCGACGGCGTCTTCGAGGTTTTTTTGAACGCAGCCGCCTCTTGCGGCGAGGCCGACTTCGGATTTTTGGGGCGCGGAGCCTGGATCGACATGCCGCAGGCTTTCAACGCCTCCCAGCCGCGTTGAACCGCGACCTTCTCCAAGCCCAATTCGCACGCGAGAAAAGCCGCGATCTTCGCGCTCGTCCACAAACCGCCGTCGCCGGGCGGCTCCTTCACCCGAAGACGCAACTTGTCGAGCAGTTCGGGCTTCAACACTGTCGCCGACGCGCCGTTGCGCCGGCGTAAGTCGCCGAGAGACTCGGGGCCTTCTGCGTTGTAACGCGCCGCGAGCTGTTCGATCCAGCGCTGACCAAAGGACGTCATCTCGGCGACTTCGCCGAGCGTGTGGCCTTTCGCGAGCAGCCAGATCGCATGGAAATGCCGCGCCTCGCGCGCGTTCGAACTCGAAACATATCGTTCACGTAACGAATCGACGCTCAAATGCGCAGCTATCGTCGCCATGACCCGCCTCCAGCAATTCATGACGACGCAGCTTAGCTGCTTCGATTCGAGCCGGGAATCCCCGCCGCCGAATCAATCAGCCGGAAACCGTATAAGACGGGTCTGCGCTTCCCACGCGATCTCCCTTACACGCGGCGGCGCTGCTTCGATTTTGTACAGCTTCAATTTTCCGATCCTTGGGGGATGGCGGTAGGTCCAGGCGCTTTCGATCAGCAAATGCCGTAATCGACCATTACCAGCCTTGGTTATTCCGCCGCGCCGAACTGTGTCGCCCGTAGAGCGCTCACTCGGCGTCAGACCAAGATAGCCCATGAGCTGATGCGGATTATCGAAGCGGCTTAGATCGCCAAGCTCCGCAGCGCAGCTGACGGCAACGATCAGGTCAACGCCACGCAGCGTCTGGAGCGCCTGGACCACGGGCGCCAGCGACCATTCGGGTAGAAACTCTTTGATAGCCGCCTCGAGCCGCTCTGCGCGCTCCTTGGAGATTCTCACGGCTTCGACCATCTCCTGCAGCGCGATCTGATGGGCGGCATGATCGAACTTTTGCTCTTGAAGCCAGCGAAGATGACGGGCGCCCCAAGCGGTCTTGCGCGGAAAGATCCGACCGTGCCGGAGCATGAATGCGCTCACCTGTTGGCGGTGTACACACAGCGTTTCGACAGCGGCGGCTCTGGCACGCACGAGATCGCGCATTGCCTCATGGCTTTCGTCCGGAACCCAAACGGCTGTCAGCTCACCGGCCCGAAGCAGCTTGGCGAGCGCAACCGCATCGCGACGGTTGGTCTTGACCCGATCCCCGGGCTTGCGCGGAATGAGAGAGGGTGCCACCACGGAGCAAGGGAAACCCATTGAAACGATGA
Organism: Methylocystaceae bacterium; assembly: GCA_003105285.1. Lineage (GTDB taxonomy): Bacteria > Pseudomonadota > Alphaproteobacteria > Rhizobiales > Beijerinckiaceae > Methylosinus. The sequence continues at coordinate 1,901 of PQAN01000016.1, forward strand.
GACGGTGCAGACCATAGCCGGTCGGTCCTGCTTCATAACAGAAATGCGCTTCGGCGTGCTTAGCCGTAATGCGCTTGATCAGGCGACGCATGCTTTCGACCGAAGAATCTACTTCGCCAACAAAGCGCACTTCGCCGTTGCGCCCGCTAGAAGCGACGGCAACTGCATTGCGCGCCTTCGAAACGTCGATCCCAACGAAAATTTCTGTAGACTGCTCCATGGCTCGCTCTCCTGCGCAGAGGCTCGGCCCGGAACACCGAGCAACCCTCGCTCGCACAGCGTAGAGCGAGCTACCTCAGTCGCAGAAGCGGACATACGGTCTTACCTTCGAGCGGCGCGAACATCATGAACAGATTGGCCACGCCATTGCGTTCATATTCGTAATCGTGGCGCGCCTTGCGTCCGGGCTTCGCGGGAGCGGGGGCGCGCGTCTCTTTGATCAATTGCTTGGAGGTCTCGTCGAGACACACGACGGGGCGCAGCGGATCATGCGGCCGTTGATAGACGGCGAGCACATCTTCCATGTTGGCGACGAAAGCGGCGTTGGCTTCCGGCGCGATCACCCATTGCTGTTTGAGATGCGGTTTGAGAATGTTTTTTTGAGCGTGCGCCCGATCGTGTTGTCGCAGCGCTGACAGAGGCCACTTAGTCAGTTGCGCAGGGTTATGATTTTCGTTTGGCAATGCATTGCCGCAGTTTTCCACGCGCGGACAGACCGCTGTGAAAGCCTATCGCCTGCACTTCCTGTCCATCAACTTCCAGCTTGAAATCCTGGTGATCGCTGATGTTATTCAGGAGCGCATCAGCCGACGGGACTGCAAGAGCGATGACACCCAGGCCACTAACCCGTGTCTCGGTATAGTTATAGGCTCGAACGGTCTGGGTGCTACTGTTCTTCGGATCGTTGTTAACCACCTGTCTGAGTGTCACGCTGATCCAGCGGACGTTCTTGGGTTGTGGTATGTTGGGTCCCCAGAAGGTCAGCAATGCACCGCGGTAGTTGCCGCCAGGTCCGGAAAGCCGGACGAGACCAGCCATATTCATATAGAGCGCGGCGCAGTACTCGCCGGAGGCTGCACTGTATGTGTCCTGGAAGAAGTCCCACTTTCCCCGAATGATCGGCCCCATCTCGGGATCTCGTTTCATTCTTTCGATTTCGTCCGTGGCTGCACCGTGCAGCGCAAACACGGCGCCCGCCGCGAGATCCATCCTGATGTCCATCGGATCGCGCGGAGGCGGACCTGATGGACGACCACCATTTCGACTTTCCTCGCGCTGATAGGCATAATTTTCAGCCGCTTCGCGAGCCATTTCCTGATTCTGATCGAAGACGGCCTGATTCTGGGCGCATATGTTGGGCAAGTCCGAGCACGCCGATGCAGGGTTTGCCAAGCCGAAACCATTCAATGCAGCGAGAAACAGGGTGGCTGATTTTAATAGATGAGTCTTTTGACCAAGCCTCGCCTGATCCTGAAGCCTGTAGCTGGGCATCCTGAATGACTCCGGGCGGTTATCAGGCTTGGATACTGCCATACAACCGGGCCATCCGGTACAAACCAAGTGTACTGGTGCGTTTTCCGGGCGACAAGGCCGCCCCCCTAACAACAAGTGGGAATCGCGCTCTCGTTCAATTCCTCGCCGATCGCCGGAGCTCGGACATACCTGCTCCCTTGCGAACAAAATGTTCCGTTATGGTTCTCGGTTGCGCACAGCATTGACGATCTCGGCAATATCATCTGCCCTGACGGCAAGCCGCTCCCGCCCGGCATCCATCCTGATGGGGACGGGTAACTGCTTTTCCAGCCGACCAAGGATTGCTGGCAGCTACAGGCGGACATCAGGTGGCGCAAATAGCCTGGCGATTTGCGGGTCGTCCGGGGCGTCTTCCACATCCCGCGCAGACGGAGCCAAAAAACACCAGGCAAGGGCGACCCAGAGCCTCTTGCTCAAAGAAGAACCGGTATATCCCAGGCGCTTGCACGAGGTATCGGATAGCAGGCACGTTGAGCAGATGAGACGTAT
>PQAN01000017.1 GCA_003105285.1 Methylocystaceae bacterium
TCGCCGCCATGAGTGAACGACGAGGACCAGCAGCCACAAGATGAATGCTCCCGCGCCAATGGGCAGGGTGAAGATCGTCAGCCAGCCGCCGACCGCCATATTGTAGAGGGTTTGTCCCACGTCCGAACCGAGGACGAGGCAGGGATGCGGATTGCCTTCATCGAGCGCGCAACCGTTTACGTTCGCGATAAAGCTCGCGGCGAAGAGAGAGAGCAACGGGAGTAAGGTGACGAAAATGATCGCGACGAGCGCCAGCCCATAGCGCCAAGCCAGCCTATGCGAATGTACGCCGGGATCGTCTGTCATGGCGTGACCTTTTCCACATGCGCTTCAGTCATCGATGCCATAGATGCTTGCGTCGTAAACGAGTCCAATCTCCGCGCCATCCGGCGCTTGGACCCGTAGGGCGGTCCATTCCTCGCCCGCCTCCGGCCCATTATCGATTTGTGAGACGTTGCCGAGCTGGAGCGGCTGGTATTGTCCGGCGGCCGCGGGCTTGCAACCTTGTCCGGTGAGCGAGCGCAAAAGCGTGGCGCGCAATGCTTTCGGGTTCTTTTCGTGCAGATGGGCCTTCTCGACGATAGAGACGACGAAGGTCGCGGCTTCGTAGCTCGGGCAGCGATAGCCGCGATGATAGTCTCCGTGCTTCTTGCCGCTCAGCGGGATCATCCCCTGGAAGGCTCCATGACTCGGATCGCCAATCCACTCTTTGAGCGCTTCTTTTGAATCCTGCGCAGACGCCGAGCCGAAGGCGAGGAGCAGGATGGGCACACCACAAATATTTCTCATAATTATTGAAATCCCAGACCCTCGGATAAGGCATGGAGCCATCCGATCCTCGCGAAATCAACCCCGCCGACGCACCGGTACGATACGCGCGTTGCCGCTGACAGAGACGCGGCGAATAATGTGCTGTGACGCCTCGGGGCAACGAACACGCTCATGCGGCGCCGTCAATCAGAAAGGGGCAGGGCATGCGCATCGGCGGCGAGAGCGTCATTCAGCAAGGCGACGACTGCTTTGCGCGAGGGGACGTCCAATTGTCTCAACAGCTGCGAGACATGATTGCGCACCGTGAAATGCGACAGCTTCAAACGCCGGCCGATCTCCTTGTTCGACAGGCCATGAATCAACAGCCGCAGAATGTCGCGTTGTCGTTCCGTCAGCGAGGAAAGTCTGTGCGGGAGGGGAAAGTCGCGCGCGCCGGCTGCTTCGCGCTGCGCATACAACACGCTGCCCTCCGGCAGCATGTGACGCACTCGGGCGAGAATATCCTCCACGTCATGCGTCCGCACCGCGAACAACACGACACTCGCAGACGCACTGTGCTCGGTCATCGAGCGGCCTCCCGAATGTCCGCTATGCCGAAGGTTTGGAGCGATGTCCGAAATGTCGTATCTGTCCATGCTGGAATTTCCGCGTGGTCCCATTTCCAGCTTCCTAGCATCGCTGGAGCGCGGGCTCATTCGACTTCCGACGACGAGCGCGCGGGCGCCGACGAGCGGCTGCGAGAATCTGCGAACGGCTACCGTTGGGGGACGAACGGTAGATGAGGAACGGTTTCGCCGGACGTCCTGCGAATTGCGACACAAGTCGATGAATAGAAAGGATCCTATTGGGCCGAGAGGGAATGAAAGGTGATGAAACGATCGTCGAACGCATGCGAAATCCGTCAGGCCGCGATTCGTTTCGGCCTGATCTATTGGGTGGGCGTGTTCATTTTCTCCAGCATACTATGGAGTATAGTCGGCACGGATCCGATCGAATCCGCCATAGGCAAGCTTCTGCACTATGCGTTGTGCTCGGTCATCACCGCCGGCATCTCGGCGCTGTTGTTCCGCCTGCACGAGAGGCTGGTCGAGACGCGCTCCCCGGAGAATGCGCTCCCTTTGCTTGTCGGCGCTTCCTTCATCCTCTCGCTGGCGGCGGCGCCGGCCTGGGCCACGCTTGGCTATGCTGTCTACACCCTCTGCGTCTGGCCGCAGCTCGCTGTCTTCGATTGGAAGGATTTCAGCTATGACACCGCATATGGCGCGGCTTTGTTTTTCGGCTGGTCCTGTCTGTTCATTACCCTCGTTTTCGGTTTCGAGCTCCATGACCGGGAACTTAGGCTCGCCGCTGTTCGTGAGGAGGCCCTGACCGCGCAGATGCGCGCGCTGCGGTATCAAGTAAATCCACATTTCCTCTTCAACACGCTGAACTCGATCGCCGGCCTGATCGAGGAGGGATCGGCGACCCAAGCCGAGCGCATGGTCCTCTCGCTCTCGATCTTCCTGCGCACGACCCTGTCGCTCGATCCCATGCATGACGTGCCCCTGGCGGATGAGCTGGCCTTGCAGGAGGAATATCTGGGGATCGAGCGCGAACGCTTTCCCGACCGAATGACATTCAGCATCGACATGCCCGAAGATGTGCGCGGCGCCCTGGTGCCGAGCCTTATCCTCCAGCCGCTGATCGAGAACGCCATCAAACATGGCGTAGGCGCCACAGTCGGCAAGGTCGAGATTGCGCTGCGGGCGCGCCGGGAGGCCGATCGCCTACAAGTCACGATCGAGAACGACATGCCTATGGGAGATGACCATAAGCAGCCCGCCGGCATGGGCGTCGGCCTGCGCAACGTCGCCGAACGTCTTCGCGCCCGCTTCCAGGGCGACAGCGAATTTTCATCCGGCCTGGTCGCGCCTGGCCGCTATCGTGCATCCATCGATCTCCCGTGCCGGCTCGCATGAGCAAGCTCACGATTCTCGTCGTCGACGACGAGCCGCTCGCGCGCCGCAGGCTCTTGCGTCTGCTGGGCAAGATGGAGTGGGTCGGTCGGATCGAGGAAGCCGCCGACGCGGAGGAGGCCCGGCATGCGGCGCAGCAAACACGGCCCGACATTCTTCTGCTCGACATTCAAATGCCGGGCGGCAGCGGCTTCGACGTTCTGGAAAGCCTCGGACCGGAGCCGCCGGTCGTCGTTTTTGTCACCGCATTCGACCATCACGCGCTGCGCGCCTTCGAGGCTAACGCCATCGATTACGTCACCAAACCGATCGAGCCGGGGCGCTTCGCTCGCGCCTTGGAGCGCGCGCGAAGCGCCGCGGGCGCGCGCCTTCAGGCGGATCGAGTCGCCGAATTGCAAGAAACGATCGCTTCGCTGAAGCGCAGCCTGACCGAACAGCCGAAAAGGCCGACCGAGTTCTGGGTGAAGGCGCGAGGCGACTATTTGCGCATCACGTCGGACAATGTGATCCGCTTTCAGGCGGAGCGCGACTATGTGCGCATCCATGTTCTTGGCGCGGACTATCTCTTTCAGGAGAGCCTGTCCTCGCTCGAACGCCGTCTCGACGGCGAAGAGTTCCTGCGCATCCATCGCGGGGCGATCGTGCGCCGCGCAGCCATCATACGTATCAAGCAGGCGCCTTTCGCAGCGCTGATCGCGGTTCTGAGCGACGGTTCGGAAGTGCGCGTGGGACGGACCTATGCGCCGACGATCCGCGCAAAGCTGATACGCACGTAGCCGAAGGCTCCCTGTGCCCGATCCCATTCAGCGTTCAAGGGGAATGCCGTT
>PQAN01000018.1 GCA_003105285.1 Methylocystaceae bacterium
GATGAGATCGAGACTTTCGAGGCAAACGGAGACCGCTGGGTTGCTATGCGGCGCATCTGCGAAAACCTCGGGATGGCTGGCAGAGGCAGTCCGTAAAGCTCGAAGAACAAAAGGACAAATTCAACTGTCACCATATGGTGACGGTTGCCGAGGATGGGAAATCCAGAGAGATGATCTCCATCCCCGTCCGCAAACTCGCCCTTTGGCTAGCCTGCATCAATTCGAACAAGGTGGCGGCGCCCGTCCGGCCGAAGCTCGAACGGTATCAGGAAGAGTGCGCGGTCGCTCTGAACGACTATCGAAGGCGCGGAGGGGTCGATGTGCATTTCGACCGCAGCTAAGACACTCGGCGTCAATCCGATCAAGAACCTGTTCGCGACCCTCTCGGCGCATCGCTGGATTTTCAAGCGGCCGAACACTTCGGAATGGCTGGCCTATCAGGACAAGATTCAGGCCGGATATCTCGAGTACGCCGACCACATCTACAAGGACAGCCAGGGTCAAGAGCGCCGCCGCGCGCGGGGAAGCCCTCAGCTCTGGCCTAGACGCCATGGCAGGAACCTCGCTCGACAAGGGCGTCGAGCTGGACGCGCTGGCGCTATCGGATGAATTGCACGGCCGCGAGGATGACGCCCGCGAGCGCAATTTGAGTGACGAACAGCCAACGCAGGATATCGACCTTGAGATTGGCCATTTCCGTGCGAAGTTCGCCCCCAAGTTCTTTGAGGTCCGCCTTCGTGGCTACGGAGTCACGCAACGCGGCGTCCAGCGCATCCGCCTGGGCGCGCGCCTGTTTGTCGTCGAACCCCGCCTCCTTGAGGCGGTCGATATAGGCGAGGCGGTCGAACGTGATTGCTGGCGAGGTCATGCAGATAGGATAGGCGCGGGCAGGGCTGGAATCAATCGATGCGTTTCCTCAACCTCACGCCCGGCCCCTCGCCGTTCTCCGCCACGAAGATCACGCCCGCCGATTCGAGGGTGCGTAGAAGGTCACGGAAGATCATGCTGAGCGTCAAGCCTCAGTGCTGTCGTCGATCGCTCTCGTCCCAAGCGCCGCACTGAGGGCCCGCATGGCGGCGAACCCCGCCTCGGTCAAAATGTAGTCTTCGAGGCGATCCGGCGAACGATAATGGATGTCGACAAAACCGCGGGCCTCCAGCCGGTCCGCTGTGCTTGGGCCCAATCATTTGATCGCGTTATGGCTGACAAGCACGCCGGCGCCATGCTTTTCGAGCAGCCTCACACCGACTCCGCCGCCGTTCTCGGGGATGAATTCCACGCCAGCGGCCTCGAGGGCGGCGCGGATTTTTGCAATTGCCTCTGCCGATGCCGACGGCTGACCCGCACCTTCCGCGCGCTTCACCGTCATAGTCGATAGACCAGAAAGCGCTGCGATTTCAGGCTGAGACGCGCCGAGTAGCGCACGGGCTGCTCTCAGTTGCGCCGACGATGTCATTTTTCCTCTTGTTCTAATTAGAACACTAGCGTATGTTCTAAAAGTATCACAGCCCGCTCGCCCGGGCAACAACGCCGAGACGCATCATCTCGGCGAACGCCCTCGGCTTGCCTGAAGGAGGAAGGCCAAGTGCCCGACACCTTGAACGATTTCCAACGTCAGCGCGTGCTGCGCGCGGTCGATTACGCCATTGCGGAAACGGTGGGGCAGTTCGTGCGCTGTTCCAGGACGACGAGAGCCGCAAGGAGGCCGGTTTCGCCCTGACCGTCGGGGAAGCTCTCTCCGACTTGCAAGTCCAATTTCTACGCGCGGTCCGCGCAGTCTCGAAGCTGCGCGCGGCCTATATCGCCGAGACGATGGCGAAGCCGGCGCACGGCGCTTGATCTTCCGACATTCCGAAATCAACGGAGACCTGAAATGAACGCGACTGCCACCACGCGCCGCCTCTTCCTCGCCGCCGGCTCGGCCGGCGCCGTCTTCGGATCGTTGAACGCGGCCGCCTCGGCTGAGAAAGCAAAACAAAAAGCGCATCGCCGACATCGACGCGAAAATGGAGGAGATCGACGCCGCCATAGAGAAGCGCATCGAAGGCGACCCGCTCCTCGCCCGCCGATTCGAAATTCTCCTCTCCATCCCTGGCGTCTCGAAAATCACGGCTTTCGCCCTCCTCATCGAGAGGCCGGAGCTCGGCTGCCTCGAAGGCGGACAGGCGTCGAGCCTCGCCGGCCTCGCGCCCGTCCAACGACAGTCCGGCGCGTGGAAGGGCCACGCCTTCATTCGTGGCGGCAGAGCTTTTCTCCGGCAAGCCCTCTATATGCCGGCGCTCGTCGCCTGCCGCTTCAATCCGCAGATGAAGGCCGGTTATGTCAGGCTCGTCGACGCCGGAAAGCCGGCCAAGGTCGCCATCACCGCCGTCATGCGCAAATTGATCGTCCTCGCCAACGCCTTGTTGCGCGATGACCGAATTTGGGCCGAAAAAGCCCCTTGCGCATAACGGATACTCTAGCGATAGCGATGGCGGCGGATAGGCGTGCGTGGGTTGCGCCTTGGAATAGGAGAACGCAATTTTGCGTCATCCTTCCGAGGCTCTATGCGCGCGTCTGACGCCTTCGCCGAGCGGCTGCTCCTGCCCGAGGATATGAGGGCTCGATGA
>PQAN01000019.1:0-2237 GCA_003105285.1 Methylocystaceae bacterium
GTCGTCCTCAACAAGGACGGCTCGTTTCAGCGCACCGCGCGCTTCCGCGGACCCGATCTCGACAGCGCGACGCCGGCCGAGCTCGTCGGCGTGACCGCCCGCCTCAACAATGCGCTGCGCCGCCTCGGCTCCGGCTGGGCGATCTTCGTCGAAGCCGATCGGGCGCCGGCGCAGCATTATCCGCATGACCGCTTTCCCGACGCGGCCTCGGCGCTCGTCGACCTCGAGCGACAGAACGCCTTCGAGGAGGCGGGCGCGCATTTCGAGAGTCGCTATTTCCTGACGCTCCTCTGGCTGCCGCCGGAGGAGGACGCGTCTCGCGCCGAGAATTGGCTCTATGAAGGCCGCGCGCAAGACGGCGTCGATCCATGGGAGCTGCTGCGCGGCTTCATCGATCGCACCGATCGCGTGCTGCAATTGGTCGAGAGCTTCATGCCCGAGGCCGAATGGCTCGACGATGGCGAGACGCTGACCTTCCTGCATTCGACGATCTCGACGCGCCGGCAGCGCGTCCGCGTCCCCGAAACGCCGATGCATCTCGACGCGCTGCTCGCCGACGAGCCGCTCACCGGCGGGCTGGAGCCTCGGCTCGGAAACGCGCATCTGCGCATTCTGACCATCGTCGGCTTTCCGACCGTGACCCATCCCGGCATTCTCGACGAGCTCAATCGTCTCGCCTTCCCCTATCGCTGGTCGACGCGCGCCATCCTGCTCGACAAGACGGAAGCGGTTCGGCTGCTGACGAAGATTCGGCGGCAGTGGTTCGCCAAGCGCAAATCCGTCGCCGCCATCATCAAGGAGGTGATGACCAACGAGGCTTCGACCCTCGTCGACTCCGACGCGGCGAACAAGGCCGCCGACGCCGATGTCGCGTTGCAGGAGCTCGGCGCCGATGACGTCGGCGAAGCCTATGTGACCGCCACGGTCGCCGTCTGGGACGAAGACCCGGCGATCGCGACGGAACGGCTGCGCCTCGTCGAGAAGGCGATCCAGGGCCGCGACTTCACCTGCATAGCGGAAGGCGTGAATGCGGTCGAAGCCTGGCTCGGCTCTCTTCCCGGTCACGCCTACGCCAATGTCCGCCAGCCGCCGATCTCGACGCTCAATCTCGCCCATATGATCCCGCTCTCCGCCATCTGGGCGGGAGCAGACAGAGACGAGCATCTTCGCGCCTCTCCCTTGCTCTTCGGCAAGACCGAGGGCTCGACGCCCTTCCGCTTCTCGCTGCACGTCGGCGACGTCGGCCATACGCTGATCGTCGGTCCGACCGGCGCCGGCAAATCCGTGCTGCTGGCGCTGATGGCGATGCAGTTTCGCCGCTATGCGCGCGCGCAGATCTTCGCCTTCGATTTCGGCGGCTCGATCCGCGCGGCGGCGCTCGCCTGCGGCGGCGATTGGCACGATCTCGGCGGCGGCCTGTCCGCGGCCTCAGAGGATAGCGTGTCGCTGCAGCCGCTCTCCCGCATCGACGATGCAGCCGAACGCGCCTGGGCGGCGGAATGGGTAGCCGCCATCCTCGCCAAGGAAGGCGCCGCCATAGATCCGACGGCGAAGGAGCATGTCTGGTCGGCGCTCACCTCGCTCGCCTCGTCGCCGCCGAATGAACGCACGCTCACCGGCCTCGCCGTCCTGCTCCAATCGACCGCCCTGAAGCAGGCGCTTCAGCCCTATTGCGTCGGCGGTCCATTCGGCCGGCTGCTCGACGCCGAAGAGGAGCGTTTCGGATATTCCAACTTCCAGGCCTTCGAAACGGAAGGCCTCATCGGCGCCGGCGCCGCCGCGGCGGTCCTCACCTATCTTTTCCATCGCCTCGAGCAGCGCCTGGACGGTCGTCCGACCTTGCTCGTCATCGACGAGGGCTGGCTCGTCCTCGACGATCCCGCCTTCGCGCGTCAGCTGCGCGAATGGCTGAAGACCCTGCGGAAGAAGAACGCCTCCGTCGTCTTCGCCACGCAGTCGCTCTCCGACATCGACAATAGCCCGATCGCGCCGGCGATCGTCGAGAGCTGTCCGACCCGCATCTTCCTCCCGAATGAGCGCGCGATCGAACCGCAGATCACAACGATCTATCGCCGTTTCGGCCTCAACGATCGCCAGATCGAGATCATCGCCCGCGCGACGCCCAAGCGCGACTACTACTGTCAATCGCGGCGCGGCAATCGCCTCTTCGAATTGGGGCTCGGGCTGATCGGCCTCGCCTTCTGCGCCGCCTCATCCAAGACCGATCACGCCGCGAT
>PQAN01000019.1:2365-3179 GCA_003105285.1 Methylocystaceae bacterium
ACCAATCTGGAGTTCTCCTGATGACTGCTCGTTTCCATTGTCGCGCTGCCCTGTTCGGCGCTGCGGCTTGCTCGCTCCTCTTCGTCGTCGTGCCAGCGCCCGCGCAGATCGTTGTCTACGATCCGAGCAATTTCTCGCAGAACGTGCTCACCGCCGCGCGCGAGCTGCAGCAGATCAATAATCAGATCCAGAGCCTCGCCAATGAGGCCCAGATGCTGACCAATCAAGCGCGCAATCTCGCCAGCCTGCCGCTCTCGACGCTGACCCAGCTCCAGACGACGATACAGAGGACGCAATCGCTGCTCGCCCAGGCGCAGCACATCGCCTTCGATGTCCAGCAGATCGAATCCGCCTTCGCGGCGACCTATGGTTCGGCGTCGACCAGCGCCTCCGGCTCGGGACTGATCGCCACGGCGCAGACCCGCTGGCGCAATTCCGTCGCCGCCTTCGAGGACTCCTTGAAGGTGCAGGCCGGCGTCGTCGGCAATATTTCGAGCAACGGCTCCGCTATGTCGTCGCTGACCTCCGCCAGCCAGACGGCGACCGGCGCACTGCAAGCGGCGCAGGCCGGCAATCAGCTGCTCGCGCTGCAATCGCAGCAGCTCTCCGATCTCGTCGCCGTGGTCGCGGCGAAGAGCCGCGCCGACGCGCTCGAACAGTCGCGCATTACGGCCGCGGAGGCCGAGGGACAGGAGCAATATCGACGTTTTTCGACCCGCTCCGGCTATCAGCCGAGCAATGTCACTATGTTCCACGGCAATTGAGGCGCGCCCATGGGACAATGGGACATATGGCGCGCCGGCGCGATCCTCAT
>PQAN01000020.1 GCA_003105285.1 Methylocystaceae bacterium
GCCTTCATCGTCGTCTTCACCGTCTCGACGAACATCATCGGCGTCTATCTCGCGCTCGAGGACCCGGCGCTGCTGGAGCGGCGAATCAAGGCCGGTCCCGCCGCCGAAACGCGACCCATACAAAAAGTCCTGATCTCTCTGGTCTACGTCAGCATGATCGGACTGGTGATCGTCTCCGCTCTGGACTATCGCTTCGACTGGTCACAGGCGCCGGCATGGATATCGATCCTCGGAAACGCGCTCGTAGCGCTCGGGCTGATGATCGATCTCTTGGTCCTTCGCGAGAACAGCTACGGAGCGTCGACGATTCGAACGATGCAAGGACAGAAGGTCATAACCACAGGCCCTTATGCGCTGGTGCGCCATCCCATGTATTCCGGCGCGCTGATCCTGGTCGCCGGCGCGCCCCTGGCCCTCGGCTCCTATTGGAGCCTGCTCTTCCTGCTGCTCGCGACGCCGGTCCTGATCTTGCGCATTCTGGACGAGGAAAAGATGCTTGCGTCAGACCTCGACGGTTATACCAACTATATGCGGGCAGTCCGTCACCGGCTCGTGCCCGGCCTTTGGTGACATCTTGTCGTTGGCATCCGGTATGACGTGTCTGTCGGCTCGGGTTTGGTGAAGACGAATTCAAGACTGAGCCAACTGCCGGCTGCTGTTTCTCCTTTACGCGCCGGCTATGGTTGGCGAACAAGCGAACCATGTCTAGCGGCGATCGACGAATTGGTCCGCAGTCATGCCTTGATGTTGCTCGGCGGGTCGTTCAACCTCTAATCGGCTTGGCGATCGTGCTCTGGGGCATAATCTCTGGAGTGGCGGCGCGCTGGCTGTCATCGTTACGTTAATTGGTTGGCTGATCCGCATTGCGTGGGATGAACTGGCTCTTTGTGCCGAACGAAAAGCTCGCGTGCCTGTATGAAGCGCTGCATTTCGAACGGATATACTCGGTAGCTACAGGGGATCACCGCTGCGCTCGGTCTGTATCCGACGATCGCTGGTTTCGCGGGATGAAGCGAACGCCGAATTCGGCGTCGCTCGCGATTTCGTCGGTTTCTCCTGGAGCCCGGAGACTGTCCAAATCGTGTTCTTGCAGCGAGACATCGTGATAAATTTCCCATGAAAACAAGAAGTATCCTGCACCGTAGGCCAAGCAGGCTATTACTCCTGTGACGGATGATCCGTTATTGGAAAGCCAAAAGGCGACACCGATCATCACTAGTCCCCAAAAGCACATCACGATCATTGAGGCGAGTTTCCACATGGAGGCCACCTCCGGCAGAACCGCTATCGCGAGCGGCGTTCGAGGCGAAGGAGCATACTTCGCTGGCAACGATCTGGCTCGAGACCTCCCTCCGCAGGGGCAATTTGCATTGGCTCGCATAAAGTTTCGATAGCGAAAATGAACGCTCGGCGTAAGGATTACATAAATTCGTGACCTCGATCTCACTTATCGAAGGTGACAGAATGCGCGGTGCGCAGGGGATTTAGACTGAGCACGAAGAGCGGATGTTCCGTTTGGATCCAGTCTCGAGCTGGCCTCGTCGTCAATCCTCTACGGCGACACCGAATTCGAGACGCGCCAGTCGTTGCCGAAGCCGCTCGATGTCCGCTCCCCGGAGTCGGCCGTTGCAATCGGCAACCAGGCATTTTCCGCGGTCTAGCAAACGCGAGCGTATGGACGGGTCGTCAACGACGCTCGCTATATCGCCGAGACACCGCATCAATCGCAGGCTGACGGCAGCGTCGGCGATGGAATAATGGCGGATTTGCTCGAAAGCCAAGTCGAGCAAGCCATCGAAGCTGCTCCATGGTATGACTACGCGCAAAACGTGAGGAGGATCGTAGTGGTAACGGCGCGGCGGAGCACGGCCGAGCCAGCGGATCAAAATGCAGCCGAGCTGATCGACGCAGCTGATCGCCGTAGTCGGATCGTTGATTGCCGGCGAGATCGCTCTCAAGGCGACGTCGACGATCTGGACGATTCCGAATTCTACGTCCTGTTGCATGGTCCGGGTCGGGCCGATGTCGATTGCTGTGAGCAGTTGCCGCGCCCGTTCGGGACTGACGCGATCTCCCCGAGAAACCCTTAGAAGACCGACTCCTTCTGGAATGAAGTGCCCGACGCGGCGTTCGAGGCGCAAACAGACGCCATAGGATTTGGCGAGCGAACGAAGACGTCCGATGTCGACGAATCTGATATATCCAGATTGGCGGCTCGCGACGATGAAATCGAGTTCTTGCGCAGAAGGCTCGGCGGCTTCGATGAAAGAGGCTGCGCAGCGGCGATCCGGCATCAATTCGTCGATCACGGCTTCCGCTTCTCGCCTGATCCGATCGACAATATTGTTGACGCTGATGGCGTTAGAAATATGGTGAATGAAATAGATCAGCCAGCCGACGCAGATTGGCGCAAGCGTCATCGCTCCAGCCACGGTCAGGACGGGCACGAACGTGTAGGGGAGCGCTCGGGCCGCTGGAAGGGCTGCTATGCAATAAGAAAATGTGCCGAGAAATATTCCAAGAGTCCATTGCGTCACACGGTCCCGCACGAAGCTCACTAGAATTCTCGGAGAAAATTGCGTTGACGCGAGAGTTAGCGTCATTAGGAGAATCGCGAATACGATCGACACGACGGTCATCGTCGAAGTGGCGATGCTGACGAGAATGGCCTGAGCGACCTGAGGGTCGGCGTGTGATGGAAACAGCACGCTAGGAACGATTGCACGAATGTCGGGCACGCGCTCTTCGATCGCAGAGAGAACGGCGCCGGCGATGCCGAGCGTGAGGGCAATAACAAATGGACGGATGAGAAAACCGCCACGGATGACGTACAGCGCCGAGCGCAAAAAAACAGGGAAGCTTCTGATCATATCGAGGCCATATGGAAGGAGTGGGCGACTTGAGCGGAAATTTAATGGGTTATCTACAGCCGTATCGGTGTTGGTCTCAACAGAATGCGTCATCGGGGCCTGCAAACAGCCCTTGAAGCGAAATCTTCAGTCGTCCGTGAAGAACTCACAAAGCATTGAGATGGCGTTATTTTTGGCGGCGCGGAAGTAATCGTTTTCGCAAGCTTGGCCTGTGTTTGCCGCCGTTTCCTTGCAAATTGATCTGGCGCTCGGGTCGTGATTCTCTTCCCTTGTCGGATGTCGACGACGGAGGGATTCGCATGCGGCCGAAGGAGCGTCGGGACAGCGGGCAGAAGGATTTGTTTCGGGCGCGGCTCGACCAGATCGTGGACATGCGCCATCCGCTCGCAAAGCTCGCCGGCGCCATCGACTGGGGCTTTCTGGAGAAGAGCTTCGGGGCGGTCTACGGCGATGTTCCGGGACGTCCGCCCTTGCCGACGCGGCTCATGGCGGGCCTCGCGATCCTGAAGCACATGCACGATCTCTCGGACGAGGCTCTATGCGATCGCTGGTTGGAGAACCCGTATTTTCAGCTCTTCTGCGGCGAAGAGTTCTTCCAGCACAGACTCCCCTTCGACCGCTCGTCGCTGACGCGCTGGCGCCAGCGCATGGGCGAGGGGAAGCTCGCGGCGCTCATTCAGGAGAGCCTGTCGGTCGCGACGAGAACCGGCGCGGCGAAGCCGTCCGACTTCGCCAAGGTCATCGTCGACACCACCGTGCAGGAGAAGGCCATCGCCTTTCCCACCGACGCGAGGCTGATGCGTCGCGCGCGCGAGCGGCTGGTGCGCCTCGCCAAGAAGTACGGCGTCGTTCTGCGCCAGTCTTATGAGCGCGTCGGCAAGCACGCGCTCATCGCGCATCAGCGCTACGCGCACGCCAAGCAATTCAAGCGCGCCAACAAGGCGCT
>PQAN01000021.1 GCA_003105285.1 Methylocystaceae bacterium
TCAGAAAATGGCGGCTTCGGGCCTGGACCAATCGTCGTTCGGCGTTTGGGCCGATCTTCTCGACGTTTATCGCCCGTCCGGGCAGGCGACGCTGGCGGCCGATCCGGCGAGCAATTCGTCCGCCTCCCAACTCGCGGCCAGCAGCTTGGCGCAGAGCCCGACAGCTCCGTCCTCGTGACGAGGCAGTTAGGCGACCCGTGTCGAGCGGCTCGGCTCGCCCTTGCGGATCGGGCGCCGGACGGTCGCCAGTGAGGCCTGTCCTCGGGAACCGTCTCGCTTTCGGCCGTCGACCGGCGTCAACCGCGTGCTGCGAGGTCTCGATCCCCGGCGTCTCGTCGCAAGAGGATCGAGGCGCTCGGGCCAAATCATCGGATTGATTCATGAATATTGCGGCGGCGGCCAAGGCGCCTGAAAATATCGATTCAGGCCTGCAGGCGCTTTGCGGAATCGCCGCTTACTACCGGATCGCCGCCGATCCCATGCACATTCGGCGCGAACTCGCCTTGCCCGACGGGCCGGCGAGTTCGCAAGACGTCGTGCGCGCGGCGCAGCTCATCGGCCTGAAGGCGCGCATCGTCTCGCGTTTGGAGAAAGCCCGCGTCGCATCCCTTCCCGCGCCGTCGATCTTGCGCATGCGCATGGGCCGCTTTCAGGTGTTCGGAGGCCAGACGCCATCCGGGAACTACCGGCTGGTCGACCCGATCACGCGCGTCGATCGCGAGCTGACGCTCGATTGTCTCGTCGAGGACGCCGAGCCGGAAGCGATTCTGATTTCGCGTCAAGTCGGCGGCGCCGGCGTCGAGCCACGAACGTTCAGCCTTCGATGGTTTCTGCCGTCGATCTGGCGCTACCGCCGTCCGCTCGCGCATGTGGTCGTCGCCTCGTTTTTCGTCCAGATATTCGCTCTGGTCACGCCGCTGTTCTTTCAGGTGGTGATCGACAAGGTCCTCAGTCACAAGGGCTACGACACCTTGTTCGTGCTGATCGGCGGTCTCGCCGTCATCGGTTTGTTCGACGTGGCGCTGCAATATTTGCGGTCTTATGCGCTCTCGCACACGACGAATCGTATCGACGTCGAGCTCGGGCGGCGGCTGTTCTTTCATCTCTTCCGTCTGCCGATGAGCTATTTCGAAACGCGTTCGGCGGGGCAGACCGTCGCGCGGGTGCGCGAGCTCGAGACGATCCGATCGTTTCTGACCGGGCAAGGATTGTTCTCCGCGCTCGATATATTCTTCACCGTCGTCTTCATTCTCGTTCTGCTCGCCTATTCGTGGAAGCTGACGTTGGTCGTCCTCGCTTCCATTCCCTTGTATCTGCTCATCGCTATATTGGTTCGCCCGCCGCTGCGCGAAATGATCGAGGAAAAATTCAACCGTGGCGCCGAGAGCCAGCAGATGCTGGTCGAGGCGATCGTCGGCGTCCAGACGATCAAGGCGGCGGCCGTCGAGCCCTCCATGCAGGCGCAATGGGAGGAGAAGCTCGCGGCCTATGTCTCTTCTTCCTTTACGGCCGGACTGATCGGATCGGGCGGGCAGAGCGCGATCCAATATGTCACCAAGCTGACCAACGCCGCTTTGCTGCTGTTCGGCGCCAAGGCCGTGATCGACGGCGAACTGTCGGTCGGCGAGCTCGTCGCCTTCAACATGATCTCCGCTCAAGTGGCTCAGCCGATCTTGCGGCTGTCGCAGATCTGGCAGGATTTTCAGCAGGTGCAGATTTCGATCGATCGGCTCGGCGACATTCTCAATATGCCGACCGAACCGTTGAACGTCGCGCACGGCAATCTGCCGGCCGCCAAGGGCGCGATCGAATTGCGCAATGTGACGTTTCGCTACCGGCCCGGCGCTCCGGAAGCTTTGAAGAACGTCTCGCTGTCGATCCGGCCTGGAGAAGTCATAGGGGTGGTCGGTCGGTCCGGATCGGGAAAGTCGACGCTGACCAAGCTGATCCAGCGCTTCTATATTCCGGAAGAAGGTCAGGTGCTCGTCGACGGCGTGGATGTCTCGCAAGTGAGCCCGGCTTGGCTGCGCGCTCAGATCGGCGTCGTGCTTCAGGAAAATCTTCTGTTCAATCGCTCGGTCCACGACAATATCGCGCTCTCCAATCCTTCCATGTCTCGGGCGCAGGCGATGGCCGTCGCGCGGCTCTCCGGCGCCGACGAATTCGTCAGCAAGCTGCCGCGTGGCTATGACACGGTGATCGAAGAGCGTGGAGCGAATCTCTCGGGCGGGCAACGGCAACGGCTGGCGATCGCCCGGGCTCTCGCCATGAATCCGCCCATCCTGATTTTCGACGAAGCGACGAGCGCGCTCGACTATGAGAGCGAGCGCGTGATCCAGAAGAATATGTTCGAGATCGTGAAGGGCCGCACCGTCATCATCATCGCCCATCGGCTTCAAGCCGTGCGTCCTTGCAATCGGATTATCGGCCTGGATGACGGGCGAGTGGTCGAAATCGGCGCGCATGACGAACTTATTCGCAGAAACGGCCTCTATGCGCATCTTTGGGCGTTGCAAAACGATCTGGCGAGGACGTGATGTCGATTTGGAGTCGCTTCGCCAAAAGGGAGACGGAGCTTGTCCGGCGCCGCATGACCCGGTCCGACCAAGAGTTCTTGCCGGCGGCGCTGGCCATATTGGAAACCCCGCCGTCGCCGATACAGATCGGCTTGCTGTGGGCTATCTGCCTGTTGGCGGCCTTTTCTATCGGATGGAGCTATTTCAGCAAGATCGACATATTGGCGACGGCCCAGGGCAAGATCCAGCCGGCGGGACGGGTCAAGACGGTCCAGCCGTTGGAGATCGGCAAGGTCGTGGCCGTGCATGTCGAGAACGGCCAACATGTCGCGGCCGGCGACGTCTTGATCGAGCTCGATCGAACGGAAGCGGCCGCCGACGAAGCGTCGTCGGTCGCGGCCCTTGCATCGTTCAGAGCCGAGTGGCGTCGCCGCAAGGCGGCGATCGCCGCCGCCGAGGAGCGCGCGATCGCGACGGCTCCGAGAATCGATTGGCCGGACGATATAAGCGCCGACACGCGGGCGCGCGAAGAGCGCGTGCTCGAGGGCGACCTCTCGCAATTGAAGGCGGCCGTGCAGAGCTTCGACGCGCAGATCATCGAGAAGCGCGCCGAGGAGAAGCGCCTCGAGAACACCGTAGCGGCCCAGGAGGCGTTGATCGAGACTTTGAAGAAGCGCGTCGCCATGCGAGTCGCGCTCGTCGCACGGAAGGCCGTTGCTCAATCGAGCCTCATCGACGCGCAGGAGACTTTGCAGAGCCAGCAAACCGCCCTCGTCGCGCAGAAGGGCCAACTCGTGGAGGCGAAAGCGAATATCGATGTCTTGACGAAAGAACGCGACAAGGCGTTCGAGAATTTCATCGCCGACAATGCGCAGAAGCTCTCCGAGGCCGGACGGCAGATCGACGACCTCGAGCAGAAATCATCCAAAGCGCGCGCGAAAACCGGCCATATGACGCTGAGCAGTCCAATCTCCGGGACGGTTTTGGGATTGTCCGTCACATCGAAGAACCAGGTCGTGGCGCCGAGCGAAGAACTCATGCGCATCGTTCCGGACGACGCCGGCCTCGAGATCGAAGGCTATGCCCAGAACAAGGATATCGGCTTCATTCAGACCGGCCAGACGGCGGTGGTGAAAATCGAATCCTTTCCTTTCACGCGCTATGGATCGATCGACGCGCGCGTCATCCGCGTCGGGCGCGACGCCATTCCCGAGCCGGACGCGCAGAGCGTCGAGGCCAATCCCGCCAGGGCGCCGAAGTCGAATTATTTCGGCGGCGCTCAACGCACGCAAAATCTGGTGTTTCCGGTGACGTTGACGCCGGACCGTCTGATCATGAACGTCGACGGTCAGGCCGTGCCGCTGTCTCCCGGCATGGCGGTCTCCGTCGAGATCAAGACCGGCCAACGGCGGATTCTCGAATATCTCTTTTCGCCGCTCGTCGAGACGGCTTCGCGCGCCCTGCGAGAGAGGTGAAAGCGAGACGGTTCCTTTTCTGCGGTTCGGCTCCTATCGCGACGCTTACGCTTCATTAACTAAGCTTGAGGCATTTATGATGAAAGCTGCTTTCGTTCACGATATTTCAAGGATCCGTAATGTCTTCACGGCGCGACCGCATATCCTCTCGGCGACCGGCCGGCGCGTCGATTACGCGCTCGACGTCGACAATCCTGATCCTGCTGACCTGTGGCGTTCGGCTCGTCTCGTGTGACGCTCGAGCGGAAACGCTCGCCTCCGCGCTCTCTAGAGCCTATCTCGGCAATCCCGATCTGAACCAGCAACGCGCCAATGTGATCGCGCGAGACGAAGACGTTCCGAAAGCGGCCGGCGGGATGAGGCCCAAGCTGAACGCCTCGGTGAACGGCGGCGGTCAGTTCAACCGCCTCCGCCAGCCTGCCGGCCGCGATCGAAACAACGCGAGAGTGTATAGCGGCGAACAGGTCATGGGAGAGCCGCACGGCGCGGCCCTCGGCGTCACTCAGCCGCTGTTCGACGGCTGGCGCACCGACAATTCGATCCGCCAAGCGGAAGCGGGCGTTTTCGCGGCTCAGGCCACGATGCGGCTCACCGAACAGGCGACGCTGCAGAATGGCGCGACCGCTTACATGAACGTGTTTCGTGACAAGGCTGTCCTTTCGCTGAAGAAAAACAATCTCGCCGTTCTCGAGGCGCAATTGCGCGTGGCGCGCGATCGTCACCGCCTCGGCGACGTGACGTTCACCGACGTCGCTCAGGCGCAGGCCGCGCTCGCGAGGGCGCAGACAGAGCATTACGCGGCGCAGGCGACGCTTCAGGCCAGCGCCGCCAATTACCGTCAGATCATCGGCGTCGAGCCCGAGCGTCTCGAGCCCGCGTCGACCGTCGAGAATCTTCTGCCGACATCCCTGGACGAGGCGATCTCGATCGCCGTCGTCGAGCATCCCGGCGTCGTCGCGGCGACGCGTCAGGTCGACGCCGCGGAATTCGGCGTGAAGGTCGGCGAAGGCGCGCTGCTGCCTTCGGTCTCGGCGAATATTCAGGTCAATCAGCAATACGATTCCTTTTACGGAATACCCGGCACGCGCCAGTTCTCCGCGCAGGCGAGCGGAACGATCAATGTTCCGATCTATCAAGGGGGCGTGGAATATGCCTCGATCCGCCAAGCCAAGGCGCAATTGGGTCAGGCGCGCTTCAATGTCGACGTGCAGCGCGATTCCGTTCGCGCCAGCGTCGTCTCGAGCTTCGGCCAGCTCGCGACCGCCAAATCGTCGATCGCCTCGGCCCAGAGAGGGGTGAAAGCGGCACAAGTCGCGCTGAAAGGAGCGCGCGACGAAGCCGAGCTCGGGCAACGCACCACGCTCGACGTCCTCAACGCCGAGCAAGCGCTGCTGAACGCGCGCGTCGATCTGATCTCCGCCCAGCGAGACCGGGTCGTCGCATCCTACGCCGCGCTCGGCGCGATCGGCCGCCTGTCGGCCGAACGGCTCGGCCTCGAGACGCCGATCTACGACCCGAACGTTCATTTCGAAGAGAGCCGTTCGAAATGGATCGGCCTCGCTTCGCCGATAGAAAAATGATCGATGCGAGCAGAATGGTGACGATCGCAGCGATCGAAGGCGGCGTTCCGTTGCTGGTCGAAGCGCGCGCTGTCATCGCAACATTCCAAGCCATGATCCGCAAGAAGGCCGAGGGTGAACTCGACGGCTGGATCGAGCGCGCGAGAACGGGCGTCGTGGCGTCATTCGCCAGCGGCGTCGTGAAGGACAGAGTCGCTGTTGCCGCAGCGTCCTCGGCGAGAACGGCGAATTCCGTCTCGAACATCTCGCGCATTCGGGTTGGGCGGCAAAGAGTGGATGTAGGATTGGCGGTTCGAATCCCGCTTCCTCAAGATTGATCGTCAAAAAATATCAGGATTTTATAGATGCAAGAAGCTCTCCATCCGCATCATGATAATAGGTCGATTACAGTCGACGACCACATACTCGAATTTGGTAACGACAGTAAAAAAGTAGCTCCCCCTGATCGGGCGAGATGTCCAATTTGCAAACAATACCTAAAAATAGTTTCGCCGTCCTCTCCAAATACAATTAAGCATTTTTCACATATTTCCGGTGGAGGGTGGTGTCCTGCAAAGGAAATAGCTAAAAATCCATATCTGGGTCTATCGGCGAAATCGCCGGATATTGAAATGGCGAGACGCATTAAGCACGCATTCGCCGCGAACTGGCAAAGGCATTACGATAAATTACGGTCTCTTGTCCCGTATTTGTCCTTAGATGAATTTACCGAAATATTAAAGATCGCAAACAGAGAGAAAATATGGTATTACAAGGATATAAACGAAGGCGTATTGCCATATATATTTGCAACTCTTATCGATTTTACCCCAGATAATAGCTATAAGAAGAGCAGAAAATATTGGTTGTGCTTCCTATTCGACAACACTGTCCGCGGTTATGACGATTTGTGGATTTATAGAGACGTTCCATTAAAATTTTGGCGGGCTTCCTTCAGCAAAATGAAAGGAAAATCCCGCCCAAAATTAGACGATCTTGTGAGGATAACTGAAGTTGAAATATCTGATGATTTTCTCAAAGGAGACGTGCCGCTTAATAGCTATATTGAAAAATATGTATCTGATTGGCTTGCCCGAAATTTTTAAGAATAGCATCTTCGCAGGCTAACAATATGTCGGTATCAAGCGGATCGTTATTAGGCCATGGAAATATTATTGGTAGATCAGTGCACACATTATCGATGTCAGAGGAAACAATTTTAGCTGACGAGATGCTCCATTCTTTAGGCATAATGGCGATATAATGACAATATAGATCGTATTTAACTGTTTTAATCCATGCCCTGATACCAATTCCACGCTCCAGTGAAATTTTGTAATGTTGCGTCTCTGCGCCTGCGAACGTATGAATAATTTCAGTCGCGATTTTTCTGCTATTTATTTCGACCAAAATTTGGTTGGATATTGCTTTTGATAGCCCATCTCTTTCTAAAGGAAATGGAAGCAACTCAAAACAACCTTCATTGAGGCTTGAACTGAGAAGTCCGCTGATTATCAATACATTAGCGGTCATTCTTCGCGCTCCTATGTTTGGCATTAAACCGGGCGACCGAGAACGGGAAAGTTATTGATTTTGGCCTGGTATTGCAGCCAAACTCGCTTATCAAGAACTTGTCGACGAAAGTCCCAAAAGGGGTTATTCCTATCGATCAGCGCGGAATTTCCGAATTTTACGGCTACTCATTTTAAGGCGGCGGGGCCCGGATGCTGTTTCGTTCATCGGAATAGGCCGCCAATCTGGCGACGGCCATCAATGAATAAGGCCACTTTCGGCGCTGAGTTGCCTCTGCCCGTGGCCGGCATTTAACCCGGCGTTCCCACCATATTCAAGCTAGTGGACAAAATCTGACGA
>PQAN01000022.1 GCA_003105285.1 Methylocystaceae bacterium
GACCGCGGCGACCGGCCTGCCCTGTGAGACGGACGAAGAGGTGGAGGCGGCGGCAATGAAGGCGCGCGAAGCGACGGACGCCGATTTTTTGCTGACGCGATCGGAAAAAGGCATGTCCTATGTTTCGGGCGCGGCCGACGCCATCCATCTGCAAACCACGGCGAAAGCTGTGTTCGACGTTTCGGGCGCCGGCGACACGGTGGTCGCATTGCTCGCGCCGTGTCTAGCCGTCGGCCTGCCGATAATCGACGCGATGAAGATCGCCAATCATGCTGCCGGCATCGTTGTTGGCAAGTTCGGCACCACGGTCCTGGACCCCGACGAACTTGTCGTGGCTCTGACGGCGCCGGACTTGGAGGACGTGCAAGACGGCCGGCTATTGTCTCTCGACGAGGCCGCAAGATTGCGCGTCGCTTGGGGCAGCCGTGGCTATAGTGTTGGGGTGACGAACGGTTGCTTCGATCTGTTGCACCCCGGCCACATCTCGCTTCTGGCGCAGGCTTCGGCTACCTGCGACCGGCTCATCCTGGCGTTGAATTCAGATGCGTCAGTGCGCCGCTTGAAAGGACCGACGCGGCCAGTCCAAAATGAAGAGTCGCGTGCAAAGATCGCGGGCGCAATCAAGGGGGTCGACGCCGTCGTTTTGTTCGATCAAGATTCGCCCTTAGAGCTGATCGAGACTTTGCATCCGGACGTGCTCGTCAAAGGCGCAGACTATCTGGAACATGAAATCGTCGGGGCCGACATCGTGCGCGCACGCGGCGGACGGGTCGAGCGCGCCGCGATTGTCGAAGGGCAATCGACGACACGTCTCTTGGCCAGATCGTGACGCTGTCGCTTTGATCGATATCGAATAAGGATGTCACATTGCCTCTAACGACACGAATGTCTTGTTCGATGCAATTCAATTGCCCTTAACGGGGTCATCCTCACTTTCCCTGCTCGACGACCGACGAAAGCGGCAACATCCGTGCGCGCAGCAGTTCGGCGCCTGCGCGACCAAACATTGAGCGCTTCAGAGTTTTCAGGCGATTGATTTGTCCCTCCGTTTGTCCGTTGCTCCATATTTCCGTCACTCCATTCCTGACGGCTTCGATGTCGCGTCGCAACGTGCGGACGAAACGCTGGATGGCGAATAGGCCCGAGCGCTGCGCGTCGTTCAGCCAAGTTTCGAGCCCCTTGACGTTCTTGCTGCGAAGGATGCCGCGAAAGCGCATGGCGAGGCCACGCATTATGACAAAGTCCGGTGAAGCATCTTTCAGAGCCGCCACCTTCGCCGCCTGAGCCGGCGTCAGCTGACCGGTATCCCTCCGGCGGCGGCCGCCTGGCGGTGACCTCGGTTTTTGAGATAGTGACCTGCCCCCGATAATTCATCCAGCGGCGAGTTGAGTCCCGGCGTTTGATACGCCCGCGGGCGTGGGGTGAGCAACAGGCGATCGGCGGAGCTGGTCAGGGTTGCGCAGCCGATCGCCTGTTGCGGTGAGCGCGGCCGCATAGTCCGCCGGCGTCGCATAGCCGAGGGAAGAGTGCGGGCGCCGGTGGTTATAATCGTGGACCCAAGAGCGAACTTTCTCTCTCGCGTGGTCGAGCCCGAAGAACAGCGTCTCGTTGAGCAGCTCGTCCCGCATGCGGCCGTTGAAGCTCTCACAGAAACCGTTCTGCATCGGCTTGCCGGGCGCGATGAAATGCCATTCGACCTTGTTCTCCTCCGACCAGGACAGGACGGCGTTCGAAGTGAACTCCGTCCCATTGTCGGAAACGATCATGCCGGGCTTGCCGCGCCTTTCGATCAGCGCCGACAGCTCGCGCGCCACCCGCTTGCCGGAGATCGACGTGTCCGGGATCGCCGCCAGGCATTCGCGCGTTACGTCGTCGACGATGTTGATGATGCGGAATCGTCGGCCACTGGCGAGTTGGTCATGCACGAAATCGAGAGACCATCGCGCATTCGGCTTCGCCTCGACGACAATCGGCGCCCTTGTTCCCACGGCGCGGCGGCGTGCGCGGCGCTTCCTCACTGTCAGCCCTTCCTCGCGGTAGAGCCGATAGATGCGGTTCTTGCCCGAGCGCTCGCCCCGCTGACGAAGCAAGACGAACAGCCGCCGATAGCCGAAACGCCGACGCGCATTAGCGAGATCGCGCAGCTCGGCTCGAAGCTCGCCGTCGGCCGGGCGCTTCGACGTGTAGCGCGCCGTCTTGCGATCGATGGCGACGATCCGGCAGGCCCGACGTTCCGACAGACCCATGACGGCCCGAAGATGCGCGACCGCGTCGCGCTTGACGGCGGGCCCTACCATTTTTTTCCCAGAAGCTCACGCATCGCCGCCGCGTCGAGCATCTGATCGGCGAGGAGCTTCTTCAGACGCGCGTTTTCTTCTTCCAGCGCCTTCAGTCGCTTGGCCTCGGAAACGTCCATGCCGCCGAATTTGGCCTTCCAATTGTAGAGCGTCGTCTCCGAAACCGCGTATTTGCGCGCGAGGTCCGCCGTCTTCGCGCCGGCTTCCTGCTCCCGCAAAATCCCGATGATCTGCTCTTCCGTGAACCGCTTCTTCTTCATCGTGTCCGTCCTGCAATCGGCTGGACTCTAATCGATGCTGGTGGAATTTTTCAGGGGCATGTCATCGCGGCGTGAGCCCCAAATGTGCACCCACAGATCGTGATTGCGAAAAACGCGCCGGATCCTCAACTGTGCTTACATAGGCGAGAGCTGACAGCACGCCGATGCCTGGCACGCTCATGAGCAACCGGCAGGGAGTGTTCGACCTCACCATTACCCGGATTGCCTTATCGAAAGCCGAGATTTGCTCGCGCAGTTGCCGCCAAGCGACGAGATGGGGCGGACAATTGGCGCGACATCGGAACGGTCTTCCAGAAGAACTTCAACCTTCCGATCAAATCGGAAGCCCCGCATCGCGCCTGGCAACAGACCAAAAGTCTTGAGCACTCCTCGGATGTGGTTGGACAATCGGGTCGTCATACCGACGAGTTGAGCCCTCGCGCCGAGAAGCGCACGCGCGCGGTGGCTGTCGAACGACTTGACGTGAACCGACCGGAACCAGCCGGTGCGAACGATCTGAGCCAATCCCTCCGCGTCGTTTTGATCTGTTTTATTGATCTGCATCTTGAGCGCGGCGCGAGCGTGCCGAGCGTCGAGACAAATGATTTCAAGTCCGAGAGCCCGGAGTTCGTGCACCAGCCGCGGCGTCATGGCGCCAGTCTCGATGCCAATGCGGGAGGCATCCCCCGCATGTCGGCGCACCATAGCGGCGATCTGTTCCGGCGTCGTGGGGCACTGGCCCCGCCACAGCCTACGGCCGGCATTGTCGACGACGCAAATCGCCGTCATCTTCTGCGAAACGTCCAAACCGACGAAGCGGGTCATCATGATTGAACCCCCGATGGTGCGAATCACCGGGCAACGACGCCCGGATCGCGGCACTATCGAATGATCCCCAACCCACCGCGATTACCCGATGTCCACACATGTCGCAAAATCGATTTATACTTTGATATACTGAAGGCCCCCTGATATCCGACTCCTATCGAATCAATCAGTTAAGGCCGTCGAAAAGTGCGAATCGGCCTTTAAAAAGGTCTTTACTTGAAATTTGCGACATGTGTGGACGCCCGCTTCAGCGCAAGAAAAATCTTTCGAATTGCTATGGTGCGTAGTCAGGTGCTGACNNGTGCGAATCGGCCTTTAAAAAGGCCTTTACTTGCAATTTGCGACAGAGCCGGCAAAAATTGCACCGCAACCGATCGCTCGACCTCTCCCGAAGAGCAGCAATCCATATCGCATTCGCGAGTGGCGTAAAATGCAGCCCGTCGTCACTCATCTCTGCGCGGCGCACGCCATCGAGCGAGACATATGGGTTGAGGTCCAACACTTCGACGCCTCGCTCTCGGCAAAGCTCCGCCATCATTGCATTCGCCGCGTCTATGCGCGCCGTCGCCTCTCTCTG
>PQAN01000023.1 GCA_003105285.1 Methylocystaceae bacterium
TGATTCCGCTCTCCGCCATCTGGGCGGGAGCAGACGGAGACGAGCATCTTCGCGCATCTCCCTTGCTCTTCGGCAAGACCGAGGGCTCGACGCCGTTCCGCTTCTCGCTCCATGTCGGCGACGTCGGCCACACGCTGATCGTCGGTCCGACCGGCGCCGGCAAATCGGTGCTGCTGGCGCTGATGGCGATGCAGTTTCGGCGCTATAGGCGCGCGCAAATCTTCGCCTTCGACTTCGGCGGCTCGATCCGCGCGGCGGCGCTCGCCTGCGGCGGCGATTGGCACGATCTCGGCGGCGGCCTGTCGGCGGCCTCCGAGGACTGCGTGTCGCTCCAGCCGCTCGCCCGCATCGACGACGCGGCCGAGCGCGCCTGGGCGGCGGAATGGGCACACGCGATCCTCGCCAAGGAAGGCGCCACCATAGATCCCACTGCGAAAGAGCATATCTGGTCGGCGCTCACCTCGCTCGCCTCGTCGCCGCCCGGTGAACGCACGCTCACCGGTCTCGCCGTCCTGCTCCAGTCGACGGCCCTGAAGCAGGCGCTTCAGCCCTATTGCATGGGCGGTCCCTTCGGCCGGCTGCTCGACGCCGAAGAGGAGCGCCTCGGCTATTCCAATTTCCAGGCCTTCGAGACGGAAGGACTCATCAGCGCAGGCGCAGCAGCGGCGGTCCTCACCTATCTCTTTCATCGCCTCGAGCAGCGCCTGGACGGTCGTCCGACCTTGCTCGTCATCGACGAGGGCTGGCTCGTTCTCGATGATCCCGCCTTCGCGCGTCAGCTGCGCGAATGGCTGAAGACCCTGCGGAAGAAGAACGCCTCTGTCGTCTTCGCCACGCAATCGCTCTCCGACATCGACAACAGCCCGATCGCACCGGCGATCGTCGAGAGCTGTCCGACCCGCCTCTTCCTCCCGAACGAACGCGCGATCGAACCGCAGATCACCGCAATCTATCGCCGCTTCGGGCTCAATGATCGCCAGATCGAGATCATCGCCCGCGCAACGCCCAAGCGCGACTATTACTGCCAATCGCGGCGCGGCAACCGCCTCTTCGAACTGGGGCTCGGGCCGCTCGGCCTCGCCCTTTGCGCCGCCTCCTCCAAGACCGATCACGCCGCGATCGAGCGCATCCTCGCCGAGCATGGACCAGATGGCTTCCTGCGTGGATGGCTGATCGAGCGCGGTATCGAATGGGCGGCAGATCTCATACCCGACCTCACCAATCTGGAGTTCTCCTGATGGCTGCTCGTTATCGTTGGCGTGCTGCCTGGTTCGGCGCCACGGCTCTCTCCCTCACCTGCGCCGTCGAACCGGCGTCCGCACAGCTCGTCGTCTATGACCCGACCAATTTCTCGCAGAACGTGCTCACCGCCGCGCGCGAGCTGCAGCAGGTCAATAATCAGATCCAGAGCCTCGCCAATGAGGCGCAGATGCTGACCAATCAGGCGCGCAATCTCGCGAGCCTGCCGGTCTCGACGCTGAGCCAACTCCAGACGACGATCCAGAAGACGCAGTCGCTGCTCGCCCAGGCGCAGCGCATCGCCTTCGATGTCCAGCAGATCGAGAGCGCCTTCGCGACGACCTATGGTTCGACGTCGACCAGCGGCCCCAGCTCTGGATTGATGGCCACGGCGCAGACACGCTGGCGCAATTCGGTCGCCGCCTTCGAAGATTCCTTGAAGGTGCAGGCTGGCGTCGTCGGCAACATCTCGAGCAACGGCTCCGCCATGTCGTCGCTGACCTCCGCCAGCCAGACGGCGACCGGCGCGCTGCAGGCGGCGCAGGCAGGCAATCAGTTGTTGGCGCTGCAATCGCAGCAGCTCTCCGACCTCGTCGCCGTAGTGGCGGCAAAGAGCCGCGCCGATGCGCTCGAACAATCGCGCATCACGGCTACGGAATCACAAGGACAGGAACAATATCGACGCTTTTCGACGCGCTCCGGCTATCAGCCAGGCAATGTCACCATGTTCCACGGCAACTGAGGCGCGATTATGTGGCGATCGCAGCACATATGGCGCGCCGGCGTGATCCTCATTCTGATCGCCACATTGATCGCGATGCTCTCCGCGATCGATTTCGATGCGCCTGCGCCAGTCGTCCGTGACGCCGGCGCCGCCTTCGTCAACGATCCAGACGATCTTTCCGCCGAGCTGCGCCGCTGCGGCGCGCTCGCGCTCCAGGATGCCGAAGACCAGCGCTGTGAGGCGGTCTGGACGGAGAACCGCCGCCGCTTCTTCGGCAGGCCGGCGCGGCCGACGCCTCCCACGGCCGCGCCGGCCGCAGCTACATCGAAAGGCGCCGCGCGATGAACAACGTCGGCGTCATCGACTCCTTTCTGAACACTTTCACGACCTATATCGATTCCGGCTTCGGCCTGCTGAAGGGCGACGTCGCCTATCTCTCCTCCACGCTGATCGCGATCGACATCACGCTCGCCGGCCTGTTCTGGGCCTGGGGCGCCGACGAGGACGTGATCCAGAGGCTCGTCAGGAAGACGCTCTATATCGGCTTCTTCGCTTTTCTCATCACCAATTTCAACAAGCTCTCTAGCATCGTGTTCAACAGCTTCGCGGGCGTCGGCCTCAAAGCCGGCGGCTCGTCGGTGTCGACCGCCGACTTCCTGCGGCCCGGCCGTCTCGCTCAGGTCGGCCTCGACGCCGGTCAGCCGCTGCTCGACGCCGCGAGCCAGATGATGGGCTTTGC
>PQAN01000024.1 GCA_003105285.1 Methylocystaceae bacterium
CGAGGAAGGCGTTTCCTGGTCGATCGGGCGGCAGAGGAGCGGGCCGAGTATTTCATGAGCAAGTTGAAGTGGCGGAATTTCGATTGCGCCTGCTTCGTGATTTTCCCTTTGCGAGAAATCAGAAATGTCCTCACTCAAGTGGGCCGAAAGTCGCGAGTTCGCAAACGGCCGACGTCGGCTCGCGGAACTCGCCGTCAGTTCATGACATCCTCTAGCCGAGCGGAGCGCCTCAACGACAGATTTCGCGCTGTTCGGCGGCGCTCGAGTGGCGGACTGAGTAGCCGGGAAGGCGCCGTCGCGTGAAAGCCGCTACGTCCGTTGACAACGCCGCCTAAAGTCGGTCCGATCAGACACTCTCACGGCACGAGCCAGCCGGACGTAGATCGGGTTCGACCTCCGCGGTCCCTGTCGTCCCGAAGACGGAGTCTAAATTGCATGATCGACAGGATGGTCGAAGGCAAAGACGAAGAAGACGCCGAGTTGCAGTCGCCCATCGTGGGTCGGCAGCGATACGCACGCAGAGTTTTTCGACAGATCCATCAAACCATCGGCCTTTTCGCGGGCGCCATCGTCGTTTTGGTCGGGCTCAGCGGCAGCGTTCTCGCATTTCGCGAGGATATCGATGAATGGCTGAACGCTTCGATCATGCGCGTCGAAATACCGGCGCAACGTTCTCTGCGTCCGCTCGATGAGATTCTCACGGCGGCTACCGCGGCCATACCACCAGACGGAAAATTGGAGAGACTGACGACGCCGCGCCATCCCGGGGCAGCAGTGGCGTTAACCTACATGCTCGAGACGGACGACCTGGACAGCATCTTTTATGAGATGTTTGTTGATCCCTACACGGCGAAAGTCAAAGGGCAGCGCGTGCTTTTGCATGGGGATAGGGTGCTTTCTCAGCCGCTTATCCAGATCATCATGGCTTTTCATTGGACGTTGCTGCTCGGAGTCGACAATGCTTATATCGTCGGCGCTGTGGGCATTCTTATTTTCATCTCTATCTTCGCGGGTCTTTATCTTTGGTGGCCGGTCAATGGCAATTGGCGGTTAGGGTTGAAGGTCAAATGGGGCGCGAGCCCCGAGAGAGTCGTCTACGACCTGCACAAGGCCGTGGGAGCATATTTCGCCGCCATTTTCTTGGTCATCCTGATCACTGGAGTCGCAATGATCTTCAAGCCGGCGACGCGCTCCATGACGAGCCTATTTTCCCCAGTGCGCGCCGACCCGGACTTCGGAAAATCGACGCCCATTCCCGGCAGGTTGCCGATTGGCGGTGGCGAAGCTGTCGCGAGCGCAAACAATGTCTTCCCCGATGGAAGGCTACATTGGATTCTCCTGCCGAGCACGCCGAATGGCGTCTATGTCGTCGGCAAGCAGTCGAACGACGAGCCCAATCGAACCAAGACGTTCAGAAATGTCGGCGTCGATCAATACAGCGGCCAAGTCCTACGTGTGCAGGATCGAAACAGTTTCACCGCAGGCGAGAGGTTTCTGGAATGGCTGTTTCCGCTCCACACGGGCGAGGCCTTCGGTGAAATCGGCCGCGTGTTCGTTGTGCTGTTCGGGTCAATGCCGCTTGCTCTTTATGTAACCGGCTTTCTGCGATGGCGGCAGAAGCGCCGCGCACGCAAGCGTCCGGCTTTCTGACGAATTTTCAGCCGCACGGCCCGCCAAGCCCGCTGCCGCGGAACTATCGCCCGACCAAGATCGGCATATCGATCATGTCTTCCTTGTTCTTTGCTTCGCCAAATGCGAGCCTGAGGACATATCTCCCTTTATGCGCCACCGTCGTTTCCACGGACAACAATCCGCTCGGATAGACTCTCGAGGGCAATGAATTAATCTCTTTGAGAGCGCCTCCCCCGTCGGTTTGATAGAACGAAATTGCGACGGGTTCGTTTCTCGCGTCCTTTTCCATGAGGGTCACGGAAAAAATGACCTTTCCGGTCCCGGGAATTCGATCACAATACTCATCGTATTTGGTCAGATCATCTGTCGGTCCTCCGGCGCTCTCGTCGGAGTCCGCCAAGAAGTAAGTCGTGAGATGCACCGAGTAAAAGTCGCTTACCCCGAGACATTCGGCGATCGTGCGGTCGCCTGCCTTGACGGCGGGCGTCAGCGTATGCGCTTTCCAATAGTCAGTGACATATTGATTGACCGCTGGTCCCCATGATCTGTACGTGAACCCAGCGACGTTGCCGCCGATCAGGAGAACCAAGACGGCAAGGAGGATCAGGTTCAAGCGGGTATTCGGGCTCATCGCTTTGACTTCTTTCCCTGTGCAAGAGACGATAATTCTGGCCGGCGTCTTTGTTTTTTGCCCTTGCGTTTTGGCAAAGTCAGTGTGCTGCCAGATATGCTCTACGGGCGCACCTCGAACTCCCAAGAGCCACTCACGAGATGGCCGTCGGCTGAAAGCG
Organism: Methylocystaceae bacterium; assembly: GCA_003105285.1. Classification (GTDB taxonomy): domain Bacteria; phylum Pseudomonadota; class Alphaproteobacteria; order Rhizobiales; family Beijerinckiaceae; genus Methylosinus. Next base: position 2,424 of record PQAN01000024.1, read on the forward strand.
CCCGGTAGCGCGCCGTGTACTTGCCCGGACTCAATGGATTCACGCCCACCGACACATGGGCCGGATCGGCGCTGTCGATCGCAGCGTCGCGCTTGTCGACCCGCTCGCCGGCGGCGCTGACAACAGCCAGCGCGACAAAGGCGTCCCGGATGCCCGCGTCGTACCACACCTCCACTTTTCCGAGATCTCCTGCCGCGACGCCGCTTTGTGCGGGGGAAGTGCGGACGACGATCGCGTGCGCCAAGAGTATCGGGCGCTTGGTTCTCGCTGACGGTCGCGATGGGAGGCTGAATTCCCGCGCCGGAGTGGCGTTGCGCAGCCGAGGGCGCTCGCCCGCGCCGACCTCAGACGCGTCTCCGTAAGCCACCGCGCGTTCAGGCGTCCCTCCGATCCAAAGGATGGCCCCGA
>PQAN01000025.1 GCA_003105285.1 Methylocystaceae bacterium
CCTCCGGCGCCTGGGACTGGAAAATGGGCTATGACGCCTGCGAGGCGGCGACGGTTCTGTTCCTGCGCAAATACGGAAAGGCGCTTTTCCGCAAAGCCGGCTCTCCGCCTGCCGCCCTTCCGATGCTGTCGAAAATCGCGGGCCATTTGCCAACGCATACGCGCCGATCGGAGGAAAGCGAAACCTTCCAACAATTCTCGACACCGATCCCGCTCGGCCTCGCGGTTCTCACCGCGGCGGCGATTTCGCCTGCCGACCGCGTTCTCGAACCGTCTGCCGGCACGGGACTGCTCGCCGTTCTCGCCGAGATGGCCGGCGCATCCGTCATTCTCAACGAGCTCGCCGAGACCCGCGCGGAGCTTCTCTCCCTTCTTTTTCCCTCCGTCCCGGTCACCCGCTTCGATTCGGCGCAGATCGACGATCACCTCGATCCGGCAATCGTTCCTTCCGTCGTGCTGATGAACCCACCGTTTTCGGCAATGGCGAATGTGTCCGGCCGTATGGCGGACGCCGCCCACCGTCACATCGTCTCTGCCTTCGCGCGGCTGGCAGATGGCGGCCGACTCGTCGCGATCACCGGCGCAAACTTCGCGCCGGATGCACCGACTTGGCGAGACGCCTTTAACCACCTTCAGCAGCGCGGCCGCGTTGCTTTTTCCACCGCGATCGAAGGCTCCGTCTACGCAAAGCACGGCACGATCGATCGAGACGCGGCTTACCATCATCGACAAACTGCCGGCGGACGACCCGAGAGTCTTTCCGGCGTCGCCCGGCATGGCGCCCGATGTCGCGACGCTCCTCGCCTGGATCGGTGAGCTGGCGCCGCCGCGCCTGCCGGTCGCCTTGCCGGCGCCGGCCAGCGGTCCGCGGCCGCGCACGGCGCCGGCCGTTTCCGTTCGAAACGCTCCGGTTCGCCGAGAGACGCTCGCCGGCGCGCCCGAGGGCGCCGCGCTCACCTATGAGATCGTCGACTGGACGCCGCCGGAAGGCGCTCGCCTGACGGATGCGATCTATGAAGAATACGGATTGCAGTCGATCCGTATTCCCGGCTCTCAGGCGCATCCCACCAAGCTGGTGCAATCCGCCGCCATGGCCTCGGTCGCGCCGCCGAAGCCGAACTATCGGCCGCGGCTGCCGGCGAATATCGTCTCCGACGGCCTTCTCTCCGACGCCCAGCTCGAAACAGTGATCTATGCCGGAGAAGCGCATTCGGCGTTTCTCGCCGGCTCATGGACGGTCGACGAGACCTTCGACGTCGTCGCGGCGGCGCGCGACGACGTCGAGAACGCCGTTCGCTTCCGCCGCGGCTTCATGCTGGGCGATGGGACCGGCGCCGGCAAGGGCCGCCAGTCGGCCGGGATCATCCTCGACAATTGGATGCAGGGCCGCCGCAGGGCGATGTGGATCTCCAAATCCGACAAGCTGCTCGAGGACGCGCAGCGCGATTGGTCGGCGCTCGGCATGGAGCGCCTGCTCGTCACGCCGCTCTCGCGCTTTTCGCAGGGCAAGGCGATCTCGCTGCAAGAAGGTATCCTATTTTTGACCTATGCTACGCTGCGGTCCGACGAGCGCGGCGAGAAGGTTTCCCGCGTGCGGCAGATTGTCGAATGGTTAGGCCCCGATTTCGACGGGGCGATCATCTTCGACGAGAGCCACACCATGCAGAACGCCGCCGGCGGCAAGGGCGAACGCAGCGACCAGGCCGCCTCGCAGCAGGGCCGCGCAGGACTTCGCCTCCAGCACGCGCTGCCGAACGCACGCGTCGTCTATGTTTCGGCGACCGGCGCCACCACGGTCCATAATCTCGCCTATGCCCAGCGCCTCGGCCTCTGGGGCGGCGAGGATTTCCCTTTCGCGACGCGCGCCGAATTCGTGGAGGCGATCGAAGCCGGCGGCGTCGCGGCGATGGAGGTGCTCGCCCGCGATCTTCGCGCCCTCGGCCTCTATACGGCGCGCTCGCTCAGCTACGAGGGCGTAGAATATGAGCTGGTCGAGCATCGGCTGACGCCGGAGCAAATCCGCATTTACGATTCCTACGCGGAAGCCTTCGCCGTCATTCACAATAATCTCGACGCCGCCATGCAGGCGGCGAACATCACCGGCGTGACCGGCACGCTCAACAGGCAAGCCAAAGCCGCCGCGCGATCGGCCTTCGAATCCGCAAAGCAGCGCTTCTTCGGCCATCTGCTGACGAGCATGAAGACGCCGACGCTGATCCGCTCGGTCGAACGCGATATGGAGGAAGGTCACGCCGCCGTCGTCCAGATCGTTTCGACAGGCGAAGCTTTGATGGAGCGTCGCCTCGCGGAAATTCCGACCGAGGAATGGAACGACGTCCAGGTCGACATCACGCCGCGCGAATATGTGCTCGACTATCTCGCCCATTCCTTCCCGGTGCAGCTCTACGAGCCCTTCACCGACAGCGAGGGCAATCTCTCGTCGCGGCCCGTCTTTCGCGACGGCCAGCCGGTCGAGAGCCGCGAAGCGGTCGCCCGCCGCACTGCGCTCATCGAAAAGCTCGCCTCCCTGGCTCCGGTTCCCGGCGCGCTCGATCAAATCGTCCAGCGCTTCGGGACCGACATGGTCGCCGAGGTGACCGGGCGCTCGCGACGCATCGTGCGCAAGGGCGACCGCCTCGCTGTCGAGAGCCGCGCCGGCTCGGCCAATCTCGCCGAGACGACCGCCTTCATGGACGACCAGAAGCGCATCCTGGTTTTTTCCGACGCTGGCGGCACCGGCCGCAGCTACCATGCCGAGCTCTCCGCCCGGAACCAGCGGCTGCGCGTCCATTATCTGCTCGAGCCGGGCTGGAAGGCCGACGCCGCCATCCAGGGCCCCGGGCGCACCAACCGCACCAACCAGGC
>PQAN01000026.1 GCA_003105285.1 Methylocystaceae bacterium
GCTCAGGTTCTGAAAGCCGCGCGCAAGGCCGGTCCTGCGACGCCGCATAGCGGCGCGCGATCCGCTGCGGCCGGCGGCTCCGGCTCCGGGCGCGGGCGCGCCGCCTTCGGCCGCGCCCGCCTCTTCGATCCGGGCCGCCGCGTCGTCGTCAAAGCGCGCGTCGTGCGCCACACGGGCCGCCGCTTTCGATCGGCGCCGCTCTCCGCGCATTTTGCCTATCTGAAGCGCGAGGGAGTCAGCCGCGACGGAGAGAAAGGCGTGATGTTCGATGCCGCGAACGATCACGCCGACGATCGGGCCTTCGCCGAGCGATGCGACGGCGACCGACATCATTTCCGGTTCATCGTCTCGCCCGAGGACGCCGGTGAGATGACCGACCTCAAAGCCTTCACCCGCGATCTCGCCGGCCGGATGGAGGCCGATCTCGGAACGAGGCTCGATTGGATCGCCGTCGATCATTGGAACACCGACAATCCGCATGTCCATCTGCTGGTGCGCGGCGTCGACGAGACCGGCGCCGATCTCGTCATCGCCCGCGACTATATCAGCCACGGCCTGCGCTCACGCGCGGAGGACCTCGTTTCCATCGAACTCGGCCCGCGCCCCGAACATGCGATCCGCTCGGCGCTGGAGCGCGAGGTCGACGCCGACCGCTGGACACGGCTCGACGCCGCCATCCGCTTCGCCGCCGACGAGACGGGTCTGGTCGACCTGCGCCCGGCGAGTCCTGGTCCCGACGATCCCGAATTGCGCCGCCTGATGGTCGGCCGCGCACAGAAGCTCGAGCGAATGGGGCTCGCCGCCTCCGCCGGTCCCGGCCGATGGATGATCGGCCTGGAGGCGGAACGCACGCTGCGCGATCTCGGAATGCGCGGCGACATCATCAAGACCATGCACCGCGCCTTCGCCGAGCGCGGCCAGGACCGCGGCGTCGGTGACTATGCCATCGATGCAGCGCCTTCGGAGTCGCCGATCGTCGGGCGGCTGGTCGACAAGGGATTGCACGACGAGCTGAGCGGAGAAGCCTATGCCGTCATCGACGGGACCGATGGCCGCGCTCATCATGTCCGGTTACGCGGCGTCGAAGCGTTCGAACATGCCCCGCCGATCGGCTGCGTCGTCGAGCTGCGGCGCTTCGGCGGCGCCGACGATCCGCAGCCGACGCTCGTCCTGGCGACCCGCTCTGATTTCGATCTCGACCGCCAGATCGGCGCGTCGGGGGCGACATGGCTCGATCACCGTCTCGTCGAGCGCGCGCCGACGCCGCTGGCAATGGGCGGCTTCGGCGGCGAAGTGCGCGAGGCTATGAAGGCGCGCGCTGAGCATCTCGTCGCAGAAGGGCTGGCGCAGCGCCGAGGCGGGCAGGTGATTTTCCAACGCGACCTGCTTGCGACGCTGCGCGGCCGCGAGTTAAATGACGTAGCTGCGAAGCTCTCGGCCGAGACCAGCCTTCCGCGCACCCAGGCCGCGACTGGCAGTCAAATCTCTGGCGTCTATCGTCAGCGCCTCGTGCTCGCATCCGGGCGCTTCGCCATGATCGACGACGGTCTCGGCTTCCAGCTCGTGCCCTGGTCGCCGACGCTCGAGAAAAAGCTCGGCCAGCATGTCTCCGGGATGGCGCGAGACGACGGCGGCATCGAATGGAGCATCGGTCGAAAACGAGGATTGGGCTTGTGACGATCGGCGAGCGTCGATCGCCGGTTCACGACGCCAGTATTTTTTCGTCTCGGCTCGCCACGCTACGATCGCGACGCGAACACGCTTGAATGCGCTCGGACCGGGTCTTTGTCTCGACGCCTCGCCCTATTCGAATGGAGGCGTCCATGTCCGCGACCAGGATTCTCTGGGGCCAAATTCTCGTCGTATCGCTCATCGTGCTGATAACGATATGGGCGGCGACCGAATGGACGGCCTGGCGCCTCGGCTTCCAGCCGCAGCTCGGACATCCCTGGTTCGAGTTCGCCCACTTTCCCTTTTATCCGCCGCCCGCCTTCTTCTGGTGGTGGTACGCCTTCGACGCCTATGCGCCGGCGATCTTTGTCGAAGGCGGCTATATCGCAGCCTCGGCCGGACCACTCTCCATCGCGGCGGCGATCGCCATGTCGATCTGGCGCGCGCGCGAGGCCGACGACGCGGAGACCTATGGGTCCGCCCGCTGGGCGCAGCCCGACGAGATGAAGAATGCGGGCCTGCTCGGCCCCGACGGCGTCGTCCTCGGCCGGCATGAGGCCTCATATCTGCGGCACGACGGACCCGAGCATGTCCTCTGCTTCGCCCCGACACGCTCCGGAAAGGGCGTGGGTCTCGTCGTGCCGACGCTGCTCACCTGGCCGGGCTCGGCCATCGTCCACGACATCAAGGGCGAGAACTGGCAGCTCACCGCCGGCTTTCGCGCACGGCACGGCCGCGCGCTGCTGTTCGATCCGACCAATGGCGACTCTTCCGCCTATAATCCGTTGCTCGAAGTGCGCAGGGGCGAGTGGGAAGTCCGCGACGTGCAGAATGTCGCCGACGTGCTGGTCGACCCGGAAGGGTCGCTTGAGCGCCGCAACCATTGGGAGAAGACCAGCCACTCCCTGCTGGTCGGCGCCATCCTCCACGTCCTCTACGCCGAAGCGGACAAGACGCTCGCCGGCGTCGCCGCCTTCCTCTCCGATCCGAACCGGCCGATCGAGACGACGCTGCAGGCGATGATGACCACCCGCCATCTCGGCGATGCCGGTCCTCATCCCGTCGTCGCCTCGACGGCGCGCGAGCTGCTCAACAAATCCGACAATGAGCGTTCGGGCGTCCTCAGCACCGCCATGTCGTTCCTCGGACTGTATCGCGATCCCGTCGTGGCGAGAGTGACCCGCCAATGCGACTGGCGGATCGCCGATCTCGTTTCCGACGCCCGTCCGGCCACGCTCTACCTCGTGGTGCCGCCCTCCGACATCAGCCGCACCAAGCCGCTGATTCGACTGGTGCTGAATCAAATCGGACGCCGCCTGACCGAGGAATTGTGCCCGACCGGCCGCCGTCACCGCATGCTGCTGATGCTCGACGAATTCCCCGCGCTCGGACGGCTCGACTTCTTCGAGAGCGCATTGGCGTTCATGGCCGGCTACGGCCTCAAG
>PQAN01000027.1:0-709 GCA_003105285.1 Methylocystaceae bacterium
AACAACATCGCGAACTGCGTCGGTGTCAGAGACACCACACCGTCTTGTGCTGGCGGCCAGGCGAAGCCGCTATCCTCCAGCCATTTCGTCGCCAGAACTGTTCCCGAGCCGTCGAATAGCAAAAGCTTCAAGCGGTCCTTGCGCTTGGCGCGGAACACATACACGTCACCACTGTAAGAATTGCATCTTAAATCCTCCGCCACCAGTGCGACGAGTCCATGCACACCTTTGCGGAAATCGACCGGCCGCGTCGATACGAACACACGTCGCTGCGCGCCGACGGAGATCATCGCGAACGACGCAGCGCCGAAATCACTGCGTTGACCGTCGCGCTGTCCGCGCCCATCGGCACACGGACCGTCGCATCGGCGATCGAGACCTCGATCGTACAGGACACGACAGAGACCGCATCTCGCTCCTCGACGATCGCGGTCGCATTCCGCGAGCACTCCTCGGCGCATCTCACGCGCACCGCAGCGAACAGCGATTCATGCTCGGACGTGCTTCGCGCCTCCCAGGCCTGCCGACGCCAGACGGTCAGCAGTCCACGGCTTACGCCATTGCGTCGAGCGACGTCCGAAATGTTGGCGTTCGGCTCCGCGCTTTCCGCGACGATCCTGGCTTTTTCCTCGGACGTCCAACTGCGCCGGCGCCGGCCGCCGGTGATCAGCTCCACCCGTTGATAAGTCCTGCCTTCATGCATGGCATC
>PQAN01000027.1:764-2541 GCA_003105285.1 Methylocystaceae bacterium
CGCCCAACCCTCCTCATGACCAAATCACTTGAAGAGGATCGCGCGGCGCTCAAACTTTTTCGAGGTGGGACGCTCGCACCGTGTGTGGACGCCCCCACGAATGCAAGCAGAATTTCGTTTGGTTCCTGGGCATGTGGTCGAGCGCTGTCGTGTGTCCGGCCTCGATATGCGGCTTTCACACGCCGCGAGCCATTATGGAAAGTGCGCAGATCGGGTCCATCACGCTTACGCGCGCTCGAGGCGCTTCGGTGCGGACTGATTCTCCCGATCCCGTCTTCATCGACCGTTTGCCCATAAACCTTCCTCAGGCCCGCCACATTCGTCGACAGCCCCGGTCGCCGCGTCGCTCACACGACGGCAGTCGCCGGAACCCGATAAACCTCTCCGCGCGCGAGCAAAGCCCAAGCAATGCGCGCCATTTTGTTCGCCAAGGCGGTGGCGACGAGCAAACGAGGCTTTTTGGCGAGCATCCGGGCAAGCCAAGAGCCCGCCGGCGCGCCGCGTCGCGCCGCCCAGCGAATGACCGACATGGCGCCGATGATGAGCAGCCGACGAAGGTCACGCTGACCCATTCGCGACACCGCTCCGAGCCTGGCCTTTCCGCCCGTGGAATGTTGGCGCGGTGTGAGACCGAGCCAAGCTGCGAAGTCACGCCCCTTCGCGAAAGTCTCCGGGGCCGGCGCCAACGCCATAATTGCCGCAGCGCAAATCGGACCGATGCCGGGGATCGTCGTTAGTCGCCGCGCGGCTTCGCTAGCGCGAACACGTTCGCGAATCTGTTGATCGAGCTCGGCGATCTGCTCATGGAGCGCGTCGAGATGGCGAATGAGAGCTTCGCAAAGATCGACAACGATGCCGTGCAAATTCGAATCCGCTTTTCGCACCTCTTCGATCAGCCGACCGACGTGCTGAGGTCCCTGCGGAACGATTACGCCGTATTCTGTCAAGTGCCCCCGCAGCGCATTGATCGTCTGTGTTCGCTGACGAACCAAAAGATCGCGGGTCTTGAAGGCCATCGATGACGCCTGCTGGTCGATGCTCTTTACCGCCACGAACCGCATCGTTGGCCTTCCTGCCGCCTCTGCAATTGCCTCCGCGTCGGCTGCGTCGTTCTTTTGACGCTTGACGAAGGGTTTGACGTAGCTCGGCGCAATCAGGCGCACCTCGTGCCCGAGCGCCTGTATCGTGCGGCCCCAATGATGCGCGCCGGCGCAGGCTTCCATTGCCACACAGCATGGCGACAACGACGACAAAAACGACAGCAGCTTCGACCGAGAGAGCTTCTTGCGGAATGCAACCGATCCATCCGGCCGCGCGCCGTGAAGCTGAAAAACGTTCTTGGCCAAATCGATCCCGATGATGCTAACCTGTTCCATGGACGTCCCCTTCGTAGCGGCTGTTTTAACACCTCTACCTTGGCACATTCGATGCCGTCTGGGGGCGTCCACCCCATCGCTTACGATCAAACGCCGCACCGAGGTCGTCGGCATCTTTCCCAACGAGGACGCGATCACCCGTCTCGTCGGCGCGATCCTGCTCGAAACGAACGATGAATGGGCCGTGCAGCGCGGCCGCTACATGACGCTGGCAACCATCGCGCCTTTGAGCGATGATCCGATCGTCAGGCTGTCCGCCGTGACCGCCAGACCATTCCGGCCATAGCCGGAAATCCTGGTGTCCGCCTCGATCCAGCTACACCACGCTCTGGGGCACGATCTGAGCCGTGTCACTCTCACACGCCCGCGTCGTCTCCGTAGACAAAATTTGCGACACAACC
>PQAN01000028.1 GCA_003105285.1 Methylocystaceae bacterium
TCAGCCATGATCCAAGCTCCTCAGAAGCGTGGGTTGTGGTCAGGCCGGGCGGGATGTTCCACCATCCCGTTCGGCCGCTGCTTTTTTCAACGGCAGCGCAGCGAAGTTAAACCCGTCAGAACATTTTAGCAACGGACGACTGCCGGTTTCAGTTGTGAAGGCCGACGGAGAGAAAGTCGCTACACACCACGCCGTCGCCCTGATCACGGCGACCACATTGCTGTAACCGACACGTTATGTTCGCGCCCTGCGCGATCGATGCCGCTCCAAACGCGGCTCGCGATGGCAGCTTTTGAAACGAGGTTTTCGTCATCCGCGGTTGTCGAGGACGAGCCGGGGCGTACGGGTTCGAAATTGCGTCGGCCGGGGAGTTGGCCGCCGACATTCGATACGGCGGCCCGAATACATCAGTCGACATCGCGCATGATGGCGGCCGGGTAGTGGCGCGCGACCGGAAGTGCTTCGAAGTCTACTTGGTCACCTTGTTTCGCAAGCCGAAGCCATTTGTGCCGGCTTGCATGGACTCCTGATCCCTGTCCAGCCTCAAAAGGCGTCTTGACGTTGTTCTCGAATATATTTACATATGTCTAAAAATGGATCTTTGTAAATGGAAATCGCCAAGCCTAACCGAAAGGACCGATCGCGCCAGCAAATCCTCGATGCGGCTCTGATCGAGTTCGAGCAGCACGGAGTGGAGGGCGCCAGTATGGAAGCTCTTGCGACGCGTGCGGGGCTCACGCGGGCGACTGTCTACAATCTGTTCGCGTCGAAGGAGGAGATCGCATTTGCGATCGTCCATCGGGCGAGCACGCAATGGGGAAGCGCATTTCGCCGCCGCCTCGAAGCGGGAGAGAACGCCCGCCTCTTGCTGAGGGACGCGTTACTCGACGCCGCTCGCTGGTATTCCGAATATCCGAGAATCGCGATGGCGACCTTGATGCGTGCTCTTTCGACGGACACGGAGACGGAGGCGCCTAGCGGACGTGCATCGTTTCGCGGCCTTTTGCGCGACGTGCTTGCGCTTGGCCAGAAGCAGGGCGTCATCCGCTCCGATCACGATCCGATGCCGCTCACCTTTATCGTCCTCGGCTTGTTCATCCCCACCGTGATTCACGCGTTGAAGACCGGAAAGCCGCTGACGGCCGGTCAGATCGATTGGCTGTTGCAACTGACGCTCGAGGGCATCGGCGCGAGGAGCGAGAGAAAATGACTGCGATTCTCGATTTTCGGCAGGCTGTTGCCGCTGGTTCCGCGCGGGTCGGCGGAAAAGCTTGGAATCTCGGACGGCTCGCGCGCTGGGGCTTTCCCGTTCCGCGCGGAATCGTCGTCGAGGTCGGGGCATATGACGCCGTGGCGAGCCACGAAAACGTCGCACCTCTCATCGCCGAGGCGGCGGCGATAGAGACGCGCGATGTCGCCATTCCGAGGACGCAAGCGCTGCTCACGGATATTCGCACGGCGATCGAAAGCGCGCAGCTACCGTCAGACCTTTCCAGTGAACTCGACGCAGCGCTCACGCAGGCGGGAATCGATAACGGGCCTGTTGCCGTGCGGTCCAGCGCCACCGGAGAAGACGGCGAAAAGCACGCCTTCGCAGGCATTCACGAGAGTTTCTTGAATGTCGTCGGGCGTGAGGCGATCCTGCGATCCGTCCACAAATGTTTCGCCTCGTTGTGGACGCCGCAAGCGCTCGCCTATCGCCGCCGCTTCGCGATCCCGGACGCCGATGTGCGTTGCGGCGTCGTCATCTGCGAAATGATCACGGCGAAAAACGCGAGCGAACCTGTCGCCGCGGGCGTCGTCTTCACCGCTGATCCGCGCGATGGACGACGCGACCGCATCGTCATCGAGACTGTCGCAGGTCTTGGCGACAAGCTCGTCGACGGGCGGGAGACGCCTGCGCGCGCAAGCATCGATGTGCTGATTGATGGCTTTAGTCCTGTTCGCGGCGAACTCGGTACCTTGCCGGCTTCAATGGCGTCGCATCTGACGATGCTCGCCTGGCGCACTCACTGGGATTTTGGCGAGGGCGATACGCCGCAAGATATCGAATGGGCATTTGATGGCGAGAAGATTTTCATCTTGCAGACGCGACCAATCACTGCCCTGCCGAAACGAACCTTTCCGCAGATCGCCGATCAGCCGACAATCTGGACCAACGCCAATTTCAAGGAGATTCTCGCCGGCGTTCTGTCGCCGATGGGCTGGAGTCCTTGCCCTACGTGGCTCGCGTTCAAGCTGTTCGATTTGCAGCGGTTGTGCGGCTACTCCCCACTAGAGGGAATGCAGCTTGTCCGGCGCTTCGAAGGGCGCCCCTATGTCAATGCGTCGGCGCTGCAATTCGTTGGCTGGGATGCTTTTGGGGCATCGCCAGCCGACTTCAACACAACCTTCGGTGGGTTCCAGCCGGAGATTCATGTTCCCGCGGACAATTCTTTTCATAGGCCGGCGAGGTTTCGTCGCGTGATGGCCGGCATAAGGCTGATGAGTGCGATTTGGGCGTTGCCGAAGAAGCTGCCTTGCCTGAATGATCGAGTTCTTTCGCGTGCGACGGCGTTACGACGTCGCGATCTCATTGGCCTTTCGGACGCCGAGATCATGCAATTATGGCTCGAGGTCGCAAGGCCTGATTGGCAGCCGCCGTTCATGTTGGCGAATTCCATCGGAACGATTTGGCTCGGCATGGCACGCCGGCTGGCAGAAAAATATCTGCCGCACGAACAAATCGAACCGCTTCTAGGCGGCCTGATGTCCGGTCAGGGCGGCGTTGCCAGCGCCGAGCATGCCTATGAGCTTCATGACATCGCCGCTCGCCATGGAACAAGCGGAGCAGCATTCGACAGCGCAATCGAGACGTGGCTCGACAAATACGGACATCGCGGCTTCGACGAACTGGATGTTGCGAATCCACGTTGGAGCGAGACGCCCGAGGCAGTGAAGGAACTGGCGCGAAATCTTGGCGCGGCTACACACAGTCCGCAATCGGCGAGGCGCGTGCGCGACGAGGCGCAAGCTGCGTTGCGTGCGCTACCAGTGTTTCTACGCCTCGCGCTCGGTTGGCTTGTCGCCAAAGCGGAGGAAGGTTTTCGATTGCGCGAGCAGACGAAATCCGCCCTCGTCGCCGTCGCCTCTGGGGTGACGCGGCATTTTGCACTCGAATATGGAAATCGCTTCGTGGCGCGCGGCGTTATCGAGAAGCGTGATGATGTCTTCATGCTGACGATGACCGATCTATGGGCGCTCGCGAACGGCGACTGGTCCGGCGAAGGCGCACGCGAGCTCATCGAGGATCGCCGTAAGCAATGGGAGGCGTGGCGTGCGTGCGATCCGCCGCCTGATGTGATTATCGAAACGTCGAGTGGCGCCGCTCCGATGACGTCGGCGGAGTGCACGGAAGCGAGCGGACATATTTTGCGAGGGCTTGCGGCGTCACCCGGCATTGCGCAGGGACAAGCGCGTAAACTGCGCAATCCGAGTGAAGCCGAGCGCTTGCGTGATGGCGGCGTTCTGGTTGCGCGCTCGACTGATCCTGGCTGGACGCCGCTCTTTCTCTTGGCGCGAGGGCTAGTGATCGAAATCGGCGGCTATCTCTCGCACGGCGCCATTGTCGCGCGCGAATTCGGTGTGCCTGCGGTCGTAAATGTGCGTGGAGGGTATGACTCTATCGAGGACAACGTCGATCTCGTCGTCGACGGCAACAAGGGGATCGTCACGGTCACTGAGCGATGTACCCGGGACGGACAAGGGAAATGTGAAGAAATCCAATCGACCTGAGAACGATTTGCTAGACGTGTGCAGCCCGAGGCGCTTAACGACGACGTAGACGCCTCTTGCGAATCCTAAAATAAGTGACGATCTCGAAGCGATCTTCGTTGGCGAAAAGCTGAATTGGTTTCCGATCGACGGCGTGTGTTCGGCCTTTTCTTATTCGTGAACGTGAAAAGCGAGCGTTTCAGATGAGTCCGGAGATTCGGGATATGAAATGGGCGATCGTAGCGTCTCAACATCGAAGCCTCCGGCAAGCGGCGGAGACATTGAATGTCCGTCAATCGACTCTCAGCCGTTGCCTTCGCGATCTCGAGCATGAGGTCGGAGTGGAACTGTTCGAGCGCACCAATGGCGGGACGCGACCTACGTTGGTCGGGAGGGAGTTTCTAGAAGCTGCCCAGCGTATCGTCGAGGACACCGATAGCACTCTTCACAGATTGAGAGCACATGGCCGCG
>PQAN01000029.1:0-2060 GCA_003105285.1 Methylocystaceae bacterium
ACATCGCCTCGGCGATGTCCCATAAATTCGATTCTGGCGCGCAGACGCCACGCGGGCGGATTTCAAGCGACTGTCGTCACAGACTTCCACTCTTCCATCGCCCAGACGGATGGCAATGGCGAAGCGCGCGGACCGCCGAGAAGATGAAATGTTGCAGCGAACGCTACGGTCGGCCCCTCTGCATCAGGCAACTGTCTCATGGCGGGAATATCCCCGTGTCCACTTACCCGCCCATTAATGTGACAATGCCCTTACGCCGTTCTTCGGCTGACCAGGCATCGAGGCGGCCGGGCTGACGTCTGAGCACTGGAGCGGACGGGACACATTATGTAAATGCGCATATAAAGCGTTCAATCGCTTGACGGCTGTCGAGGTCTGGCTTTATGTACTGGCGACTTCAGCACAGCCGTGGAACTCTCACGGAAAAGCCGATCGCATTTCTTGCAGAAATCGATCGGCTTCTTCTGTCGGGCAAGGCAAATGCATCCGGGCCATCCGCTTTTCTCGGCAGGGATCGAGCTTGTCGTTATGCCGCTCCTCATCTGGCGCGAGCTACTGAAGCGCTTTTGTATAAGCGCCCGTGCCGCGGCAGCTCTCCGGTCTTCGCTGCCCTCGGTCGGTCTCTGGGCGCTATCGAGCGGCGCGCGTCCAATATCAGCGACTGCTCGGGAAAGATCAGGCGCCGCTCGGCCATGCCCGTCTCGATCTCCGACCTTGTCATGGAGCTGTGCTCGCCGCTTTCCAAGCGGTCGAGCATCAACTCTCCAATCTTCGTATAGCGGGCCTGTGCCGAGGAGCGGAATGACACGCCATCCGATGCCGGTGACGATGGTCATCGGCTCCTGAGAACGCGCTCGCCTTTCCTCGCCTCGAGGCTGTCTCGATCGTCGATCATGCAACACGGCTCGGGAGCAGTCGCGAGGTCCTCTCGTCGAGGGAAAATGTATGAGCACTGAACGCAGAGATAAAAATCCTGGGCCCACAAAAATGCGCCGCCTGACGAATGTCGCTGTCCTAGTTCCGATTTTGCTTGTCCTGGCCGGCGCGGGCGGCGTCTGGCATTGGTGGCAAAGCCGGCAAGACAAGCTGCCCGAAGGACTTCAGTTCGGCAACGGACGTATCGAGTCCGATCAGGTCGACATTGCTGCGAAGTCGGCTGGACGCGTCCGAGAGGTGCTGGCTCGAGAAGGCGATCTCGTCTCGGCGGGACAAATGCTCGCCCGCATCGACACCACGGAGTTGCAGGCCCAACGCGCCAAAAACACCGCCGACGTGACGTCCGAGGAAGCCTCGATGCTGTCGGCGAAGGCGACAGTCGCTCAACGGCAAGCGGAGTTGCTTCTCAAGGAAGAAAACCTTCGGAGAGTCCTCGGGCTCGTCGGCATCGGAGCCGCCAGCAAGCAGAACCGCGATGAGGCGAGGAGCGAACGCGACGCCGCGCGAGCCATCCTCGAAGCCGCTGAGAAGACCGTGACGGCTCGCGAGCAGTCGATCGTGGCCGCGAAAGCGGCCGTCGATCAGATCGACGCCCAGATCGCCGACGCCGTCCTCGTGGCGCCTGTGCGGGGTCGCGTTCTTTATCGTCTCGCCAATCCCGGAGAAGTCGTTTCGGCCGGCGGCAAGGTTCTGACGATCGTCAATCTGTCGGAGATCTATATGGAGATCTATCTCCCCTCCGAGCAGGTCATGCGCGTGCCGATCGGGTCGCAAGCGCGAATCCAGCTCGACGGCGCCGATTTCGCCATTCCGGCCAAAGTGAGTTTCGTGTCGCCGGAGGCTCAGTTCACGCCCAAGCAGGTCGAGACGCGCAGCGAACGAGACAAGCTGATGTTTCGGGTCAAGCTGCGCATACCTCCGAGCCTCATCGAGCGCCACATCGAACAGGTGAAAACGGGCGCCCGTGGCGTCGGCTATGTACGCCTCGATCCGAATCCACCCGATTGGCCGGACTTCTTGCAGAAGCGGATCGAGGGTGATCCTCTCGACGCGGGAGATTGACGATGACGGCTTCTGCGCCATTGATCGCCGAGGTTTCGGGCGCCACCCACATCTACGGCGAC
>PQAN01000029.1:2172-3818 GCA_003105285.1 Methylocystaceae bacterium
CCGGATGGCGCCGGAAAGTCCACGCTTCTCGGCCTGATCGCGGGAGCCCGAAAGCTGCAGACAGGATCGGTCGCGGTCCTCGGCGGCAGCATGGGAGACGCGCGGCATCGCCGCTCTGTCTGCACTCGCATTGCTTATATGCCACAAGGACTCGGCAAGAACCTCAATCAGGAGATCAGCGTCCGCGAAAACCTGGTTTTCTTCGGAACTCTCTTCGGCTTGTCCGCGTCGGAGCGTGAAACGCGCACCCGCCGCCTGACAGCGGCGACCGGCTTGCTCCCCTTTCTCGATCGGCCTGCCGGAAAGCTATCGGGCGGCATGAAGCAAAAACTCGGTCTTTGCTGCGCGCTGATTCACGAACCGGACCTTCTCATCCTCGACGAGCCGACGACCGGCGTCGATCCGCTGTCGCGCCGACAGTTCTGGAACCTCATCGGCGATCTGCGTCGCGAGCGGCCGACGATGAGTGTCGTGGTCTCCACCGCCTACATGGATGAGGCGAGCCATTGCGACTGGCTCGTCGTGATGGATCACGCGAGAGTGCTCGCCTCCGGCACTGCAGATGAACTCCGCGCGAAGACGGGCCAACAAGACCTCGAAGCTGTCTTTGTCGCCCTGCAACCAGGACAAAAATCAGAATCTCGGCGTCTCGTCATTCCGCCACGCACGCAGAACTCGAAGGCTCCCGTAATTGTCGCAAAAAATCTGACGCGTCGTTTCGACGGTTTCACTGCCGTCGATCGCGTCAGCTTCCCCATCGAACGCGGGGAGATTTTCGGCTTCCTCGGCTCGAACGGCTGCGGCAAGACGACGACCATGAAGATGTTGACGGGACTCTTGGCCCCCAGCGAAGGGGAGGCCGAGGTTTACGGAAGGCCCGTCGACGCCAGCGACCTGTCGATACGTCGGCGTGTCGGCTTCATGTCGCAATCCTTCTCGCTCTACGGCGAGCTCACCACGCGGCAGAACCTCCTTCTTCATGCCCGCCTTTTCCAAATAGCCGAGGGCGAAGTCGAGGCCCGTGTCGCCAAGCTCCTGGTAGATGTCGGTCTTGTCGAATATGCCGACACCGAGGCCAACTCGCTCCCGCTCGGCGTGCGGCAACGCCTTTCCCTGGCCGTGGCGATCGTGCATGACCCCGAGCTCCTGATCCTGGACGAGCCCACTTCGGGCGTCGATCCGCTGGCGCGCGACGAATTCTGGCGTCTGCTCGCCGATCTGTCGCGAACCCGCGGCGTCACGATCTTCGTCTCAACCCATTTCATGAGCGAGGCGATGCGCTGCGATCGCATCTCATTGATGCATGCCGGCAGAGTCCTCGTCTGCGACACGCCGAAGAACGTCATCGACTCCAAAGACGGAACCGATCTCGAAGAGGCGTTCATCGCCTATATCGAAGAGGCGGAGACCTCTTCATCCGCGCCCGCCGCGGCGGAGGTCCAAGTGATGACCCTCCAGAATGGAGAGGCTCCGTCACTCTTTCGCTCGACCTTCGTGCCTTTGCGGCGTCTCCTCGCCTATACCAAATGCGAGACGCTGTCGCTTATGCGCGATCCGGTGCGGCTGGTCTTCGCGTTCCTCGGCTCCTTCATCATGCTGCTGATCTTCGGCTCCGGCGTCTCCAGCGATGTGACCAATCTCACCTA
>PQAN01000030.1 GCA_003105285.1 Methylocystaceae bacterium
CAGCGTTCAAGGGGAATGCCGTTTTGCACCATCCAGTCGATGATCTCCCGCCGCGCTTGCCATGCTTCGGCGTTGAGCAGACGCTCCGGCGTCATGAAGAGGTAGGTCTGGAATGTCTTGCCCTGCCGGTTGCGCGCCCCCGCTGGGGCTCCTTGTTGCAACAATCTGAGAACGCGCGCCGCATCGTTGATTTGCGCCGCGAGATGCAGAATGGTATTGCCCATGTTGTCGGCATGGTTCAAACGCGCCCCGGCTGCGAGCAACATTTCGAACTGCCGCTCCCGTTCCCCCATCAAGGCCGCCATCAAAGGCGTCCTGCCGGTCAACCCATTGTGGGCGTCGACGTCGATATGGCGCGCGAGGAGGAGACGCAAATATTCCAAATCATTCGCCATGGCCGCGAAGTGGATCGCCGTATCGCCGTCGACGCCGGGCTGCGCAGGATCGGCGCCGACATTCAGCAGCACTTGGAAGGCGAAGTGGCTTTTGTTGAGCATAGCCCATTGTAACAGCGTGACGTTCTTGTCGCCTCTCGCCTTCACATCGGCGCCAACCGCCACGAGATCGGCGGCGCGCTTGCTGTCCCGCTGAAAGGCCGCGCGGAGCAACGCGACAATCTTCGGATCGGAAAATATCTCCGCAGCATCGGGTGCGGCGACGCTCGCCGTCGGAAAAGCGAACGGAGATGAGCTCAGAGCGCCGATAACGAAATTCCGCCGCGACAAAGTCGTCTGCGTCATGGCGCGGACTTCCTCCAGGGCTCGAAGGTGCTCAATGTGTAGCCCGTTTCTCCACTGATGTGGAGCGTCGCGCCTTTGCATTCCCGGAGCCGGGTCTCGAAGCTGTGGCTCGTTTCGATCTGTCCGAGATCGGTCCGAACGCGCCCGTGGTGATACCAGATGGTCGCCTGATACCGGACGTTGTCGGTCCCCTTCCGCTCTATGCCCGATGTCTCCAACGACGTCTCTTGGCTGGAGCCGTCGGCGTCGACAGTCTTTTCGACGATGCGTCTCTTGTCCTCGGCATATTGGCGCTCGAGCGCTTCGACGCATGCGCGATGCGACGCGAGCGCTTGTGAAGATGGCGGTACCGGCAGCCTGCCGCTCGCATGGGCCGGCCACAACGAAAGAAAAATCTCAAGACCCAAAGCAGTAGTCGCCAGCGCTCCAGAACTCGTCAATGCCATAGACGCTGCTCCAGCGACGTGCGATCTGCTTCGACCTTCAACGCGTCTCGCCATAATAAGGGGATTCTCCGCCTCGCGAATCATTCGTGTGCTCTTTTAAATTTGTGCAGACGCAAACGGCGTCGACGCAATTATTGGAAAGCTCCTTGTGAACAAAGGAGCAGTCCGGCTTCGAATGAACCGTTTCGCTCTTGGTGGCGTTCTCATAGGCGTAAACGGCAGCCTTAGTGTCCAGGACTTCCATGAGCCTCAATCCGCTGTTTTGGCAGATCAGCCGCTCGATCGGCTTTTTCTGCCTTTGACAGTCGAGGCAGGACGGCACGTCGCCGTAAAACTCCGACAACCCGCCGATCGCGCGCTTGACCTTGTCGACGTCCACGTTCGGGCAATCGACCGCAAGGGCGCGCCCCGCGACGCCCGTGAAAGAAAAGATCAACAGAGACGCCAACAAAACTCTTCGCATATCATCCTCTCTTGCGGTTGTTGTTCCACGCCGCGACGAAGTCATCGAAACGGCTCCGCGCGGTTGACACAGGACCTCTTGGTCATATCGCTCCCGGGCGTGAACAGAGAGAAGGAAAAGAACGTCTCTCCCGGGCTGTTTTTGCCGCCATCCTCGTTGCGGCCAGCACGGACAAAAACCGGCGTCGGCGCGGCTGGAAGATCAATCCGAAAAAAGGCGGTGTGCTCGTCATCTGGCAGATCGCCATAGCCGTCCGTTTTGCAATTATCGGCGAGCAGCGTCACGGCCCCGACGCTCAACTGCCTTTGGAGAATTTCCCGATAACTGGCGCTCGGATAGAACTTCTGAAGCTCTATCGCACGAACGCCCTTGGCGCTGTGGAAAATGACGTCGATTGAAGCGTCGCCTTCATTGCCCTTTTTGTGCGTTGCGTTCGCGCCGATTCCAACCGGAAGATCGACCTCGCCAAATCCATTCAGGCGCAGCCGTCCGCGCAAATGGTATGTCACGCTGAGATCTTTTTCGGAATCTTCGGGATAGGCGAAACCTTGCCATTCGATGTTCGAAAGCGCGGCGATGTCCTTGTCCCGCTTGCCCTGTGCGAAGGCGATGAGCAGCGTCTCGAGTGGGCCGGCTCCGGCGCGCGCCTCTGCCGAAGCGCCGAGAGTCACTGCGAGAACGAAGGAAAGTGCAAAACGATAAGTGCGGCAGGTGAGAGCCATGGCGTCCATCGGTTTAAGAAATTCACTCTGAGAAGTGGGGATGATTCCAGCGAGGTTATTTTTCGGACGGAAAAAGCATGAAGCGCTTGCCTTTCAGTCGGTCAGCTTTGTTCGGCCCGAGACCGCGTAAGCTGTACGGTTCTACTTCGAAGGAGGACAAAGCATAGCGGTCGGTGTTGTGCAGGAAACGCCACGACCCCTGCTCCCCGGAGTCTTCACTGGCGCCCCAACGCTCGTCGCTGGTTATTTCAAGGCTATTCGAATTGATTTTCCCATTCGGAAGTCTGGTCACGACCTCGTATCCGATCGCGCTGGGCTTCTCCGCCAACTCGGATTCGATGTCGTCCGCCCAGCGAAGTTCATATACAGGCTTTGCGAAGTGCATCAGCCGGTAGCCGGAGAAAGTCCGCCACAGAAGAAACACACGGGTCCGAGCAGCGGAATACTCGCAATGGAGATCATAGATGATCGTGGCGACATTGCCGCTCCGTGACGCCACGATTATCCGGTCATCCTTGATAAGGTGTGCGTTATCGGTATCGTCGCATCCAGCGTCGGTATGTGAAATTAGAAATTTACGTGCGTCTCGCAGCGTTGGCGCATCCGGCGGCAATTCTGCGCTGCAGGCCGAGGTTTGCGCGAAGAGGGCCAAGGCGCAAAGACGCACGGCGAACCGGGTGCAGATTTTGTGCATCATGCAAGTTTTGACCATCTCGCCCGCGCTTTTTCGAAATCACTGCAACGAGGCCGGCGAGAACGCGCGTGTTCACCCTTGCTCTCGGCAGGGGTCAGTCGCTGGAGAGCGCTCCGATCGTGATTCATTTGCCACGCTTGTTGACGCAGTTGCTCAACCACTTTCGCGCCGTCGAGCCGCTGTGCCACTTGCCGTGGATGACTTCCTGTCCGTGCAGTTCCACTGCATAATCCTGCATTTCTTCAATCGAACCGAGCAGCGCCTGTGTGGAGGGGACGGCGAATATGATCATTCCGATCTTCGCGGACTAAGGCAAGCTCGCATGAAAAGCGCGAACCGTCTGGATTTCCCCGGACTGGGTAAGACTGACCGTTTCGGTGCGTATGTCCGTGGTCGGCGGGATCGCCCCGCCGAAATAGGCGAGGAGCGTGCCTTTGGCTTCGCCCACCCAATCCATGATCAAGACGCCGCCATTCAACTGGAGGAATGATGCGGTGCATATCTGACGTGAATCTTTCAGCTGCGAGTGTGAGAATTTCCACACGCCTTGCTTCAATTCGCGCAAAACGGGATTGTTCTTCAAGAGACGCTCTTCGTTTTCCTGCGCAACTTGTTTTTCCCATTGGAGAAGGGCGCGGAACTCAGCAGCATTGAAGGGAGAAGGGCCGGAATCGCCGCCTCTGCTCTGCTCGGCGCCGTCATCGCCAACGTCGTACATGTGGAGGCAACCCGTCCAACCGGCATGTTCTTGTCCGGGGACCATAGCGCCGCCCGGGATGAATCCGGGTGGGCAGGTGCCTTCGGCGGACGCGCGGTCGGCGCCATGGCACGCAAACGCGAAGAGGGAAAATAGGAGGCCGTGCAAAAATCGGAACTGTCTTGTCATTTTCGTGCCCGGTCCCTAGCCTCGCGCCATGAGGCGCCTTCCGAAGGCTCTTCGTTCTTCGGCAAAACTCCCGACCGCGTCCGCCTGTCGCGGACCGGACTGCCGCGCCAAGCTAACGGAGATGACCAAGCGGGCCAAGGAATAC
>PQAN01000031.1 GCA_003105285.1 Methylocystaceae bacterium
GGTTCCCACTTCGGCTGGAAACGTTCTAGTTCTTCAGCGGCGTCTCGGGTACGCTGCGCGGGCGGGCGCCGTCGCCTTGGCCCCGTGACGAGTCGGAGCCGTTCGCCGACTCGGCCTCTTTGCTCTTGCGCGGGCGGCGAGGCTCTCCGTCGGAGGAGGCGCGCTTCTTGCCGGCCTCGATGATGTCGCGTTCGGGACGCGGCAGCACCGGACCTTCCGGAAACACGAAGCCCAGCGTCTTCGCGCCGCTCTCGCCGGTCACGACGACGACGCGCACCGCACCGCCGTTCTTCAGCCGGCCGAACAGAACCTCGTCGGCGAGCGGCGTCTTGATGTGGTGATGGATGACGCGCGACATCGGCCGCGCGCCCATCGCCTGATCATAGCCGTGCTCGACGAGCCAAGCGCGCGCCTCGTCGGTCAGCTCGATCGTCACATTGCGGTCGGCGAGCTGCGCCTCGAGCTGCATGACGAATTTGTCGACGACGCGCGCGATGACCTCGGCCGGCAGATGGCCGAAGGAGACGATCGCGTCGAGTCGGTTGCGGAATTCCGGCGCGAACAGACGATTGATCGCCTCGTTGTCGTCGGCGTGTTGGACCTTGGCGCGCGTGAAGCCGATCGGCGTCTTGGCGAGATCGGCGGCGCCCGCGTTCGTCGTCATGATGAGGATGACGTTGCGGAAGTCGATCTGCTTGCCGTTGTGATCGGTGAGCTTGCCGTGATCCATCACCTGCAGCAGGATGTTGTAGAGATCGGGATGCGCCTTCTCGATCTCGTCGAGCAGCAGCACGCAATGCGGATGCTGGTCGATCGCATCCGTCAGCAGGCCGCCCTGGTCGAAGCCGACATAGCCGGGAGGCGCGCCGATGAGCCGGCTCACCGTGTGCCGCTCCATATATTCGGACATGTCGAAGCGGACGAGCTCGATGCCGAGCGACGTCGCGAGCTGGCGCGCCGCCTCCGTCTTGCCGACGCCGGTCGGGCCGGAGAACAGATAGCTGCCGATCGGCTTCTCGGGATCGCGCAGCCCGGCGCGGGCGAGCTTGATCGCTGCGGTCAGAGCGGTGATCGCCTTGTCCTGCCCGTAGACGACGCGCTTCAGCGTCTCGTCGAGATGGGCGAGCACCTCGGCGTCGTCCTTCGAGACGGTCTTGGGCGGAATGCGCGCCATCGTCGAGATCGTCGTCTCGATCTCCTTGAGGCCGATCGTCTTCTTGCGCTTCGAATCCGGCAGCAGCATCTGCGCCGCGCCGGTTTCGTCGATGACGTCGATCGCCTTGTCGGGCAGCTTGCGGTCGTGAATATAGCGAGCCGACAATTCCACCGCCGCCTTCAACGCCTCATTGGTGTAGCGGATCTTGTGGAATTCCTCGAAATAGGGCTTAAGGCCCTTGATGATCTCGATCGTATCGGGGATCGACGGCTCGTTGACGTCGATCTTCTGGAACCGCCGCACGAGCGCGCGGTCCTTCTCGAAATATTGCCGATATTCCTTATAGGTCGTCGAGCCGATGCAGCGCAGCGTGCCTTGCGCGAGCGCCGGCTTCAACAGATTGGACGCGTCCATCGCGCCGCCCGACGTCGCGCCCGCGCCGATGACGGTGTGGATCTCGTCGATGAAGAGAATCGCGTTCTTGTGATTCTCGATCTCTTTGATGACCTGCTTCAGGCGCTCCTCGAAATCGCCGCGATAGCGCGTGCCGGCGAGCAATGTGCCCATGTCGAGCGCAAAGACGGTCGCGCCCGAGAGCACATCGGGGACGTCGCCGGAGACGATCTTGCGGGCGAGTCCTTCCGCGATCGCCGTCTTGCCGACGCCCGGGTCGCCGACCAGCAGAGGATTGTTCTTCTGCCGGCGGCACAGGACCTGAACGGTGCGCAGCACTTCGGCCTCGCGGCCGATGAGCGGATCGATGCGGCCTTCGCGCGCCTTGCGGTTCAAATTGATGCAATAGGCTTCGAGCGCGCCTTCCTTCTTGCGTGGTTCGCCGTCGCGGGCCTCGCGCGCGTCGGTGCGTTCGCCTTCCTCCTCGACGCCGCGTGCGGCCCTCGTCGTGTCGGACAGACCGGGCCGCTTGGCGATGCCGTGGCTGATGTAGTTCACCGCGTCATAGCGCGTCATGTCCTGCTCTTGCAGGAAATAGACGGCGTGGCTCTCGCGTTCGGCGAACAGCGCGACGAGCACATTGGCGCCGCTCACATCCTCGCGTCCCGAGGATTGCACGCTGATGATGGCGCGCTGCACGACGCGCTGGAATCCGGCCGTCGGCTTGCAGTCGCCTGCCGCTTCATTGACCAGATTGTCCAATTCGCGATCGATGTAATCGCGCAAATTCTTGGCGAGGAGGTCGAGGTCCACCGAACAGGCGCGCAGCACCGCCGCCGCGTCCGTATCGTCGATGAGGCTGAGCAGCAGATGCTCCAGCGTCGCATATTCGTGGTGGCGCTCCCTGGCCGAGGCCAGAGCGCGATCTAGGGACTGCTTGAGGTTGCGCGAGAATGTAGGCATCGTCGGTCCGCCCTCACTTCTTTTCCATGATGCACTGAAGCGGATGCTGATGCTTGCGCGCATAGTCCATCACTTGCGTGACTTTCGTCTCCGCCACCTCATAGGTGTAGACGCCGCATTCGCCGACGCCGTGATTATGCACATGCAGCATGATGCGTGTCGCCTCTTCCAGGGTCTTGTTGAAATATTTGCGCAAGACGATGACCACGAACTCCTGGGTCGTGTAATCGTCGTTGAGCAGCAAGACGCGATACATGTTCGGACGCCGCGTCTGGGTTCTCGTGCGCGTGATGAGCGCCGTGCCGGACCCGGAGCCGCCGTCGCTCCCCCCGCTCTTGCGAGGCTCCTTGCTCGCGTAAGGCGCCAAATCGCGGTTCGCCATCGAGCCCCTCCGACTGCGGCTTCCGAGCGAGAAATCGTCGATCGCATTCACCGTGGCCTTCCTCTTTCCCCTTTCACGTCTTTCACCGCCGACCCCTCTGCCGCATCTGTCCGAAGCATTCTCCGTACCGCGCCCTGTCTCGCGAAAGGTGCGACGACGGCGGAGCAAAGACATGTCGAGTTTTCTTTCTTGCGGGGGCATTGGCAAGACCCAAAAGCCGATCGACGAAAAAATTCACGATGACGTGCGTCGAGGAGGGGGCGAGCGCCCCCTCTCTTTCGCCAGCGGGGAACCAGCATGGAAATAATGTCGCGCGGCGCTGGAACAAGGAGCGAGGACCTCGTACTTGCGCGGCCTCCGGCGTGTCCGTCGCGAGGTCCGAGCTCGAGCCCGGCGGCCGATCGAGGCGCCTTTCGAGCAATCGGGAGAAGGACGATCTCCGACGAGGATCGTAAACGCGCCTTTTACTCTGTCCGGTGATCTCTCTCGTCCAAGGGCGAGGCTCCAATGTCGAAGTCGAGAGAATTCCACCGTGACGAGGCGGGCTCGTCGATCGGGAAGGCGGCGCTGCTGTCCGCCGCCGCGGCCGTGATTTGCGTGCTCGGCGCCAATTTCTTGTCGACAATGTTACAAAAAGGCGAATTTCCGATCATCGCCTTCGTCCAACCCGAAGGACGCGCGAAACGGATCGCGACAACCGCGCCGGGGCCGGTGAATGGCCGGGAGGCCGGGAATTTCCGGGGCGTCGGCGTCGATATGGCGGCCACCGCCACAATTCCGGGTCGGCCGAGGTCGGCGCCGGCCGCCTCTCTTTCCGAAAAGGACCGAAAATAGCCGACGAGAGGCCGATTTCGCAGGCGCCGAGAGGCGAAAACGGCGGCAACGCCGGCAGGCCGCGTCAATTTCATTGACATCCGGCGATTTCGGCTTCAAGCATGGCGCACGTCTTGCTCGCGAAACGCGACGAGCAGACCGTCAGCGGAACATTCGGTCGTCGCGGTGCGGCGACGCCGCCTCATTTCCAACGCGCGCCCCACGCGGCCTGCGCGCGTTCGTTCCAGTCATATGGACGCCGCGACCAGGACAATTGATGAACTTCAACGAACTCGGCCTTTCGCAAAAGGTGCTCGCGGCCGTGGAGGCGTCGGGCTACACGCAGCCGACGCCCATTCAGGAGCAGGCCATTCCGCCGGCTCTCCAGGGACGCGACATTCTGGGCATCGCCCAGACCGGAACCGGCAAGACGGCCGCTTTCACGCTGCCGATGCTGTGCCGTCTCGAACAGGGCCGCGCCCGCGCGCGAATGCCGCGCACGCTGATCCTCGAGCCGACGCGCGAGCTGGCCGCGCAAGTCGAGGCGAGCTTCGCCAAATATGGCGCGAACCACAAGTTGAACGTCACGCTGCTGATCGGCGGCGTCTCTTTCGGCGACCAGGAGGCCAAGATCATGCGCGGCGCCGATGTGCTGATCGCCACGCCCGGACGTCTTCTCGATTTCTTCGACCGCGGCAAGCTGCTGCTCACCAACATTGAAATTCTCGTCATCGACGAAGCCGACCGCATGCTCGACATGGGCTTCATTCCCGACATCGAGCGCATCTGCAAGCTCGTGCCCTTCACGAGGCAGACGCTGTTCTTCTCGGCCACCATGCCGCCCGAGATCACCCGGCTCACCGAGGCGTTTCTGCACAATCCGGTGCGCATCGAAGTAGCGCGCGCCTCCTCCACGGCCTCGACCATTCGCCAGGTGCTGGTCGCCTCCCATGGACATGCGGAGAAACGCGACACCCTGCGCCGTCTCATCAGAGACGCCGACAATTTCAAGAACGCCATCATCTTCTGCAACCGCAAGCGCGACGTGGCGATCCTGCACCGCTCGCTCGACAAGCACGGGTTTTCGGCCGGTGCGTTGCATGGCGATATGGACCAGCTCGCCCGCATGGCCTCGCTCGACGCCTTCAAGAATGGCGACGTCTCGCTGCTCGTCTGCTCCGACGTGGCGGCGCGCGGGCTGGACATTCCCGACGTCAGCCATGTGTTCAATTTCGACGTGCCGACCCATTGCGAGGACTATGTCCACCGCATCGGCCGCACCGGCCGCGCCGGCCGCTCGGGCACGTCCATTACGCTCGTGACCGGCGAGGATCGCAAATATCTCGATCAGATCGAGACGCTCATCGGCAAGAAGATCGAATGGGAAGGTCCGGGCCTCGACGAGTTGCCGCCGGCGCTCGAAACGCCGCGCCATTCGCTGCGCCGCGAACGGACCCCGCGCGGCGAGCGGGCAGGGGGGCGGCGTCCCGCGCCATCGGCCGAGCACGAAGCGCCCGTCGCCGCGACCCGGCCGCGCGCCCGAAAGGCCGCCGAACTGGACGCCCGCCCGTCTCGGCCGCCGACCTATGGCGACAGGCGCGATCGCAGGCCGCGCGTCCATGAGGACGACGGCCCGCCGGTCATCGGGCTCGGCGATCACATTCCATCGTTCCTGCTGCGGCCTGTGGTCCTGAAACCGGCGAAAGTCGGCGAGGAATAGGTGACGCCGTAAGACTCTGGATCGCGAGCCGTCAGGCTCGCTCTGCCGCAGCCGCCTCCAGCTCCGCCATTCGGGCCATGGCGCGCCGTACTTCGCCCACTGCGCCGATCAGGACCTCGATCCCGGCGCTCCCTTGCGTCGCCTCGCAGGCGAGGCGGCGGCGATAGGCGCGCGCGCCCGGCAGGCCGGCGAACAGGCCGAGCAGGTGGCGCGTCATCGACGACAGGCGCTCGCCGCGTCGCAATTGATCGTCGACATAAGGCAAAAAGGCGTCGATCGCCGCGAATCCGTCCTCGAGCGCGGGCGCTTCGCCGAAGAGTTCGGCGTCGACGCGCAGGAGCAGGGCCGGATCGTGATAGGCGGCGCGCCCCACCATGACGCCGTCGAGATGGTCGAGATGCTCGCGCATCGCCGCAAGGCTCGCGATTCCGCCGTTGACGGCGATCGGCAGGAACGGAAAATCGCGCTTCAGCTCGTAGACGAGAGCATAGTCGAGAGGCGGAACGTCGCGGTTCTCCTTCGGCGACAGGCCAGCGAGCCAGGCCTTGCGGGCATGCACGATCAAGGCGTCGCAGCCGGCCGGAACGACCCTTTCGACGAGCGCATAGAGCGCCGCCTTCGGCTCCTGGTCGTCGACGCCGATTCGGCATTTGACCGTGACGGGGACGGCGACTGCCTGCTTCATCGCCGCCACGCAGTCGCCGACGAGGTCGGGGCGCAGCATCAGGCAGGCGCCGAATGCGCCGTTCTGCACGCGATCGGACGGGCAGCCGACATTGAGGTTGATCTCGTCATAGCCGAAGTCGGCGGCTATACGCGCGGCTCGGGCGAGTTCGGCCGGGTCGGATCCGCCGAGCTGGAAGGCGACCGGATGTTCCGCCGGATCGAAGCCGA
>PQAN01000032.1 GCA_003105285.1 Methylocystaceae bacterium
ATTACGGCGCGCTCGCGCGGGCTGAGAGACGGCGGCGCGAAGATCGAGGATTTGGGCGCACTCGAGCTCTAGGGAGCGGGAAGGAAGATATCCGCGCGAATCCGCTGCAGCTTCGCTCCTTTCAGAAAAAGTCCGCGTTTCACGCGGCCGACCAGGCCGTCGCCGCCGCACAGGAAAAACGACGAGAGATCCGGCTGTCGCTCCCCTTCGATCACAGCCGCTTCGAGATCGCCTCCTGCAGGTCCGATTTCACCGCGCACGCAAGGAATATAGGAAAAATGCGCATGTTCCTCGGTGAGCGCGCGAAGTTCGTCGACGAGATACAGGCCCCATCGATCGAGAGCGCCGTGATAGAGGCGGATCGGACCGTTATGTCCGCGTCTCAGCGCATCTCGCAGGACGCCCCACAGCGGCGCCAGCCCTGTTCCGGCTCCGACCAGCACCAGCGGTCGATCCCGATCGGAGTCGTCGTAGAAACAGGTTCCGAAGGGTCCCGATATATCGAGGCGGTCGCCCGGCGACAGTCTTTCGGAGATCAACTCGCTCATGCGTCCATTGGACAGGAGACGAATGTGCAGCTCGAGAAACGATTGTTCCTCCGGGTGACTGGCGATCGAGTAATTGCGGGCAAACCCGTCGGGCGCCTTCAATGCGAGAAATTGTCCGGGACGGTATGAAAAGGAAACGTTCGGCTCCAGCCGCAGCCGGACGACGGTCGGCGATAATCGGTCGATCGCCTGGACCACGACGCCGGTCTCGGCGGGCGCGTCGCTCACCCGGACGATTTTCAGGGGATTTTCCGGCACGCAGACGCAGGCCATAAAATAGCCCTGCGCCTTCTGGGCGTCCGTGAGCCCCTGCTGGGCCGCGGCGGGGATTTCGCCTTCGACCGCCCGATGCAAACAGGTCTGGCAGAATCCCGCTCGGCACGAATGTGGCGCATCGATCCCGGCCGCGAGCAGGGCCGAAAGGACGTTCTCGCCGGGCGCAATCGCGACGGGCGTTTCGCCGAAAGTCAGCAGGGCCATGAAACGGCGCTTCTTATCGATCGAGGACGTCGTCGCGCGCCGAATTGGCGATGACGGCGACTTCCGCGATATCGGCGTCGCCGACGCCCAACTCCTTCAGCGTGGCGCCGAGATGCTCGATCACCGCGTCGACATGGCTGTCGTTCAATCCTTTGGCGACGAGATGCTTATGACCATCCCGCATGTCTTTTCCGGTATAAGAATTCGGACCGCCGAACACCATGGCGAGGAAGGCCTTTTGCTTGGCGGCCTGCCGTTCCATGTCGACGGAATCGAAAAAGCCGTTGATGCGATTGTCCGCCAGGACTTTGCGGTAGAAAATGTCGACAGCGGCGTCGACGGCGGGAGCGCCGCCGAGACGGTCGTAGAGGGTGGACATGTGCGTCTCCGTATAAGAGGTATCTACAATACACCTTTATCGCGACGCTTAGGTTATCGCAAGCGGAGAGGCGGCGATGCGGTTGACGCTCCATAGCGATTTGGCTTTTCGGACACTGATTTTCCTCGCCGCGGCGGGCAAGGAAGGCGGCGCCATCCCTCAGATCGCCGAGACCTATGGCGTTTCGGAGAACCATCTCAGAAAAGTCGTGAACCATCTGGCGCAGGCCGGATGGGTCGAATCGACGCGCGGCCGCGGCGGCGGACTGCGGCTGCGGCCAGCGCCCGCGGAGATCTCGATCGGCGCGGTCATGCGCGAGATGGAGGCGGATTTCGCGCTTGTCGATTGTCTCGGCGCGGAGCCCGAGCGCTGTGTCATTTCCGGTTTCTGCGGTCTGCAACGAATTTTCGGCGAAGCGCTTCAGGCGTGGTTTCAGGTCTTGGACCGCTACACCTTGGCCGACGCGATGGACGGATCGCGAGGCTTACCGAAATTGCTCGGTCTCGACGAACCGGCGCGAGCCTCGAAGGGGTCCTAGTCAACGTCCGAAATAGACTCCGTAGGCGAAGACGCCGAGAAGCCACATCAGGCCGAAAAAAATGGCGGCGCCGGCGCCTTCGGCGATGAACAGAAAGGCTCTGTAGAGCGCGCCCAAGGCCCTTTTGGGCCGTGGAGCAGGGACGGGCGCGGGTGTTTCGAGGCGCGTCTCGGCCTCGAAGGCGCGGGCTCCGCCCCGGCCTGCGAAATCGAAGGAGAGCGCGCGTTCGCGCTCGACGAGCCGATGCGCGATATATTCGGTGACGGCCTCGACCAGCGTCGCGACATTCTCGCTCTCGCCGATCGTGACGCGGCCGTGGCGCGTGTCCTGCAGAAAGCGATAGAGGCGCCGGTCGCGGCCCATCTCGATGAAGCCGATATGATCGATGAACAGGCGCGGACGCTCGCCATGCGACACGCCGACGTCGAACAGATCGCAGTCTTCCGGCACCTGCGCCAGCACCG
Organism: Methylocystaceae bacterium; assembly: GCA_003105285.1. Taxonomy (GTDB): domain Bacteria; phylum Pseudomonadota; class Alphaproteobacteria; order Rhizobiales; family Beijerinckiaceae; genus Methylosinus. The sequence continues at coordinate 2,410 of PQAN01000032.1, forward strand.
GCGCCAGATGGTCTCGCAGGATCTCGAGCCGCGCCAACTCCGCCTCGCGCAGATCGGTGAGCACGTCCGAACGTTCGGCATTGGCGATGCGCGCCCGCCGGAGGGCGATCGTGAGATTGGCGACCTGCGCTTCCTCGCTCTCGCCCTCGACTTTTGCGCCGGAGGCCACGCGCTCGCGCGGAATGCGCCCCTCGGAGACGACCGCCTGCCCAGGCGGCGCGCCGGCCGCGGCTGCCGGGCCGTCCCGTTTGGGTTCGTCGATTTCATTCATTCGCACGACAGACCGCATAGCGACATTTTATTCATTATACCGCCTCGCATCCCACTGGCGACCGGAAAGCTGGACCATCAGGTCACGGCATATCCCAAACATCTATCACGTATTCATCGACCGACTGCCACGAATGTTGCAAACATAGTTCGAAAATAGGGGATAAATAATGGCGAAGATTGCCGATATCTTGTCTATGTTTCTTTATTTATTACTTACAATTTTATTCAAATAATAGTGAATATTCTCTGTACGCTTGGGCGTTTCAAGCCGCCGATGGCGAGCGGATCGATGAAATCACGCCGAGCGACGGCGCATGCCGGAGGGTCGTCCAAATGCGCATCGGCTTCGGCGCAGAGGGCTCCTTCGACGGCCGAGCTTGCGAAGAGTCGACTTTTCTCTCGGCTTCCGGCAAGTCTCTATAAAAGGAGCGCGCCGTTGGCGAATCCGCCGCGAGACGACGCCGCGCCCGGCCTTTCGGACCGGGCGCCCGTGGGAGGACCCATATGGCGCCATTGGACGCCGGCCTGCAGACCGCAGGCGCGCGATTCGAGCGGATTGCATTCGGCTCGATTTTCGGCCTGATCGCCGCGCTCGAAGCGGCAGGCGGCAAGGATCACGTCTTCGTGGCCGGATTCTTCGCCGGGGCGGCGATTTTTCTGTTGCGGCCGGCGATCGGCTCCATCCGCCGAGGCGTGGATTTCGTCATCGACTTCGCCGCCGTCGGCGCATTCGCTTTTCTGTGCGATCGGGCGGGCGTCCTCTGGCAGGCGCCCGATCGGCTCGATCGCTTGTTCGCCTTCACGCCGGTCGGGACCAATGTCGCGGTCGCGCTCTATCTCCTGGGCGTCGCCGTTGTCCCGAGTCCATCGCGATTCGCGATGCGCGCGGCGCTCTTCCTCCTGCCTTTTCTGTTTTCGCTTCTGATCGCGCTCGGCTCGAAGCCGATCGCCGAATTGGGCGGCCTGCTGTTCTTCGGATTCGATGCGCCCGAGGAGATGAAAGCGATCGCCGCGCGCACGGCGATTCTGTTCTCGCTGAACGAGGCGGTCATCGTCGGCGCGCCTCTGGCGCTCGGGCGATTCCTGCCGCACCAATGGCGTCCGCACGGCATTTTGTTCCTGTCCGCGCTGATCGCCGCGACGACGCCTTTCATCGCCAGCCTCGCCTCGACGTCGCACATTGCCTTCCTGCCGGCGCCGCTCGCCGTCGCGGCCGCCTCCGTCGCCGCCGCGCTCGCGCAGGCGGGGCTGTGGGGCGAGACCTATCTCGTGACCCAGGCCATGGCCGGAATGTTGCGCGGAACGCCGTCGCTGCCGGCGATCGTCTACAACGACTGGAAAACCGGGGCGGCCAAAGGCGCGGTCTACGGCTTCGTCTTCATGGCCCTGCTGCTCGGGGTCGGACTCGTCGCGACCTGGCCGCCGGCTCTCGGAGCGATCGCGGCGTCCGGTCCGCTCGGCGGCGCGATCCTCGGCGCGGCGGCCTTTCCGCTGCTGCGCGCCATCGTCGAGAGCACCGATTCGACGCCGCCCTTTTTTGCCAGGCTCGGTCTCGAATACCGGCGGCGGTCGAATTATCCGCGCGGCCTCGTCGCCGGCGTCGCCGGCGCCGCGGCGCTGATGATCGGCTTGCCGGCCGAGTCCGGCGGAACGCGTTTTCTGTTCGGCGCGATCGCCGGCGTCCTCGCCTATGCGGGCGTGGAAGCCGCATTCGATCTCGTCGCGCTGCAGGCGGGGCGGCGGCAGCATTTGCGCAGCTGGCGGGTCTACGCGCTCGGCGCGCTGCTCGGCGGGCTCGTCGGCGGCGCGATCGCCTGGTATCTCGACGCCGGCCAAGTGAAGACGATCGTCGACAAATTCTTCGCCTATATCGCCTTGAACTATCCTGCCGACGGCAGGCCGGTCACGCCTTACGTCATCCGTCCCTTATTCTCCAAATGGGGAGGGACCGATCTCGGCGTCGTCGACGGCGGCGTCAGACTGTTCTTCGACGAGTCGCTGTCCGGCGTCATCCAATGGGTGTTCGCCGCGCCCTTGTTCTCGATCAATCTGTTCTTCCTGACGGCGCTGGTGCGCCGCGACCTCCAGCCCTTGCGTCAGCTCGCGAGCTGGGAGGGCCTCGACATGCTGATCGAGAACGCCGTACGCGTGCTGCGCTGGGGCCTGTGGATGGCGCCCGTCATCTACTCCTTCCTGAAGGCGACTCCGGATCCGACCTGGTACAATCAGGACGGGCTGATCCGCACCGGCGTCGCGACCTGGATGAGCTATGCGCTTCCGGACCAGGACTTCCGCGCCTGGAGCCTGGACATCTTCACCGCGCTGCTCGCCTACGACCTGCTGCGCGTGCTGATCTGGTTCGACCATATGGGGCTGCGCGTCGCGACGCTCGTCAACCTCTCCTTCGTCGGCGGCGACGTCGCCGACGAAAAGGCCGCGAGCTTCCTGGGGAAGGCGCAGAAGAGCCGCGCCATTCCGGAAGGTTTGAGGCGGTTCGCCACCTGGGCGCCGTTGCTCTTGCCCTTCTATATTCCGCGCGGCGCGGAATGGGACAGCGCCTGGAGCGCCGCAGAGCGCATGTCGCATCTGCGGCCGCCGTCCTATTCCTATCTCATCGGCGGCTATATGGCCTATGCCGGCCTCCTCGCCTTCGCGCTGATCATATTCCTGCTCATGCAGCTCGCGCGCGCCGGCAAATTGCCGCTGGAGGGAATTACCGGAGCGGGCGGCGTGCCCGGCTCCAGGCCCTTCGAGCTGACGAACGGCCTCATCACCAGCCAGTGGTTCGAGGACGGGCAGGGAGCGACGCGCGTCGAGGGCGTCGCGCGCGGCGGCCCGCCGATCGATTTGACGCGGAGGCCGGACGATCACGCGCATCCGCGTGGACGCTTTCTGTTCTTCCGCGAAGAGGGCGGCGAGCTCTGGTCGCTCGGCTCCGCGCCCACCTGCCGCCGCTGCGAGAAAGTGTCGCTGGAGAGCGAGGGCTCGACATTTCTGTTCTTTCTCAGCCAGCAGAACGGCTTCGCGATCGAGGCGAAGATCGCGCTCGCCGCCGACGAAGCGGTCGAGATCATGCGGCTGCGCCTCGTCAATCTCGAGCAGCGTCCGCGCAAGCTCATGCTGGCGACCTTGCGCGAATGGGTGCTCAACGAGACCGGCGTCGAGCAGCGCGACGCGGCCTATAACGCCATCCACATCGGCACATGGTTCGTCGGCGCGCTCGACGCCGTCATCGCGCAGAACCGGCTGCTCAAAGGCGGCGCGCGCAAGGATGTCGATCGGCGGCTGTCGCCGGAGGTCGGGTTTCACGCGATCGGCGCCGGTCCCGGCGCGAGCGTCCGCGTGACGGGCTACGAGGACGTGAGGGCGCGGTTCTACGGGCTCGGTTCGCCCGGCGCCCCGGACAGCCTGCTCGACGGCGCGTCGGCGCGCGAGACCTCGGACGAAGGCCTGCTCTATGGTTTCGAGCCGATCGCCAGCCTGCGGGCGGAAGTCGAAATCGCGCCGGGCGGCTCTGCGGAGATCGTTGTCATCGATGGATGGGCGCGCGACCTATCTACGGCCGCCCGTGCGATCGCGAAGCACCTCGGTCTCGAAGCGGTCGACTTTGCCGCGATCGACCGCGCGCTCGAGCGCAGACGCAGGCTGATTCCGCCGCCGACCCCGGCGGAGCATCGCTATACGTTCTCACAAGACGGACGCAGCCTGACGCTCGCGCCCGGCACGCCGCGCCCCATCGCCCATGTCATCGCCAATGCGCTCGGCCAGGGCGCGGTGCTCGGCAATCATGGCGACATCTATTCGTTCCACGGCAATTCGCGTCTCAACAGCCTCACGCCGTTTCGCATGGGCGAAGGCCGCGTGGGGCCGGCCGGCCAAGCCATCTATGTCTATGATCTGGCGCGCGAGGACGCTCATGGCGCGACCTTCGTGCCGCTGCGCCGCCGCGACGCGCGCCACGACGTCGCCTATGGACTGGGCTTTGCGATCTATCGCGCGAGCCGCGACGGCCTCGAGCTCGAACTGACTGTGTTCGTTCCGCCGAACCAGCCCGTCGAAATCAAGCTGCTCCGCATCGCCAACACGACTGCGAACGAACGCCTGCTGCAGATCGTGCCGGCGATGGAGATCGTGTTGGCCGAAACGCCGAACGACAGTCTCGGCCGCGTCGAGGCGATCGCCGGAGACGATCGGCGCGCCCTGTTCTTCCGCAATCCGCACAATGATTTCGTGCAGGGCTGGGCTTTCGTCTCGACGTCGCTCGAGGCCGAATTCGCGGAAACCTCGCGGCGTCGATTCCTCGGCCACGAGAGCCGCGATCCGGCGCTTCCCTATATGGTCGAACACGGCCATCCGGACGCCGGCGCGCCCGAGCATGAGCGCAAAGTCGCGAGCTTTTCGGGGACGATCGACGTCCCCGCGAACGGTGAGGCGCTCGTCGTCGTCGCGCTCGGACAGACGCCGACGCTCGAAGGCTCGAGATCGCTCGCGGCGCTCGCCAGCGAACCGGGCTATGCGACGCGCGCCCTCGAGGAGACGAGACGCGCCTGGGACGAGAGACTGGGCGTGCTGCGCATAAGAACCAACCGGCCTGAGTTCGACCGCCTGGTCAACGACTGGCTGCCATATCAACTGCTGACCTCGCGCCTGTGGGGACGCTGCGGCCCCGCGCAGCGCTCCGGCGCGACCGGCTATCGCGACCAGTTGCAGGACGTGCTGCCGCTCATTCACATCGCTCCGGAACTAGCGCGCGCGCAGATACTGATCCACGCGGCGCATCAATTCATCGAAGGCGACGCCGTCAAATGGTGGCACGAGGCCGATGGCGGCTGCGGCATCGCCGACCGCACCCACGCCTCCGATCCGCATCTCTGGCTGCCTTATGTCACGATCCGCTATGTGAAGGGCACGGGCGACGCCGCCCTTCTCGACGCCGTCGAGCCCTTCCTCGAAGCCGATCTGACGCCGCCCGATCGGGAAGGCTCGGCGAGCGTGCCGCTGCGCTCGCGCGACAAGGGGGATATCGCGAACCATTGCGCGCGCGCCATCGACTACACATTGGATCGCTTCGGCGCGCATGGCCTGCCCTTGATGGGAACGGGCGATTGGGACGACGGTCTCAATCTGCTCGGCGCGCAGGGCAGGGGCGAGAGCGTCTGGCTCGGCTTCTTCCTGCATGGGATACTCGTCGACATCGCGCCTCTGTTCGAAGCGCGCGGCGACGAGGCGCGGGCGGCGCGCTATCGCGGACGGGCCGAGGCTCTTCGCCTCGCGCTCGAGTCCTGCTGGCGCTCCGACCACTACTTGCGCGCCTTCGCCGATGACGGAACGGAGCTCGCGCCGATGAGCGCCATGACGGCGTCCTGGCCGATCCTCTCCAAAGCGGTCGATTTCGAACGCGGCAAAGAGACGATCGACGCGGCGCTCGCGCATTTGGCGAGAAAAGACCGCATCCTGCTCGTCACGCCGCATTTCGACGAACGGTCGAGGCCCTATCCCGGTCGCAGCGCCGAATATCCGCCCGGCGTACGCGAGAATGGCGGCCAGTATTCGCATGGCGTCTCCTGGCTGGTGGACGCGTTGACGTCGCTCGCGACGCAGGCGGCCGATCGAAGCGGAAAAGCCGAGGCAGATGCGCTGTTCGCGCGCGCTTTCGAGGCCTGGCTCGCCATCTC
>PQAN01000033.1 GCA_003105285.1 Methylocystaceae bacterium
GCGCGCGGTCGTCATTCGCAGCCTCTCGCCTATGCGCCGAGCCGCCATAGACCGGTGAGCAGCATGAGGGCGTGGCAGAGCGCCCCCGTGAGCAATCCGTTCGGATTCTGAGCTCGGGCGGCGTCGGCTGTCCTTCCCCGACGCTCGAGCGACAGGGATACGAAATAACCAGAGAGCGAGCCTGAAGAGACCGGCCGAAAATTCAAAATCCCTCGCGGCTGTCATCCCCGGCGGGCCGAAGGCCCGATCGGGGATCCAGGGGCAACGACAAGAAATTCCGGTTGTCGGTTCTGGATTCCCGATCGCTCGCTCCGCGAGCGTCGGGATGACAACGCTGCGAACAGAGAGGCGAACGGAATTTCCGGTCAGATTCCGAAGGCTCGCGGTCCAACCGCGGCCCGGGACCGCGAGCCTTCACAAACAGCGGGTTCTCCCCGCTGTTTCGGGCTACGCGATCATCACGCGCGCCGCGCCGCGCTCGTCGCCCAGCGCTTCGAGCGCCTTGGCGACGATCGCGCGCGCGTCGAGGCCGGCCTTCGCCAGCATCATATCCTGCTTGTCGTGGTCGATATAGACGTCCGGCAGGATCATGCTGCGGAATTTGAAAGGCCCGCGCACGCCGTCGAGCGCGCCGTCCTCGGACAGCGCATGGAAGACCTGCGCCCCGAAACCGCCGATCGAGCCTTCCTCGATCGTGATGAGAACCTCATGGTGCGCGGCGAGCCGGCGAAGGAGATCGCGATCGATCGGCTTGGCGAAGCGGGCGTCCGCCACGGTGGTCGAAACGCCCCGGCCGGCGAGCTCCTTGGCCGCCGCGAGCGCGTCCGCGAGCCGCGTGCCGAGCGACAGCAGCGCCACTTTCGAGCCCTCGCGCACGATGCGTCCGCGTCCGATCTCCAGAGGCTGGCCGCGCTCGGGCAATTCGACGCCGACGCCCTCGCCGCGCGGATAACGGAAGGCGATCGGCCCCTCGTCGAACTGCGCGGCCGTCGACACCATATGGACGAGCTCGGCCTCGTCCGAGGGCGCCATGACGACCATTCCCGGCAGGCAGCCGAGATAGGCGATGTCGAAGGCGCCCGCATGGGTCGGGCCGTCCGCGCCGACGAGGCCGGCGCGGTCGACGGCGAAGCGAACCGGCAGATGCTGGATCGCCACGTCGTGGATGACCTGATCGTAGCCGCGCTGCAGGAAGGTGGAGTAGAGCGCGCAGAACGGCTTGAAGCCCTCGGCCGCCAATCCGGCGGCGAAAGTGACGGCGTGCTGTTCGGCGATCGCGACGTCGAAGGCGCGCTCGGGAAAGGCCTTTTCGAACAGATCGAGGCCCGTTCCGCCCGGCATGGCGGCGGTGATGGCGACGATCTTGTCGTCGCGCTCGGCCTCGGCGATGAGGCTCTTGGCGAACACGCCTGTATAGGAGGGCGCATTGGCCTTGGGCTTGTCCTGCGCGCCGGTCAGGACGTCGAAACGATTGACGCCGTGATATTTGTCGGCCGCCGCCTCAGCCGGACCGTAGCCCTTGCCCTTCTGCGTGACGACATGGACGAGCACCGGCCCGTCGTCCTTGTCGCGCACATTGCTCAGCACCGGCAGGAGATGGTCGAGATTGTGCCCGTCGATCGGCCCGACATAGTAGAAGCCGAGCTCCTCGAACATGGTGCCGCCGGTCCAGAAGCCGCGCGCGAACTCCTCGGCCTTGCGCGCCTTGTCATAGAGGAAGTGCGGCAGGTGGCGGGCGAGCTGCTTGGCCGTCTCCCGCAGCGTGCGGTAGGCGCCGCCCGAGACCAGGCGCGCGAGATAGGCCGACATGGCGCCGACCGGCGGCGCGATCGACATGTCGTTGTCGTTGAGCATGACGATCAGGCGCGAGTCCATGGCGCCGGCATTGTTCATCGCCTCGTAGGCCATGCCGGCCGACATGGCGCCGTCGCCGATGACCGCCACCACATGATTGTTCGCGCCCTTCAGATCGCGGGCGACCGCCATGCCGAGGCCGGCGGAGATCGACGTCGAGGAATGGCCGGCGCCGAAGGCGTCATATTCGCTCTCGGCGCGCTTGGTGAAGCCCGAAAGCCCCTCGCCCTGGCGCAGCGTGCGAATGCGGTCGCGGCGGCCGGTGAGGATCTTATGCGGATAGGCCTGATGGCCGACGTCCCAGATGATGCGGTCGTTGGGCGTGTCGAAGACATAATGCAGGGCGACCGTCAGCTCGATGACGCCGAGGCCGGCGCCGAGATGGCCGCCGGTCACGGAAACGGCGTCGATCGTTTCCCTGCGCAATTCGTCGGCGAGCTGATGCAGTTGGTTCGGCTGCAGCTTGCGCAGCTCGTGCGGCGTATCGATCCGGTCTAGGAGGGGGGTCTTCGAAGTCGTCAAAGCGCCAACTCTATTCTGGACGGGCCGAAACATTCGGCCGGCCGCCAAGCCATATAGCGGTTCCGCGACATCCGGCAAATGCCGGACCTCGGCAGTATCAGTCTGGCATGGGCGGAACGACCGACGCAACTGCGCAGCAACCTGAGCTATTTCCGGATGTTCTTGATCCACAATAATTTTCCCTTGTGTGACATATTTCCCACAGCCGCCGCCGCGGATTCGGCCCGCTCTTTCTCGCGGTCGCCGTCGTCTCGAAGTCTCCGCGCCGAGCCCGGGGGCGCTCGCTTTCCACCCAAAACCGAGCGAAGGAAACGACGACGCTCCCGAGCGAGTTATGCGCAGGCGGACGAGAGAGGCGACGAGAAATGATCCGGGTCGGAATCGGCGGCTGGGCCTATGAGCCCTGGCGGGGGACATTTTATCCACAGGGCCTCGCCCATGCGGACGAGCTCGCCTATGCGAGCCGCCATCTGACGGCGATCGAAATCAACTCCACATTCTACCGCACGCAGTCGCGCGCGAGTTTCGAGAAATGGCGCGACGCGACGCCGGACGGTTTCGTATTTTCGGTGAAGGCGCATCGCGCCGCCGTCAACAGCCGCGAGCTCGCCGAGGCCGGCGAGAAGATCGACTGGTTCCTGCAGAGCGGAGTGCTCGAACTCAGCGACAAGCTCGGGCCGATCCTCTGGCAATTGGCGCCGTTCAAACGCTTCGACGCAAAGGACGTCGGCGCTTTCCTGAAGCTTCTGCCCGAAAAGCGCGGCGGACGGCGCCTGCGACATGCGCTCGAAGTCCGCCACGAGAGCTTTCTCACCGAAGATTTCATCGCGCTTCTGCGCGACCATGGCGTCGCCGCGGTCTATGCGGATTCGGACGATTACCCGGCGATCGCCGACGTAACGGCGGATTTCGTCTACGCCCGACTACAGCGAAGCCGGGAAAATTGCCGAACCGGCTACGCCGCCGCCGATCTCGACCGCTGGGCGGCGCGCGCGAAGATGTGGGAAGCGGGCGGCGCGCCCGACGATCTTCCGTATGTCGCCGGCGAGACTCTCGCCGCGAACGAGCGGCCGGTTTTCATTTTCATGATCGACGGCGCCAAGATCCGCGCGCCGGCCGCCGCCGCCGCGCTCCTCGAACGGCTCGAAACGCGACCGTGAAAGTCGCTTCTATCAATCATATCGCAAGCTGACCGTTCCGGCGTAGCTGTTGGAACGACCACAGCCGGTCACCTGCTCTGTCCAGGCGGCGACGCGAAGCCTATTTCCGGCCAAAGGACGCGGATGCGAGCCGATTGACGCTCGCCGTATATCGGCAAAGACCGGCTCGTTTTGCGCAACGTCCCTCTTTCGCCGGATTCTTTCGTGACCTAAGAACCTGCTTTTGCGCCCCCACTCGAATCGAGCCCATGTCCGAGGAAACGCCGCGCCTCTATCTCGCCACGCCGCTCGTCGACGCGCCCGAGACCTTTCTCCCCCACCTGCGCGCCGCGCTGGAGGCGGCCGATGTCGCGAGCCTGTTGCTGCGGCTTCGGACCAGCGACCCGGCCGAAGCGGAATCGGCCATTCGCGCCGTTGCAGCGATCGCGCAGCCGAGCGACGTCGCCGTCGTCGTCGAGGGCGAGGCCGACCTCGTCATCCGCTCCGGCGCCGACGGGCTGCATGTGACGCGAGGGGAGGAGCAGCTCGGCGGCGCGCTCGCGCGTCTTTCGCCCGATTACATCGTCGGAGCGGGCGCTCTGAGCGACCGCGACGACGCCATGCGCGCGGGCGAGGCCGGCGCCGATTATGTGCTGTTCGGTGAAGCCGGCGCCGACGACCCCGCTCCTTCGGCCGAGGACGTCCTCGAGCGCACGCGCTGGTGGGCCGAAATCTTCAACACGCCTTGCGTCGCCCTGGCGCGACGGCTCGACGAGATCGGCCCGCTCGCGGAAGCCGGCGCGGATTTCGTCATGGTCGGCGAGGCGATCTGGAACGATCCGCGGGGCCCGGCCGACGCGATGAGGGACGCCGCCTCTCGCCTCGCCGCGAGGACGCCATGAGCCGCTCCGCGCGCTTCGCCGCCCTTCTGTGGCTGCTCGCGAGCGCGGCCCAGGCTGCGCCGGACGCACCCCCGGCGCCGGACCTCGCCTTCGGCGCCTATCAGCGCGGCGACTATGTCGCCGCCATGGGAGAGGCCAAGAAGCGGCTGTCCGCCGACGCTCGGGACGTCGCGGCGCTGACGCTCGTCGGGCGGCTCCATCTCGAGGGCGCCGGCGTTCGGAAAAACATCGAACAGGCGATGCAATGGTTCCGGCGCGCCGCCGACGCCGGCGGCAAGGAGGCGGCCTATCTCTTCGGCGCGACGACGCTCGCAAGCGCATCCGGCGCGGAGGATCGCGCGCTCGCACGCGCCTATCTCGAAAAAGCCGGCGCTCAGGAGCATCCGGCGGCGCTGAATCTGCTCGGCGAGCTGGCGCTCGAGAACAATGGCGGAGCGCCGGATTTCGAGACGGCGCTCGGCTATTTTCGCCGCGCCGCGGCGGGCGAGGACGCCGACGCGCTCTATGCGCTCGGCGTTCTGTACAAGAACGGCAAAGGCGTAGCGAAAGACGAGACCGAGGCGGCGAATTGGCTGAGACGCGCCGTCGAGCGCGGCCATGTGGCGGCAATGGTGGAGCTGGCGATCATGGAGTTCAACGGCGCCGGCGTCGCGCGCGATCGCGCGGAGGCCGTGAGCCTGTTCCGCAGGGCCGCCGCCAAAGGCAACGCCGTCGCGCAGAACCGGCTGGCCCGTCTCTTCGCCTCCGGCCTTGGCGTCGAAAAGAACATCCCCGAAGCTGTCCGGCTGAACGCGCTCGCGCGGGAGGCGGGCCTCGTCGACGAGTCTCTCGAGGCGTTGTTGAAGAGCGAAGCGCCGACCTCGCCGGGCGCGGGGAAATAGGCCCCATGGCGAGCCTCGCGGCGCGTCTCGCGAGAGAGTTTCTGCGCCGGCGCGTGCGGCCGCGTCTCTCCGGCGATTTCGGTCTCGACGAAGCGGCACGGGCGCTGGACCTGCGCTGGCCATGGCCGTCGCGCCGGGTGGACGCGACGGCCGACGCCGCGCTCGCCGGCGAATGGGTGAAGGGGCGGGGCGGACAACCTCTCGCCACGCTCGTTTATCTGCACGGCGGCGCATTTTTCGCCGGATCGCCTCGAAGCTACCGGCCGATCACCGGATTTTTCGCGAAAGCCGGCTTCGACGTCTTCGCTCCGTCTTATCGCCTTGCGCCGGAACATGTCTTTCCGACGGCGCTCGACGATGTCGTCGCCGCTTATTCGGAGATCGCGGCGCAAAAGCCCGGGCCGCTCGTCCTCGCCGGCGACTCGGCGGGGGGCGGGCTGGCCGTCGCCCTGATGATCTCGCTGCGCGATCGCGGCGCGCCGCCGCCGCGCGCGGCGGCGCTGTTCTCGCCCTGGACCGATCTCGCCGCGACCGGCGCCTCGGTCCGCGTCAATGACGGACGCGACCCGGTCTTCACGCGCCGGGCGAT
>PQAN01000034.1 GCA_003105285.1 Methylocystaceae bacterium
GGGTTGTGGTCAGGCCGGGCGGGATGCTCCAACATCCCGTTCGGCCGCTGCTCATGAAATTGCAGCGCGGAGAGAGTAAGCTGTGTAGAACACTTTAGCAACGCATATTGGAAATGCGGGCAAAGAGCTCGTCCATGGCGTTGCGCCGCAGAGCGGTCGGGCAGTTCGGATCGGCGCATTGATCACGGCGGCGCATCGTCGACGAGACTGACAGCGTCTTCCTCCGATTCAAAACGCGACGCGATGGCGGGAACAGGCCACTGCGAATAGGGATCTGCTCGTCCGTTTCGGCCGGCAATCTGCTGGTGACCCTTTCGAGAATCAGGCCGCCTCATTGAATCACAAACGATTCATCCGACTCGACTTCCCTTCGGACAGACACTGAGTTCGAAGCCGTCTCATAATGCTTCAGCGCGTCTCGAAAGAGATCAGCCTTGCCGCCGAAAGCGGCTAGAGACGCGGAGGTGCGACGCCGATCGCTTCGGTGAGGTCGCCGATCGAGACGCCCTCGTAGCCTGGTCGCCAAAAGAGACGCATCGCGATATCCACTGCCTGTTCTCGATCGAAGCTGCGTGGACGTCCGAGGCGCGACTTTGCACATTGCCGTTTCATAGAGATCACTGGTCGATCCCTTGACAGGCTCCGCAAGCCGTTATTTGTTTGGCTATCGAAAAAAATGGTTTTCGAGACGAATATGGATCGTCGTCATTTTCTCGGAGCCGCCGTGGGGCTCGCCTCGGCAGCGTTCGGCGTCGACGCATGTGGCGCAAGCACGATCGGCGCGACAGAGGGCGACGCCCTGACCGCACATACGCCGGACGGCCTGAAACTCTCGGCGCGCGCCTATGGGGATCCGAAGGCCGCCGAGATTCTCTTCCTGCACGGGCTCGGCCAAAGCCGCTTGTCATGGGAACGGCAGACCGGCGGCTTTCTCGCTGGACAGTTCCGACTAGTGACTTTCGATCTTCGCGGACATGGAGATTCAGACAAGCCGGCTGCGGCTGAGGCCTATGCGCAGGGCGAGCGCTGGGCCGATGATGTTCAGGCGGTCATCGAAGCGGCCGGCCTCAGGCGTCCGACGCTCGTCGCTTGGTCGCTCGGCGGATTGGTCGCTGGCCATTATCTCGCCAAACATGGCGATGGACGAGTCGCCGGCGTCAATCTCGTAGCCGCAGTGACCAAGCTCTCGCCGGATTTGCTCACTCCGAAATCACTCGGCTTCGCGTCGAAGCTGACCTCGTCTGATCTCGCCGTGCGGGCGGCGGCGATCGAAGAATTTTTAGCCGCGTGTTTCTTCACGCGGCCTTCGGACGCCGTCTTCAGGCGTATGCTGGTATTCAACAGCATAGTGCCGAGAGAGGTGCAGGAAGGGGTCGTGAAGATTTCCAGCGAGGGCCTGGACGCGGTTTTCGCGAAAATTCCGCGCGTGCTGGTGACACACGGGGCGCGAGACGCTCTCGTAAGGCTCGAGATGTCGAAACGCATCTCGAGCTTCAATCCGAGAGCCCACCTTTCGATCTACCCCGATGCGGGCCATGCGCTGTTCTACGAGCGGTCAGAGCGATTCAACGCGGAACTCGCCGCCTTCGCCTCTCCTTGATGGCCGCGAAGCTTGTTCTCTCCGATCGACGGCGTCTGAACCCGATCGAATGTGGGCCGCCGATCGGACAAGATTGATCTACAGTCTGGCTTTCAAGGTAAATCCGGCCATGAGCGGGTCGCCGGGCGTGCCGATTACGCCGCCTGCCAGGAAGTTGGGCGACACGGTGGTGAAGTAATGTTTGTTGCTCAGATTGTGAACCCATGCCGAGAGGTCCCAGCTCTCGTCGTCGAAGCGCAGGCCGGCGTGCAGATTGAGCAAGCCATAAGCGTCGATGACGCTGAAGATCGAATCGTCTGGAACAGAGAAGAATTTTGTTTGATAGGAGAAGTCCGCGCCGGCATAGGCGACAACCGATTTTTCAATCGACTCGAACACGCGTCCGATGTTGTGAGTATATTCGCCGCCCACCGCCAGCGCCCATCTCGGCGTGAGAGAGATAGGCCGACCAGTCAAGCTGCAGGAACTCAGGAATCCGAGTTCGAAGCGGCAGGGCGCGTTCTCGAAAGAGCCGTAATAAGTGTCGTCATAGGTAACGGACGCATAGGTCGTCAACCCATCGAACGGCTTCGCCCTGACATCCAGTTCGAAGCCGCGGGAGATCGCCCGTTTGGCGTTGGACAGATAGGTGATCGGCCGCGCGCCCGACGTGTCGGTGACATTGGTGATGTAGTTGTGGTCGACCATGAAGAAGGCGGCTATATTGGCCAATAGCCGCTGATCGAAGAAAGAGGTTTTCAGTCCGACCTCATAGTCGTCCAGTTCCTCTGCTCGCACGGTGGTGCTCGCCGCTGCAGGCAGATTGGCGACCGGATTTGGTCCGCCGGCGCGCCCGCCGCGCGCATAAGTGGCGTAGCCGAGCACGTCGGGCGCAAACTTATACGAAACGGAGGCCAGCGCGGAGATCAGTCCTTGCCGCGTGGAGGCGTAGAATTCACGATCGGCGCCGATCAAGCCGGTTCTCGCGCTGCGGGCGACCGCCTGCTGCGCGGCTGTGAGTCCATCGAGACTGTTGGCCGCGAACTGAAATTGGCGAAACAGTGTGTTTTTCGCGGTATAGGAATAGCGAATGCCCAAGGTGAGATCGAGATCCGGCGTCACATGCCAGACTCCTCGCGCATAAGGCGCGATGACATGGCTGGCCGGATCGTCGTAGGACTTGGAGATGAGGCCGTTTAGCGCGATGTCGTTCAAGGCCGGCGGATTCGACGTGGCGCCGTACCAGGCTCCGGCCGCCGGCCCGTAGCTCGAATATCCCCAATCATAGAGCTGCTCGAAAAGATAGAAGAGACCAGCGGTTCCTTCGACCGGGCCGCCGGTCGGGGTCGACAATTTGAACTCCTGTTGCACCGATCGTTCGGCGATCAGATTGTTCGAGTTGGTCGTGCGCACCGGCGCTATGGCGCTACTGGTCTGGGCCAGCGGATCGAAGTTCCAGCCTCTGAAAGAGGATATCGAGGACAAATTGTAGCCCCCGATGTTGTAGTCGATCAAGGCCGCTATTCCGTAGCTCTGCTGTGTGTTCTGCAGATAGCCGGAGATGTCGCCTTTGTAGCTGTCGATGTTGTAGAAGGAGGTCGGCGTATAATTCATTCTCGCCAGGCGGGCGAGGAGGTTATTCGGGATCGTTGCGCCGTTCGCATAATTTGTGACGACGCCGTTCAGCACATTCGGACAGCACGCCTGATTGACGCGCGAATAATCGGCGATCAGACGGACGCTGAAATCATTGGTGGGCTGGAACAGAATCTGCGCGCGAACGCTCTTGTTGCGCCAATCGTTATATTTCTGGCCGCTGTAGTAGCTATACACGTAGCCGTCGCGATCGGCGCTGACGAAGGAAAAGCGGAAGGCCAGCTTGTCACTGTCGGCGATGGCGCCGGTCGCCGCGCCTCTGATCTGGACGTTGTTGTAGCTTCCGTAGGAGATTTCGAGTTTGCGCTCCGCTTTGAAGCTCGGCAGAGCCGTGTTCAGGCGGACTGCGCCGCCCGTTCCGTCCATGCCGCCGCTCGTTCCTTGCGGCCCTTTCAGCACGTCGACGCCGACGAGATCGGGAATATCGAAGATAGCCTGTCCTGGGCGAGGCTGATATACGCCGTCGACATAGATCGGCACGCCGCCGAAGATGCCGTCGGTGGCGACGGACGTCGAAGATCCGAAGCCGCGGACATTGACGGTGAGCGAGCGGACGTCTGCAAAACGGATCTGTAGGCTGGGTTCGAGCTTTTGCGCCTGCAGCAGATTGCTGATTTGCAGCGCATCGATCTGTTGCTTGGTAATCACGGTGGCCGCTTGCGGCGCCGATTGGAAGGCCGTCGCCTGACGTTCCGATAGGTCGTCGGATGTTTTCGACGAGGATATCACGACGTCTGGAACCCGCGTTTCCTCTGCGGATTGCGCCTGTGCGGCGCTGGGAAGGGCAAAGGCGAAGCAGAGGGGAAATGCGGCGAGGAGCGGCGGTTTGGTCATTGCGAATTCCGAATCTATCGACGGAGGAAGGACGTGCCGTAAAGCTACAGATTTAGTAAAAGCCAAGGCAACGTTCATTCTCATTATGATTGTAATAGGATCGGATTATGCTCGCTCGGAGCGGATGTCGCTCGTCGAACCGCGTAAGAAGACGCGTTCGGCGAAAGCGTCCAGCTGAGCGTTGAAGGTCGGAGCGTCCTCGAAAAACGGCGCATGCCCGACATTCGGCATCTCGAGCGTCGTCGCTCCACGAATACGTCCGGCCGAGGCGCGAGAGGCCTGTGGAAAGCAATGCAGGTCCTTTTCGCCCACGACGAAGGCGAGCGGCAGAGTGAGCGAGGAGATGAATTTGTCGCTCTGCTGCGGACGCCCCGTGATCAGCCGTCTCACCTCGGGCGGTTGCACCATGTTGTATGCCAGCATGTGCGCGAATTCGTCCGGAGAAGGGGGAATCGCGAAGCAGCTCGCGAGAAAGGCGGCCGTTCCGGCAATGTTCGTGGGGAGGTCGGAGTCGAGCATGAGCGGCAGGCTGGCCGCCGAAACCGCGCTCTCCCATCCCGCTCTCTTGTACCAGGAGGAGCCGACGAGCTGCGCCCCGGCGACGCTCGTCTCGCCATGTTCCTCGAGATAGTCCCACACCACGCGTCCGCCGAACGACCAGGCGACGAGGACAGGACGCTTCACCTCGACTGCGATCGAGACGGCGCGCAGATCGTCCGCCCAGAGTCGACCGGTCTGATAGGCCGCCCGATCGACAGGTTTGTCCGAGGCTCCGTGTCCGCGAAGGTCATAGGTGATCAGATGATACTTGTCCGCGAGTCGCGCATCGCGCACTTGCCGTATGAACGCCAGACCGCTCTGGGCGAAGCCATGAATGAAGACGATCGGCGGTCCTCGGCGATTGCCCCAGCAGCGCACGGCGATTTTCACGCCGTCCGAACTCACCGCGATCGACGCCCTATATTCGTGGGGCGGAGGGAGCAGGCTGGAGAAGGCGTCGGGCATCGTCGCGAAAACTTCAATGCGGCCATGTCACGGAATGCGTCGCTCGTTCGTGATCGTTGCGAGCTTGCGCGAAGGCCTGCTTCGGGAGGTCGTCCGCGATTCATTAGAGCCGGTGACTTTTCTTGGATACGGTGAAAGCGCTTATGCTTCGAATAGAGGATTCGAATGAGGGCGGATGACAGGCCCCTCACTCGGATCCGGTCTTCTCGTAGAGACTCTCTATGAGATGCTCCCTTAGCCGCGCTGCGGGCGACGATGAGGCGGAGCCGACCGAATAGACCGCGATCTCGACATCGGGAAGCTTCGGGAACCCTTCGCTTTCGGTGAGGCGCCGCAATCGATTGCCGACGGTGCTCGCCTTGAACACGCCGACTCCGAGGCCTTCGCGCACGGCTGCTTCGACGCCGAATACATTCGAATTCACGCAGGCGAGGCGCCATGGAACGCCACACTGCTGCAGAGCCGCGATCGCCCAGTGCCGAAACATGCCGCCCGGAGGAGACAGGGCCAGCGGCAGAGGCGAGCGCAGGTGCTGATCGTGCTCGGACGAGGTGGTCCAGACGACAGGCTCTCGACGAAGCACGAAGCCTTGGCTCGTGCCGGCCGGCTCCATCGCGATCACAATGTCGAAATGCGTGCCGATGCGCGTGAGCATGGTGCTCGGCATGCCTCCGTAGAGTTCGACGTTCACGCGCGGGTAGGTGCGGCAGAACTCCCCGACGATCGGCGGAAGGACGCTCGAAACATAATTGTCGATCGAGCCGAGGCGGACGGTGCATTCGCTCTCTTCGGCGCGCAGCGTGCGCAGAGCCTCGGCGTTGAGAGCCAGCATGCGCCGGGCGTAATCGAGCAAAAGCTCACCCTCGGGCGTCAGGCGGAAGCTCCTTTGCGGCCGCATGATCAAGCTGACGCCGACCAGCTCTTCGAGACGCTTGATCTGCAGACTTACCGCGGCTTGTGTTCGATGCAGGATGCGGGCGGCGGCCGTGAAGCCTCCTTGATCGACGACCGTGACGAAGACATGGAGAAGGTCGTTTTCGAGAATTTGGTTGCGAGGTACGCCCGCAGACGAAGTCCGTTCGGCCCGCGGCGAAGCGAGCGCCAGTCTTCCGTGCTGTCGATGCTGTAAAATAAACGACATGCGTGAGGAAACCTACCCAACTCCATAGATGTATCTATTATCTATAGATATAGTAGATTTGCAAGGTTCGGGACCGGTTTTTTTTGAAATGTTTGCGGGAGTCTCGCAGTTTAGGCGGATTTTGCCGCATGTCGCGGCTAGAGCGTTTCCGACGCCGAACCGGTTTCCACTTCGGCGTCGGAAACGCGTCAAAACAAGACTCTAAGCGGATTCGACCAGGCCGAGATTGGCGGCGACGCGGCGCTGCAATTGCTCGAAGGACAGATCGTCGAACCGCCCGCCAGTCAAATCGAAAGCGTGGGCGGCGGCCGCCCCCATCGCGATGCAGGGCCCCATCACGCGGATGGAGGCGAGGGCGAGCGTGTCGGCGTCCACGCAGCGACCGGCCGCCAGCAGATTGTCCACCTCGGCGTGGACCATGCAGCGGAAAGGGACGGTGTGGATGTGTTCTTGATCGAAGGCTTCGAAATAAATTTGATCCAAGTTGTTGTGGAGCTCGATCGGCCAGGCGCAACGCGCGATCGCGTCCGCGAACAGGGCGCCGGCTCGCACATCCTCGGCGGTCAATTGATAGCGGCTCTTGAACCAACGGGTCTGTCGCGCGCCGAGCGCGCCATAGATGCTGACCGTGGCGCGCGCGAACGCCTCGGGAAACTCCGCCCGCAAAAACTCGACGGCGAGGTCCATCTTGTCGTGTCCGACCGACACCATTCTGCTGGCGGCGACCGGATCGAGGGGAGTTTCGACATGCGTCATATTGACGAGCGTTTCGCCCGATCCCGGCGCCATGAAGACGAATGCGTCGTTGCGATCCAGGCCATAGACGGCGCCCGTCGAGGCGAGCCGCGCTCTGAGCGTCGCGCGGTCGATCGCTGCGAGCGCATGCTCGTCGACGTTGCGAAGAATGCAATTTTGCGACCCATAGATCGGACCGGCGCGAGGCTCGCGGGTGGCGAGGCCGCTCGCCCAGGCGACAGCCGCGTCTCCCGTGGCGTCCAGGAACGCCTCCGCCTCGATTCGCAAGGTCCCCATGCGCGTGGCGACCGAAACGGAGCGGAGGCGCTCGTCTTCGACTCGAGCGTCGAACAGCACGGCGCCGAGCAGAAGAACGATATCTTCGCGTCCAACTGCGCGTTCGATCCAGCGTTGCAAGGCGACGCTGTGATAGTGAACGACGAAGGAATTATGGCGGCTCTTGAGCAGGATGATATCACCGCTCTTGCCGAGCTCCGTCAATATCTCGTCGGCTATGCCGAAGACGATCTGCCGCGGAGTCGGACCATTGGCGTAAAATCCGCAGAATGTATTGATCTGCGCGCCGACGGATTGACCGCCGAGTGATGCGCCCGCTTCGACCAGGACGACGCGATGGCCGAGCCTAGCAGCCTCGAGTGCGGCGGAAATGCCGGCCATTCCCGATCCGACCACGCAGAGATCGGCAGTTAGAAGACGAGGCGCGCCGATGTGCATGTTGCGGCGGACGATCGTGGTCGTGTCGGCTATCGGGATAGTCACGTCTCGCGGTTCCTCGATTTTCTCTCGGGGCGGGGCTCATCGGCCGTGGAACTCGGGCGCGCGTCCCTCCGCCATGGCGCGCTTGCCCTCCGCCGAATCCTCACTCGCGCGCACGGCCGTAAGATCGCGGGTCGTTCGTCCCAAAATTTCGGAAGGGCTTTGGACGAGGACGTGATCCGTCACGAAATGCTTCATCGACTGCATGACGAGCGGCGCGCGTGTCGCGATTACGCGCGCCATGTCGACCGCGGCCTCCAAATGCGTCCCGCGCGGAACGACTCGGTTCACGAGTCCGGCCTCATAGGCGCGCTGCGCGGAAATCGGCTGCGAGAGCAGCAGAATTTCCATCGCGATCTTATGCGGAACGCGGGTCGCGAGGCCAGCCGCGAGCCCGCCCCAGGCGCCGTGCGTTCCCTCCGGATAGCAGAAGCTCGCGTCCTCGTCGGCGACGCAGAGATCGGCGAACATGTTCAAGGTGAAGGCGCTTCCTCTGCATTCGCCGGTCACCGCGGTGATGATCGGCTTTTTCGTGACGACGCCGATCGTCGGCATGCAGCGCCACAGCTCCGTCACCGGCACGGCGGGATCCGATCCGATCGAAAAGTCGCCGCCGGCGCCCGCCAATATTGCGACGCGATGGTCGGACGCGTCGAAACGCGCGAATGCATCCTGCAAGCCGCGGACGACGTCGATGTCGATGGCGTTGCGACGCTCCGGCCGGTTGATCGAGACAACGAAGATGTTCGCGTGAGACGTGACGGAAACGGCAGTCATGAATTGGTCCTTCAGGCGAATGGCGACAGGATGATCTTGGACGCACGCCGCGATTGCGCCAGTTCGAGCGCCTCGACGCCGCGATCGAGCGGCATGCGATGGCTGATCATATGGCGAAAGCGTTCGCCATCCTGCGCCAGGCTGTCGATTACGCGAGGCCATACGTTGCGCGGGGCGCGTTGCGTGCCCCGGATCTGATGGCGTTCGCGCACGAGGCGGGTGAGATCGATCGCGGTAGGGCGCGGATGTATGCCGGCGACCACCAGCACGCCCTCCTTGCGCAAGAAGGCGAGGGCCGGGCCGATTACTTCTGGAGCGCCGGTCGCCTCGAACACGACATCGAATTTGCGTTCGGCGAAGCGGGGCGCCAACGTCGTCTGGAGATCGCCGTCGCCTATGTCGATGAGATCGTCGAAGCCCAGGGCGCGCAGCGCATCGAAGCGCAAGGCGTCGTTTTTCCCGACGACGACGATGTCCGCGGCCGCAGCTTGCCGCGCATAGACGGCGATCGCCTGGCCGATCGACCCCGGTCCGATGACGAGCGCCCGGTCGCCGTGGCCGACGCCGCCTTTCAGCACGGCCTCGTAAGCGACGGTCAAGGGTTCGGCGAGCGCTGCGAGTTCGTCGTCCACGCCGACCGGCGCCGGCAGACAATTTGCGACAGGGGCGGTAGTCCAACGCGCGAAGCCGCCGTCCGCGCTGGTGCCTTTGGCGGTTCTGCGCTCGCAGCTTTCGGCCGCTCCGCTCAGGCAGTGTGCGCAGCGTCCACATGGAGTGGAGGGGATCACTGCGACGAGCCCGCCGGGAGTGAGGCCCTCCGCGTCGCCTGCGACATCGACGACACGTCCGGCGAATTCGTGTCCGAGCGTCAGCGGGAGCAGCGGCGCCATGAATTCATAGCCGCCGTTCCATTCATAGATATGCACATCCGTGCCGCAGACTCCTGCGGCCGTGATCTCGATGAGCGCTTCGCCGTTTTTCGGCGTCGGGCGGGGAACGTCGCGGAATTCCACCCCGAAGTTCGGCGATGTCTTTTGGAGAGCTTTCATGAGATGAATTCCGAGGAATAAAGGCGCTCAACGCCATCGCAAGAGAGAGCGTTCGAGAGCGGCGATCGCGGTTCCCGCGAGCGTGCCGAGCAGTGAGAGCACGAGAACGCCGGCGAGCAGCTTGTCGATGTCCATGATGTTGCCGGCGGCGAGAATGTAGGCGCCGATCCCGTACTGGGCGCCGATCATTTCGGCCGCGACGAGGAGAACGAGACCGGTGGAGGTCGTGATGCGAGCGCAGGCCAGTATGCCGGGCAGGGCGGACGGCAGGATGATTTTGACGACGATCGCAAGGCGCCCGAGCCCGAAGCTCTGCGCCATGCGAATGAAAGGCCGGGGCGCGGCGTCGGCCGCGGCGCAGACGGACACGGTCATCGGAAAGAACACGCCGAGCGCGATCGTCGTGACTTTGCTGGCCTCGCCGATTCCGAGCCACAGAATGAAGAGCGGCAGCAGAGCGATCTTGGGAATGGAGTAGAGGGCCGAAACCGCAGCGCCGCCGATCGCCCGGCACCACGACCACAGGCCCATCGACAAGCCGACGACGAGACCGGCGAGACTTCCGAGCGACCAGCCGAACAGCAATCGCAACAATGACCGGCCGATATGGACGGGCAGGTCTCCCTGGGCGAGCTCGCGATAGAGCGTTTCGAAGCTTCCGGCCGGCGTCGGCAGGAACAGCGGATCGATCCATCCGAGACTCGATCCGGCCTGCCACGCTCCGACGAGCGTCGCGGCGAACAGCGGAGCGAGCCATCGCTTGGGCGTGATTTCGAACCCGCCACCCCGAAATCGCACGGCTGTCGCAGCCGCAATGGCGGATGAGAGCGGCGCTTCAGGCATCGGCTCCTTCCAGGGCGAGAAGCTCCCGATCGGCGTTGCGCGCTTCGGATCGCAGAAGGTTCCATAGCCGGTCCTGCAGCGTCGCCAGCTCTCGCGCGGCGCTGGCGCGGCCGCGCTCGGCTTGCGGGATCATGACTTCGATGATATCGCGAACGCGGCCGGGTCGCCGCGAAAGGACGACGATCCGGTCCGACAGCCGCACCGCCTCGTCCAGATTATGCGTGACGTAGAGGATCGAAATCCGGTCACGCAGCCACAGCGCGAGGAATTCCTCCATGAGCAGCTCGCGCGTCTGAGCGTCGACCGCGGACAGGGGCTCGTCCATGAGCAGGAAGGCCGGTCGCGCAGCGAGCGCGCGCGCTATGCCGACCCGCTGTCTCATGCCGCCGGACAATTGCTTCGGATAGGCCTGCGCAAAGGCGCTCAACCCGGTCAGTTCCAGCGCTTCGTCGATGATCTTCGCGCGCGCGCTCTTCGATCGGACGCGGTCCTCCAACGCCAGCGAGACATTGCCGGCCACGCTTCGCCACGGGAGCAGTGCGGCGTCCTGGAAGACGAAGGTGAAGGGATTGAGGCTGTCGGCCGGCGCGGCGCCGAGCGTGAACGCCGCCCCGCGGCTGGGCGCGACGATGCCGCCCGCGATCGCCAGCAGAGTGGATTTTCCGCAGCCCGAAGGGCCGATCACGGAGACGATTTCGGACGCGCCGACCCTGAACGACACGCCGTCGAGGACGGTCAGCGGCCCGAAGTCGTGTCCGATCTCGTGAAGCTGCAGTTCCATTCATTCCCCGCCTGAACGCTTCGAAAGGCCAGTGTCAGGACGCGAAGGACGCGTCGATGACGTCTTCGGCGGCGAGCTCACGCTTGACGAGCCCCTGATCCTGCCAAAATCGCAGCACCTTGCGGACGTCCCCGACGTTCAACCGGGCGTCTGGATCGTAAAAGCTGAAACTCGCGCTGACTTGCTGTCTGGTCTGACCGGTGCGCCGCGCGACGATGTCGAGGAGTTCGTCCCGCTCTTCGCCTTCGATCGGCTGTCCCTTCTCGTCGAGCCGATTGACCGCCTCATGGCAGAACGTCATCGCGCGACGGTGCGCGCGCAAGAAGCGCTCCATGGCCGGACGATTGGCGGAAATGAAGTCCGGCCGCGTGAACACGCCGCTTCCCTGCGTCGTGTCGACGTCGGCCAAATTGCCGACGAACACGCCCACGCCGGATCGGACCAGAGGGTCCGCGACCGTCGAAGGCAGAACGGCGCCGTCCAGTCTTCCCGCGGCTACGGAGGAGCCGAGGTTCTGCAAGGTCTGGAGCGGGACGAGCTCGACCTGCGAGAGAGGAAAGCCGAATTTCGTCGCGATGGCGCCGAGCTGATAATGGAAAGACGAACCCACCGTCGTTATGCCGAGGCGCCGTCCGCGAATATCCGCAAAGGCGCGGAGGCCCGAGCCATGGCCGCTTCGACTGGCCACGAGCTGATTATTGGGAAAAGCCGGATGCGGTCGGCCGTCGCCACAGACGAGTTTCAATCCGCCTTTTCCTGCGAGGTTGAAAAAGGCCGCGGTAAAAGCGGTCATGCCGACATCGATCGACGTTGCGACCGCGGCCACCGGCAATTGCGCGGCGGCGTCGAAAAATTCGATTTGAACCTGTAGGCTTTCGTCCTCGAAGAAACCTTTGTCCGTCGCGACGAAAAAGGTTGCGGCGCTACTCAGCCGCATAGTTCCCAAGCGGATCGTCGACGGTTCCGCTCGCGCGAGATCGGGCAGAGCAAGAATCGGCGCGGCGGCGAGCGCGCAGTTGAAATGTCGACGATCTATCATTATCGGCCCGCGTGAGAGACAGGCACTTATTGTATCGAAGCAAAGCTGTCGCAATCGCGATTCTCATTATGACTCGAATAGCCGTCGCTTATGAATAGCTATTTCGGTTCCGGTGTAGCGTGAGGGCTGGCGGGCATGGAACTAGATGATGACTCGCTCTGGTGGAGGCCTCTCGTATGTGATGCGTAAAAGCGACGCTTTGCCGAATAGGTGGTCGGCAACGCGCCGCACGCGATCGAGCTGGATGTCTTGCAGCGCCGCGACTCCGCGCTTGCGTCGCGATATTGGAAGCGGTCGCTGCGAGATCGGAAACTTCCGTCACGGGACGGGGACCGATCGCATCGTCATCGCGGCTCCGCAAGGCGATGGCGTGGAATATTGCGTCGGACTCCACACCGATATCGGAGAAGCGATCGGCCGCGCTGTCTACGACGCGGCATTCGAGGGCGCGCGGACATGGAACGTCGATATCGCCGCGATCCGATCGGAGGTCGGTTCGTGACCGACTTCGGCGTCTCTCGTCGAGCGCCTTTCTGCAATAGCGTTCGATGCGGAAGAGAGAAGCGGCCTGCTGCGGCGTGACGCCGAGCGCCTTCACGCCGATGTCGAGCCCGGCCAGAGCGGCTCTGTCCCGCACATACATTGTGGACGTTCCGGGACGAGCGGAGGCCTAATTTTCGCGGGTGGTGGAAGACGAGGTCGGCAACACAGGGGGTTTCGGGAGAGGGTGTGCTATGTTCCCATCGGACCTAGCTGAAGGGTGCGTGCATGGCCGGACTCAGCCTAACTTGCACATGTGGCGATATCTCCTGGTCGCTCGTCGAGACGGTTCCCCGGTCAGGTATCCGCTACATCTGTCACTGCAACGACTGCCAGGCCTTCGCTCATTTTGTGGGGCGAGCTGCCGATATCCTCGATCCACAGGGTGGCGTCGACGCCTACCAACTTCCCGCGTCGCGGCTGCGATTCACATCGGGGCTCGATAAGCTGGCTTGCGTGCATCTCACTCCGCGCCGGTTGCTTCGCTGGTACTGCCCGGGTTGCGGGACGCCGGTGGCTAACACCTATGACACGTCAAAGCTCTCATTTGTTTCCTTACCGCTCTGCGCTGCTACGGCGCAGCAGAGGGACCGATCTCTGGGTCCCTCCTCTGGCCACGTCTGGACCAAGTTCGGTCGCGGAGATTTGTCACATGTCGAACTGGTCAGCATACCGGCAATGCTTTGGCGGATGGCCTTTCGGATCATGTCAGCGCGATTGAGCGGCGACTACAAGAATAACCCCTTCTTCGAGCCCGGCACAGGCGAGCCCATAGCCGCGCCACGTCGCCTCACCCAAGCCGAGCGCTCCGAGTTGGACCGGAAGGTGTTAGCGGGCGCCTGAACGGCGCACTGCCGGGCGACGAAGGGCAAGAGCCCGCCGATCGACGCCAAGCGCGGATGGCGGCGGAGTGATGTTTGCCTGCGATTGCATCACGCGGCAGATACGCCTATTCTAGCGGCAAGCTCGGGCTATTCTCGGACCCGACGCACGAAACGCCCCGACCACGGATGAACTGGCGGGGCGTTTTTGCATTCCAGCGCCGAACTGCGCCATCCGAATCGTTATCAGGGGGCGCCGAAAGCGCGCGGCGAGGCTGCGCAATCGTTATGAACGAAGCTATGCGGGACGCTCGATAGGCATAAAAATACAAAATAAATCATATGCTTATGCGCGAAGAATGGCTCCCCGAGCAGGACTCGAACCTGCGACCCAGCGATTAACAGTCGCTTGCTCTACCGGCTGAGCTATCGGGGAACGGTGGCGGGCATATAGCAAGCTCGAAGAGGTTTTGCCAAGCCCTTTGCGACGCTTCTGCGAAATCGAGCCGCTGGCGGTGGAAAACGTCAATCCGCCGGCGGAAATGCCGCGAGAGTGGCCGTTATGTCGTTCCTCGTCGGCAAGCCGGCCTCATTGCCCAGATGCTGGACCTTGAAGCCGGACGCCGCCCGGGCGAATCGGAAATGCTCCGCCCAGGGCGCCTCGGGCCGCTCGAGATAAGAGGCGAGGTAGGCCCCGTGAAACACGTCGCCCGCGCCGGATGTATCGACGACTTTGTCATGCGGCACGGGCAGGGCGGCGAGGCGCTGGACTTCGCCGCTCTCGTCGTACCAGAGCAGGCCCTTTTCGCCATTGGTGACGCCGCCGATGCGGCATCCCTTGCTCTTGAGATAGGAGAGCATGTCTTCTTCGGAGAGCGACAATTGCTCGCAGAGTTTTTCGGCGACGACGGCGACGTCGATGAAATTCAGGACCTCCAAAATACGGGGCCGCAGCGCGCCGCCGTCGAGCGAGGTGAGTATGCCGCGCTCGCGGCAGGCGCGGGCGTAGTGCATCGCGGCGTCGGGGAGATGGCCGTCGCCGTGCAGCACGCGCAGCCCGTGGAGGTCGAGGCGTGGAAAATCCTCGAGGAAATTGTCGTCGCGGGCGCGCAGGATCGCCCGCTTGCCGTCATTGGGCAAAACGAACGACAGCGATGAGCGATGCACCCGGCGCGGATGCACCCTGATGCTGTAGGTCGCCGCCATATCCATGAACATATGGCCGAGCCAGTCCGGCGCGAGCGACGTTATCAGATTGACGCCTTTTGCGCCGAGCTTGGAGCAGGCGAAGGCCGCCGTCACCGCATTGCCGCCGAAGGAAATCGCGTAATCCTCCGCCACCTCCTTTTCGTCGCCCTGCGGCATGACCTCGGTGCGCATCGTCACATCGATATAGGAGTGGCCGATAAAGAGCGATTCCAAGCAAGAACTCCGCGAGAGACGGGCCGAATGTCAGATCGAGAAGCTCGCGCCGCAACCGCAGGAGGACGAGGCGTTGGGGTTCTCGATGCGGAACGACTGCCCCATCAGATCGTCGACGAAATCGATTCGCGCGCCGGCCAGATAGCCGACCGATACGGGATCGACGACCAGCCTGGCGCCGTCCCGCTCGATGACAAGATCGTCTTCCTTGGCGGCGGCTTCGACGGCATAGGTGTATTGGAAGCCGGAGCAGCCGCCGCCGTCGACGCCGACGCGCAGGACCGAGCCCGGCGCTTCGGAGGCGAGAATGGAAACGATTCTCTTCGCGGCGCGCTCGCTGAGTTCCACATTGGTGACGACGTCCGCGCCGCTCATGTCGCAACTGCCTTTCACTTGCGCCGCCGTTTTTTGAAGCGCCTTGCCTGATTCGGCGAGCCCGAGATATTTCTCGGGGCAACATATGGCCGAGCGCGTGACCTTGCAATGACAGGAGCCGAAGATTGGCCATTCCCGATCAGCCCTTCCGCCGCGCCGCCTATGCCTGCGATCCGGCCGTTTCGCGCGGGCGCCTTTTTCCCGAGCCGGCCTCGGCGACGCGGACGCAGTTCCAGCGCGACCGCGACCGTATCATTCATTCGACCGCCTTTCGCCGCCTCGCCCATAAGACGCAAGTGTTCGTTCCGCTCGACGGCGACCATTTCCGCACGCGGCTGACCCATACGATCGAGGTCGGGCAGATCGCCCGGGCTCTGGCGCGGGCTCTGGCGCTCGACGAGGATCTGGCGGAGGCGGTGGCGCTCGCCCATGACCTCGGCCACACCCCTTTCGGCCATGCCGGCGAGCGGGCGCTCAAGGCGTGCATGACGGATTTCGGAGGTTTCGACCATAATGCGCAGGCGCTGCGCGTCGTCACGCTGCTGGAGCGCCGCTACGCCCGCTACGACGGCTTGGACCTCACCTATGAGACGCTCGAGGGCATCGCCAAGCACAATGGACCGCTCACAGGGCCGAAGGCGAGACGGCCGCTTTCTCCCTATGTGGCCGAATTCGACGCGGCCTTTCCCCTGCATCTTTCGACCCACGCCGGCGCCGAGGCGCAGGCGGCGGCGATCGCCGACGATATCGCCTATGACGCCCATGACATCGACGACGGCCTGCGAGCCGGCCTGTTCGAGCTCGACGACATTGCGAGCGTTCCGTTCATCGGCGCGCTGCTCGAGGAAATCCGCGAACTCTACGGGCCGCTGGACCGGTCCCGCGTCATTCACGAATTGGGGCGGCGTGTCATCACCCGCTTCGTCGAGGACGTCATCGCCGAGGCGCGCGCGCGTCTCGCCATGGCCGCGCCGAAGAGCGCCGACGACATTCGCCGCGCGGGCGCGCCCGTCGTCGGCTTCTCGCCCGCCATGGCCGAGGCCGATCGCGGCATCAAGGCCTTTCTCTTTCCCAAAATGTACCGGCACGCGAAGGTCGTCGGCGTCTGGGACCGCGCCGCTCATGTCATCTCGCGGCTGTTCCCCGTGTTTCTCGGCGATCCGGCGCTGATGCCGCCCGAATGGGCGTCCCTCGCCTCGGCGCGACGGAACGAGGCGCGGGCGCTGCTCGTCGCGGACTATATCGCCGGCATGACCGACCGCTATGCGCTCGGCGAATATCGGCGGCTGTTCGGCGAGACGGTCGAGCTGAGATGAGGGCGAGGGGCGTGCCGCGCTTGACGTCGACCCTCCCGCGCCCAAACTCCCATTACAGCCGATCGGCGCGGCTCATCGGCTGGAGGCGATCGGGAGAGTCCCATGCTGCAAATCGAATTCGTCGGCATGTCTCATGAAGGCGGGCCGGCCGAGGTCATCGACCGGATGAAGACCGATCTGACCGACGTCCATAAGGCCATCGTCCACGCGAAGTCGCTCTTCGCCAATGTCATCGTCCAGCGCACGCACAAGCCGCTGCCGCATGGGTTCCGCATATTGGACAGCGCCGG
>PQAN01000035.1 GCA_003105285.1 Methylocystaceae bacterium
TGGAATATCCCGACTGGGTCCATGTCGTCGCGCTCGACGAAGACGACCGCCTGCTGCTCGTGCGGCAATATCGCCATGGCGCCGGCGTCGTCTCGCTCGAGCTGCCCGGCGGGATGATGGATGCGGAAGAGAGCGACCCGCTCGTCGCCGGCGCGCGCGAATTGCTGGAAGAAACCGGACATGTCGCGCAATCAATGCGACATTTGACGCGCCTGTCGCCGAACCCCGCCTCGCATGCGAATGGCGTTCACGTGCTCCTCGCCGAACAGGCGCGATTCGTGCGGCCATTGAGCCTCGATTCGACAGAGGACCTCACAGTCGAGCTCGTGCCCTGGCGCGAAGCGCTCGATCTGGCTCTCGCGGGAAAGATGATCAACGCTCAGCATGTCGGGCTGCTGGCGATCGCGCTCGCGCAGGCGAAAGGCGTGCGGATCGGCGGGTGAACCACGCCGTGTGATCTCTCCAAGAGACCGAAACCGCCGTCATTGCGAGCCGAAGGCGAAGCACTCCAGAGCCCTCGGCGGCCCCTGGATTGCTTCGTCGTCTCACTCCTCGCAATGTCGGCCGTGTCGAGATCAGGCCTTCGCCGCCTGCTTGTGCGGGACGCCTTCTTTGTCGAGCAGAGCGGCCAATTCGCCGGACTGGAACATTTCGCGCGTGATGTCGCAGCCGCCGAGGAACTCGCCCTTGACGTAGAGCTGAGGAATGGTCGGCCAGCTCGAATATTGCTTGATGCCCTCGCGAATCGCTCCGTCGGCCAGAACATTGATGCTCTTGAAGGGCACTTCGAGATGGCTGAGAATCTGCACGACCTGCAGCGAGAAGCCGCATTGCGGCGCCTGGGGCGTGCCTTTCATGAAAAGCACGACGTCGGCGCTGTCGATCTCGTTCTTGATCGTGGTGTTGATGTCCGTGGCCATGGTTTTTCCTTTCAAGCGGAATTCAAGGTTCCGTTGCTTTCGGACTTCGGCGAAGCCTCGCCGAATGTCGAGTTAGTCTATAATGCGCTCGTCGTCAGCGCCAGAGCGTGCAGTTCTCCCCCCAGACGGTCGCCGAATGCGGCGTTGACCATCTGATGCTGCTGCACGCGGCTCTTGCCGCGAAAGGCTTCCGACTTGACGGTCGCGGCCCAGTGGTCGCCGTCGTCGACGAGCGCCGTGAGCTCGATGACGGCGTCCGGAATAGCCGTCTTGATGAGGCGTTCGATCTCGCTTGCTTCCATCGCCATCTGCGCTTCGACCTCCTAGCTATGAGCAAAAACGCCGTCGTCGCCGGCCATATAGGCGGGGAGGGGCGTCTCATGCGCATTTTGCAAATCGTCAAGCAATATCGGCGCCTCGCCGGGCAAATGCAATGCGTCTCCGCCTGTGACGCCCAACGCCAGAATCGCGACGCCGAGCGCAGACGCYTCCTCCTCGATRCGTGAGGCGTCCTCGCGCTCCGCCGCGACGAGGTAGCGCCCCTGATCCTCGCCGAACAGCACRGCATGGCTCACGCCTTCCGGCARGCGCTCGATCGAGGCGCCGACGCCGCCGGCGATCGCCATCTCCGCCAGCGCCACCGCCAGCCCACCATCGGAAACATCATGCGCCGCCAGAATGCGCCGTTCGAGTACGAGGCGTCGGACGAAATCGCCGTTGCGCTTCTCGGCCTCGAGGTCGACGGGAGGCGGCGCGCCGTCGCGCCGCCCCGCGAGATCGCGCAGATAGGCCGACTGGCCGAGCCAGCCCTTGGTTTCGCCGACGAGCAGAAGAGTTCGGCCGCCGCCGGGAAGAGCGATCGTCGAGGCGAGGGCGACGTCCTCGATGACGCCGACGCCGCCGATCGCCGGCGTCGGAAGAATGCCGCTGCCCTGCGTCTCGTTGTAGAGCGACACATTGCCCGAGACGATCGGGAAATCGAGAAAGCCCGCCGCTTCGCCTATGCCCTGCAGGCAGCCGACGAACTGGCCCATGATCTCCGGCCGCTCGGGATTGCCGAAATTGAGATTGTCGGTCAGCGCCAGCGGCCGCCCGCCCCTGACGCTGATATTGCGCCACGCTTCCGCCACGGCCTGCTTGCCGCCCTCTTCGGGGTCGGCCGCGCAATAGCGCGCGGTGACGTCCGTCGTCAGCACGAGGCCCTTCGGACCCTCGCCGACGCGCACGACGGCCGCGTCGCCGCCGGGCGCGCGCACCGTATTGCCGAGGATCAGATGGTCGTATTGCTCCCACACCCAGCGCTTGGAGCACAGATCCGGCGTGGCGAGCAGGGCGAGCAGGGCCTCGCGATCGGAAAGCGAGGGCGCAACGGCCGCGGCCTCCACGACCGCCTGCGGCGGCGTCGGAACATGCGGCCGATCATAGACGGGCGCCTCGTCGCCGAGCTCCTTGATCGGCAGATCGGCCTTCACCTCTCCGCGATGCTTGACGACGAAGCGCAGATTGTCGGTCGTCCTGCCGACGATGGCGAAGTCGAGGCCCCATTTGCGGAAAATGGCCTCGGCTTCTTTCTCCTTTTCCGGCAGCAGAACCATGAGCATCCGCTCCTGGCTCTCCGACAGCATCATCTCATAGGCCGTCATGCCGGCCTCGCGGCACGGCACGGCGTCGAGATCGAGTTCGATCCCGAGATTGCCCTTCGCCCCCATCTCGACCGCCGACGAGGTGAGCCCGGCCGCGCCCATGTCCTGGATGGCGATGACGGCGCCCGACGCCATCAGTTCGAGACAGGCTTCGAGCAGCAGCTTCTCCGAGAACGGATCGCCGACCTGCACGGTCGGCCTTTTTTCCTCCGCGTCGGCTTCGAAGGAAGCGGACGCCATCGTCGCGCCGTGGATGCCGTCGCGCCCGGTCTTGGAGCCGAGATAGACGATCGGCTTGCCGACGCCGGCGGCCGCCGAATAGAAGATCGAATCGCTGCGCGCGATGCCGACCGCCATGGCGTTGACGAGAATATTGCCGTCGTAGGAGGCGTCGAATTCGGTGGAGCCGCCGACCGTCGGCACGCCGAAGGAATTGCCGTAGCCGCCGACGCCGGCGACGACGCCGGCGACGAGATGACGCGTCTTCGGATGCGAGGGCTGGCCGAAGCGCAGCAGATTCAGGCAGGCGATCGGCCGCGCGCCCATGGTGAAGACGTCGCGCAATATGCCGCCGACGCCCGTCGCCGCGCCCTGATAGGGCTCGATGAAGGACGGGTGGTTGTGGCTCTCCATCTTGAAGACGCAAGCCTCGCCGTCGCCGATGTCGATGACGCCGGCGTTCTCGCCCGGTCCCCTGATGACCCAGGGCGCCTTGGTCGGCAATTTCCGCAAATGGACTCGCGAGGACTTATAGGAACAATGTTCGTTCCACATGGCGGAGAACACGCCGAGCTCCGTGAAGGTCGGAACGCGGCCGATCAACGCCAGAATGCGGTCGTATTCCTCCGGCTTCAGCCCGTGTGCGGCGGCCAGTTCGACCGTGACCTCGGGCTCGGCGGCCCGCGGCCGGTCCTGAGTCTTCGCCATGCGCGCAGCGCCGGCGGATGCTGGCTCGTTGTCGGTCAAATTGTCGTACCTCGACTGAAGGGGCCTCGCGTCGGGCGGCGTCTTCGGAGCGGGTTCCGGCCCGACATTGAAAAGCCCGAGGAATCCGGCCGATGGCCTCTCGATTACTGCGGCGGTCCGCTGTTGGCAACCATCTCTGGCTGTTGCCAAAGTGACACACGCGCCGAGAAAGAATTATGAGACCCCGGATTTTTGACCTAGATCAAGTCCTCCTGGAGAAAAACGGAGCAATTTGTGCTTCGACTCGGAGCGCTCGACTATTCGGCGGCCGACGCACAATTGTTACGGGGGATTCAGATGAGGACAAGACTACGTGGCGCTTTCGCCGCATTTATTCTGGGCGCAGCGGGCGCCACGGCCCAGGCGGCGGATTTGCCGTCCGTGAAGGCGCCGCCGCCGCCGCCGGCTTTCGTCGACACCTATCAGCCGTTCCAGGTCCGCATCCGCGCGACGGCGATCGTTCCCGATAGCGGCGGCGCGACAATTTACGACACTTTGGGCCTCGTATTGCCGACGGTCGGCCTCAGCGCCGGCGCGGGCGGCATCGTGCCCGGCGCTTCGACGAGCGTTTCTTGGTCGGTCATTCCCGAGCTCGACGTCAGCTACTATCTGACGAAGAACATCGCGATCGAGGCGATCTGCTGCATTTCGCACCACCATGTGCAGGGCGCCGGCACGCTGTTCGGTTCGAGCGTCGCGCGGACTTGGGTGTTCCCGCCGTCGCTCATTCTGCAATATCACTTCACCAACTTCGGCGCCTTCCAGCCATACATCGGCGTCGGCGTGAACTTCAGCGCCTATTTCTCCGAATCGGGCGGCAATCTGTGGTTCATCCCGGCCGCGGGCGGCATTCCGGCGACCTTCAATTCGCTGAGCATCACGCCGTCCTGGGGCGTCGTCGGCCAGGTCGGTTTCGACTATATGTTCAACGAGACCTGGGGCATCAACGTCGACCTGAAGCGCATCCTGATGGAGCCGAATGTTCACGGCACGATCTTTTCGCCGGCCGGCGGCGGGCTCGTCGTTCCGGTCAATGGCAAGGTCAATATCGATCCGTGGGTCGTCAGCGCCGGCGTGACCTTCCGCTTCGGCGGCGGCTGGGTGCCCCCTGTCCTCGCCAAGTTCTGATCGCAAGACGATAGATAATGAAACCGGCCCTTTGAAAGGGCCGGTTTTTTTGCGCCTTGGATTCCCGATCGCTCGCTTCGCGAACGTCGGGAATGATGCCCTTGCGAACAGATGGTTGAACGGATTTTCAGA
This sequence comes from Methylocystaceae bacterium, assembly GCA_003105285.1. Lineage (GTDB taxonomy): Bacteria > Pseudomonadota > Alphaproteobacteria > Rhizobiales > Beijerinckiaceae > Methylosinus. The sequence goes on from PQAN01000035.1 coordinate 4,790, forward strand.
CTAGAGTCTTTCCGTGTTTCAATGAAACAGGGAAAGACTTTAGCTTCTTGTTTTGACGCTCTAGGCTCTTCAGGCTCGCTTTCTCGACAGCCGACGCATCGTCACGGGTCGTCACTCTGTCAGACGGCGGCATAAAGCGTCCAATTGCTCGAGCGTCGCATAGCGGATGCGAAGCTCCCCGCTTTCGCCATGATGCTGGATGACGACATTCAGCCCCAGCGCGTCGGACAACATTCTTTCGATCGCGACCGTATCGGCGTCCTTTTCGACGCGCGGCTTTCTGGGTTTTGCGGCAGTCGCCGCGCCGCCGCCGGCCTCGAGCTGGGCGAGATGCTCGACATCGCGGACGGTCAGGCCCTCGTCGACAACCCGCCGAGCGAGGGAGTCCGGGTCCTTGATGGCCAATAGAGCGCGGGCATGACCGGCGGATATCGCGCCTTCGCTCACCAGACGCCGGCTCGTCTCGGGCAGATTCAACAGGCGCAGCGTATTGGCGACATGCGAGCGGCTCTTGCCGATGATTTTCGCCAGATCGCTCTGCGAATAGCCGAACTCCTTGCTCAGCCGCTCATAACCTTTTGCTTCTTCCAACGCGTTGAGGTCGGCGCGTTGGACGTTCTCKATGATGGCGAGTTCGAGCGATTCGCGATCATCCGCCTCGTGGATRATGATCGGAACGTCGGACARATGGGCGAGCTGCGCGGCGCGCCAGCGGCGCTCTCCGGCGATGATCTCATAAGCGTCGGCGACGCCCGGCAGCGTGCGGACTATAATGGGCTGGAGAATGCCCTTCTCGCGAATCGARGCGGCGAGGTCCGCGAGATCCTCCTCCTGGAAAGCGATACGGGGGTTRCGCGGATTGGGTCTCAGGAATTCGATCGGAATCCTACGCTGACCGCGCGCCCGCTCGATGGCCGGCGTCTCTTCGCCCGCCTCTCCGATCAGAGCGGCCAGGCCCCGGCCCAACCGCGTGCGCGCTTCTTCGGCCATGTCAGAAAATTTCCCCATCCTCGAACGACAATGCGAGCGGAAAGGCGCTATGCCGCCCGCAATTGCTTCTCACGTTGGATGACCTCGGAAGCGAGCTTCAGATAGGCCTGACTGCCGCTGCATTTGAGATCATAAAGCAGAACCGGCTTGCCATAGGACGGCGCTTCCGACACGCGCACATTGCGTGGAATGACCGTCTCATAGACCTTGTCGCCCATGAAGCGCCGCACATCGGCGACGACCTGCGTCGCCAGATTGTTTCGCGGATCGAACATGGTCAGAACGATGCCGTGGATCGACAGCCGCGCATTCAACGTCCGCTTCACCTGTTCCACGGTCGACAGAAGTTGCGACAGGCCCTCGAGGGCGAAAAACTCACATTGCAGAGGAACCACTACCGAGTCGGCGCTGGCCAGCGCATTGATGGTCAGCAGATTGAGCGACGGCGGGCAGTCGATGAGAACATAAGTGAAATGCTGACCCTGCTCATGCCGATCGGCGATCGCCAGTTCGGCGACGGCGCGTTTCAGACGATAGGCGCGGTCCTTGTCGCCGGCGATCTGCAGCTCCACGCCCAGCAGGTCCAGAGTCGACGGCGCGATGAACAGACGCGGGACCGCCGTCGCGGTAATAGCGTCGCTCAGGCTGCTCTCGCCCAGCAAAACGTCATAAGTCGAAATCTTGCGGCTTTTCCGGTCGACGCCGAGGCCCGTCGACGCATTGCCTTGAGGATCGAGGTCGATGACGAGCACCGTCTCGCCGACGGCGGCGAGCGCAGTTCCAAGATTGATGGCCGTCGTCGTCTTGCCGACGCCGCCTTTCTGATTCGCCAATACCAATATGCGTGGCCGGGAAATGTCAGTCACGTCGGGCTCCGAAATCACGAGCTATGGCGATAATGCGACCGGATGGATTGGTTCGGCTTTCGATCGTTGTGACGTCGAAACTAGCTGCGGCGTTCGAGGCGGTCAATTCGCTGGACCAATCTTCGCCCTTCAAAAACACGGCGACGGCATTTTTCAACAGATGTTCCTGCGACCACTCGATCAACCGAGGCAGGGGAGCGAGAGCGCGAGCGGTAATGCCGCCGACACGACCTCGAAGGCGGGGCAGCTCGGTTTCGATTCGACCGAGATGAATATGCGCCGGCGCTCCTGTTTCACGTGAAACAGCCCGCAGAAAGGCCGCCTTTCGCTGGTCGCTCTCGATCAGATGCACCGCCGCCCCAGGGTGAGGCTTTAGACAAATCGCCATCACCATGCCCGGAAAGCCCGCTCCCGACCCCAGATCGGCCCAAGTCGTTATTGTCGGAAAAGCCTCCAGAACCTGAGCGGAATCGGCGAAATGCCGTGACCAGATGTGTGAAAGCGTTCCGGCGGCGACGAGATTTGTCGATTTCTGCCATTTACGCAGCAGCCCTTCGTAGAGCTCGAGCTCTTCGACGAACGGGCGCAGCGTCGGCGCAATTTCGAGCGCATGATCGCGATCGCCGCCGAACGCAGACGACCGCAATCGCGAATCACTCAAGCCTCTGCTCCTGCTCACCCGCGCCGCGCTCTCGCCGCCAGAAGTGTGAGCGCCGCCGGCGTGATGCCTTCGATCCTCTGCGCTTGGCCGAGCGTGCGCGGACGCAGGAAACTCAGCTTCGACTGCAATTCGGCCGAAAGTCCGCCGATCTGGCCATAATCGAGGGAAACGGGCAAAGCCAGTTGCTCGTCGCGCCGATAGGCCTCTATGTCGGCGTGCTGGCGCTGCAAATAGACCGCATAGCGGGCGTCGGTCTCGACACGCGCCGCCGTCTCGGCGTCGATCGATCGCAGCTCCGGCCAAATCCCGGCCAAGCGCCGGAGGTCGACGCCGGGAAAGGACAAGAGCACATAAGCGCTGCGACGCTGACCATCCTGATTGACCGGCAAACCCTCGCGCGCCGCCGCCGCTGAAGTCAGCGACAGGCCGTTCAACACGACTCGCGCGGAGTCGAGCCTTTCCATCCGATCGCCATAGACTCGCGCTCTTTCCAGTCCGACGCAGCCGATTTTCAGACCCTTCGAGGTCAACCGCTCATCGGCGTTGTCGGAACGCAAGGACAAGCGATATTCGGCGCGAGAGGTGAACATGCGGTAGGGCTCGCTGACGCCGCGCGTGACCAGATCGTCGATCATCACACCGAGATAGGCTTCCGCTCGGTCGAAAATGACGGGAGACCTCTCGGCCGCATGAGCGGCGGCGTTCAGCCCGGCGACAATTCCTTGCGCGGCTGCCTCCTCATAGCCAGTGGTGCCGTTGATCTGACCGGCGAAGAAAAGGCCCTCGATCCGCTTCGTCTGCAGGCTGGCGTCGAGCTCGCGCGGATCGACGAAGTCATATTCGATCGCATAGCCGGGCCGGAGGATAGTAGCGTTCTCCAGCCCCGGTATGCGACCGATGAAGAGTCGCTGAACCTCCTCCGGTAGGGAGGTCGAGATTCCATTCGGATAGATCGAATCGTCGTCGAGCCCTTCCGGCTCGAGAAAAATCTGATGAGCGTCACGATCGCCGAAGCGAGTCACTTTGTCCTCGATCGACGGACAATAGCGTGGACCCGGGCCAGAAATGGCGCCGCTGCGCATCGGCGACGAGGCGAGATTGTCGAGAATGACGCTATGCGCCTCGGCAGTCGTGCGAGTGATATGGCAGGCGATCTGCGGATTGGAAATTTTCGTCGTCAGATAGGAGAATGGCTCCGGCGTCTCGTCGCCCAATTGTTTTTCCAACCGGTCCCAGGAGATTGTCCGCCCATCGAGGCGCGGCGGCGTGCCCGTCTTCAGACGGCTCGTCGCAAAGCCGATACGGCGCAAATTCTCACCCAGGCCGACCGAGGGCTGTTCGCCCATTCGCCCGGCCGGAATCTGTCGCGCGCCGATATGGATCATTCCGTTCAAGAACGTTCCGGTCGCGAGCACGACGGCGCGGGCAAAGATCTCTTCTCCATCGATCTGAAGGCCGACGATTCGAGACCCTTCCAAAAGCAATTCCTCGACGGAACCTTCCACGACGCGGAGGCCCGGCGTCGCCGCGATCGCGTCGGACATCGCGCGACGATAGAGCTTTCGATCCGCCTGCGCGCGAGGACCGCGCACGGCCGGCCCTTTGGAGCGATTCAGCAGCCGAAATTGTATGCCGGCCGCATCGGCGACCCGGCCCATCAGCCCGTCCAGCGCGTCGATTTCCCGGACGAGTTGGCCCTTCCCCAAGCCGCCGATGGCCGGATTGCAAGACATTGCGCCGATCGTCCGACGCGAATGTGTGACGAGCGCCGTCGCGGCTCCGAGGCGCGCCGCGGCGGCGGCCGCCTCACAGCCGGCGTGGCCGCCGCCGATCACGATCACATCATAGGCCGAAGGGTTCATCGGCGATGGCCCTCTTGTTTCACGTGAAACACGACTATTTCCCGATGCAGAATTGAGCAAAGATCGCATCCAATATCTGTTCGACGTCGACTGCCCCGACGATACGCCCCAGCGCCCGTCCCGCAGCTCGCAGATCGTCGGCGGCGAACTCCAGAGGTTTATCGACGAGAAGAGCCGAAGCTACACAGCTCTCGGCCTTTTCCACCAGTTCGCGATGCCGCTGCCGCGTCAACAGCGCAGTGGATCCGTCGCCGAGTCGCGCCTTCGCCCGTTCCAGAATTTCGTCGAACAGACTATCCAATCCAAGCCCCGTCTGCGCGGAAATTGCAAGATGACCGGGCGCCGCCGAAAAAATATCGGCCTTCGTCGAGACGTAGAGAAGATCGAGCGCGTTCCCAGCCGCTCCGAAATGCTCGTCTGGCGGAGCTATTCGTCCGCCTTCCGACAACCAGAGGATCAGATCGGCCTGCTCGGCTCGCGCCAAGCTCCGCGCCACACCCAAACGTTCGATCTCGTCGGCCGCCTCGCGCAGGCCCGCCGTGTCGACCAGCGTCACGGGCATGCCATGAAGGTCGAGATGAACCTCGATCATGTCGCGCGTCGTTCCGGGAATCGCCGAAACGATCGCCACATCGCGCTTCGCCAGCATATTCAGCAATGTCGACTTGCCAGAATTCGGCGGGCCGAGGATGAGCACGACGAAGCCGTCACGCAAGCGCTCGGCCGACGGCGCCTGGCGCCGAAGCTCCTGCATTTCGGCGAGCATTGGCCGCAAAATATGTCCAAGCGCCGCCTGGGGCTCGAATTCGACATCGCCTTCGTCCGAGAAATCGAGTTCGGCCTCGACCAACGCCAGCGCCTGGACGATAGCGCTCCGCCAGCCCTCGACCCGACGCCGCAACGCCCCACCCAGCGTGCGCATCGCCTGACGCCGCTGAAACTCCGTTTCGGCGTCGATCAGATCGGCAAGACCCTCGACCTGAGACAAATCCATCTTGCCATTGGCGAGACCGCGACGCGCGAATTCTCCAGGCTCCGCTACACGCAGGCCGGAGAAACGGCTCAGCACTCTCGAGAACTGATCGACGACGGCGCGCCCGCCATGAATTTGGAATTCGGCATAGTCCTCGCCCGTCACGCTGTTGGGCCCCGGAAACCACAGCAAAAGCCCACGATCGATGACCTCGCGGCTCTCCGGATCATGGAAATAGACAGGCCGCGCCTCTCGCGCCACCGGCGCGCTCCCGGCAATTGCCTCGATCACGACGCTCGCCGAAGGGCCGGACAGGCGAATCACCGCGATAGCGGATCGCCCCATCCCCGTCGCCAAAGCAAAGATCGTTTCCGGCTTTTCCATCGGCGCAAGCCCTCCAACGAGGGTCACTGCCCATCTTCAGTAAGAGGCGTCAATAGAAAACGCCCATAAGCTTTCGCTTATGGGCGTCTACGACAACAACCTTCCCGAATTCCAGATCAGGTGTTCATCGATTCGAAGAAGCTCGCATTGCCCTTCGGAGTCTCACGCAATTTGCCGAGCAGGAATTCGATCGAGTCGACCGTTCCCATCGGATTGAGGATGCGCCGCAGCACGTACATTTTCTTGAGAATATCGGCCGGGACCAGCAGTTCCTCCTTACGTGTGCCGGACCGCGTGATGTCGATCGCGGGAAACACGCGCTTGTCGGAGACCTTGCGGTCGAGAATGATTTCCGAATTGCCCGTGCCCTTGAACTCCTCGAAAATCACCTCGTCCATGCGCGATCCCGTATCGATCAGGGCCGTGGCGATGATCGTCAGCGAGCCGCCCTCTTCGATGTTGCGGGCCGCGCCGAAGAAGCGCTTCGGCCGCTGCAGCGCATTGGCGTCGACGCCGCCGGTCAGCACCTTGCCGGAGGACGGAACGACGGTGTTGTAGGCGCGGCCGAGACGGGTGATCGAATCGAGCAGGATCACCACGTCGCGGCTGTGCTCGACGAGGCGCTTCGCCTTCTCGATCACCATTTCCGCGACCTGCACATGGCGCACGGCCGGCTCGTCGAAGGTCGAAGAGACGACCTCGCCGCGCACCGAGCGCTGCATGTCCGTCACTTCCTCGGGCCGCTCGTCGATGAGAAGAACGATGAGATAGCATTCTGGGTGATTGGCTGTCACCGATTGCGCGATATTCTGCAGCAGCATCGTCTTGCCGGTGCGCGGCGGCGCGACGATCAGCGCACGCTGGCCCTTGCCGATCGGAGACACGAGATCGATGACGCGCGACGACAAATCCTTTCGTGTCGGATCCTCGATCTCGAGTCGCAACCGTTCATCGGGATAGAGCGGCGTCAGATTGTCGAAGGGGACCTTGTGGCGTACCTTTTCAGGGTCTTCGAAATTGATCGAATTGACCTTCAGCAACGCGAAATAGCGCTCGCCCTCCTTGGGGCTGCGGATCATGCCCTCGACCGTGTCGCCGGTGCGCAATCCGAAGCGACGAATCTGCGACGGCGAGACATAGATGTCATCGGGACCGGCGAGATAATTGGCGTCCGGCGAACGCAGGAAGCCGAACCCGTCCTGCAGCACCTCGACGACGCCTTCGCCGACGATCTCGACGTCGCGCCCGGCGAATTGTTTCAAAATAGCGAACAGCAGCTCCTGCCGTCGCATGAGCGAGGCGTTCTCGACCTCATGCTCCTCGGCGAAGGCGAGAAGTTCGGCAGCTGACTTTGACTTCAGGTCCTGAAGCTTGATTTCCCCCATTTGGGACAATCCTCGACGATAATAGGCTGGATAGCGAGACGAGCGGTGAGATATGGCAGAAAGAGCGGGAACATGCGTCCCGAAGCGCCGGTTTAGATCCGGCTGTCGATCGACGACAGTCTGCCTGAGGTGAGAGCTTCAGCCTTTAGTCCGTTTTTGTTCCAAACGCAAGCGCATCGACACAATTCGATGTGACGCTCGAATGAAAGATCGAGAGAGAGTCCTATTTCAGAACGGTTTGACCACGACCAATATGACGATGCCGATCATCAACAGGGTCGGAACCTCGTTGACAATGCGAAAGAACCGGGCTGGCCGACGATTCTCGTCACGTGCGAAGGCACGAACGATGAAGCCGAAATAGAAATGGATCGCCGTCAGAACGGCGACGAGCGCGAGCTTGGCGTGCAGCCAATGCGCGTCGCGCCAATCGCCGAGAAAGATCAAGGTGAGCCCGGCGAGCCAGGTCACGATCATCGCAGGCGCCATGATGTAGCGCGACAGCCCCCGCTCCATCGTCTTGAAGAGTTCCGATTGCGCGCCCGGTCCGACCTGCGAATGATAGACGAACAATCGCGGCAGATAGAGCAGCCCCGCCATCCAGGAAATCAGCGCTATGACATGCAGCGCCTTCACCCACAGATACATAGCTCAACGCCTTCCCACGCGCACACGCTCGATCAGCCTCGACACATGTTCGAGCGGCGTCTCCGGCAGAATGCCATGGCCCAGATTGAAAATGTGAGGCCGTCCCTCGAAGACGCGAAGAATCGAATCGATTTGCCGATCGAGCGATTCTCCCCCCGCGAGCAGCGCCAGCGGATCGAGATTGCCCTGCAGAGCCACATTGTTCGAAACGCGATCGGCAGCCCATTTCGGGTCGATCGACGTATCGAGGCCGAGCCCGTCGGCGCCGAGCCGAGCAGCGAGATCGGGCAGATGCGCGCCGGCGCCGCGAACGAAAGCGATGACGGGGACGTCGCGTCTTTTTTCCTTTAGCCCCGCGACGATTTTCTGCAAGGGCGCGACGACCCATTTGTCGAATTCTGACGGCGGGAGGACGCCCGCCCATGTGTCGAAGAGCTGCACGACCTCCACGCCTGCCGCGATCTGCCTCGCCAGATAGGCGATGGACGCGTCGACGAGCTTGTCGATGAGCCGAGCAAAAGCGTCTGGATGGCGATAGGCGAAGAGCCGCGCGGGAGCCTGATCCGGCGTGCCCTGTCCGGCGATCATATAGCTCGCGACCGTCCATGGCGCGCCGCAGAAGCCGATGAAGGCGACATCGGCCGGCAGCGCGCTCTTGACCCGGTCGATCGTCTCGAACACCGGCGACAGTCTCTCCACATCGAATGTTTCGGCGAGCCTGTTCAAATGATCCGGCGTCTCGATCGGCTCGAGTTTCGGACCGCTGCCCGACTCGAAAGAGACTTTCTGACCCAGCGCATCGGGCACGACCAGAATGTCGCTGAACAGGATCGCGGCGTCGAAGCCGAAGCGCCGGATCGGCTGCAAAGTGATTTCCGCTGCGATCGAGGGCGTGTAGCAGGTCTCAAGAAAACTGCCGGCTTTCGCGCGAAGCGCGCGGTATTCCGGCAGATAGCGGCCGGCTTGACGCATGAGCCAGATCGGAGGCGCAGGTCTCGTTTCACCACGCAGAACGGCGATGAGCGCCTTTTCGTCACCCATTATGTCTTGCTCCGGTCGGTTTCTGGAAGAGAGCGAAACGCTGTCGAGAAAGGAGCTATCTCAATTCGGCACAAAAACAAAATTCAATCTTTAAGAGATTCTTTTGATTTATTAACGCCCCGTTGACGAAGGTTAATTTTCGTCAACCTTTCATCCACATATTAAGTAGCGTCGACTGGGCTGTAGAGAGTTTTTTGACAGCCCTGTGAATATCCCGGAAAAAGCCGAACTTATAGATATTTGCCCGCGTACGTACGGTGCACAACGCAGTTGCGGGCGTGAATACCGCGTCGCGCTCCAAAGCCCGGATATCTATCGACAGGAATGTTCCTGTTGATCGGGAGGCCTCGATATGTCCAGCTGTTCACAGCATGCAGGCTTCGGAGCCGATTCTATCCCCGTTATGCCCGGTCCTCCGTCGCCCTGTGCGTTCCTTCAGCATTTGCGGAAAACGTCATGACCGCCGCGAAGATTCATTCTTTCTGGCTCGATCCCATGCCCTTGGCGCTCGCCTCAAAGAGCAAGGGGCGCCGCCTCGTGCTGGAGCAGACCGGAATAGATTTTACGACCCATCCGGCCGAGATCGACGAACGGGCGATCGAAGCGGAGGTCGCGCGAACCGGCGGGGGGGCGGACGAGATCGCGACCCGATTGGCGCGGGACAAGGCGCTCGCCGTCTCGGCCGAATTGAAAGGCCGTCTCGTGCTCGGCGCCGATCAGGTGGCGAGCTGCGAGGGCCGTCGATTCGGCAAGCCGGCGGATGTCTCGCGCGCGGCCGAGCAATTGCGTTTTCTCGCCGGGCGCGAGCATCGGCTTCACTCGGCCGCCGCCCTCGTTCGCGACGGCGCGGTGCTGTTCGAGACCATAGGCCATGCCGATCTGAAGATGCGGCCGCTCTCCGACGCCTTTATCGGGTCTTATCTTGCCGTCGTCGGCGCGGATGTCGCCGCCAGCGCCGGCGCCTATCAGATCGAAGGGCTGGGCATCCATTTGTTCGAGCGGATCGCCGGCGACCATTGGACCATTCTCGGCCTGCCTCTGCTTCCCATTCTGGAGGCCGCGAGAGCCCTGGGTGTGTTGCGCGCATGACGCGTAGACTTTTTCCTTTTGCGTGTTTCCGAAGTCGAAGCGTCCACTCCGGCTCGAGGGGATCGACATGCTGATCATCGGTCTTACCGGCTCTATCGGCATGGGCAAGTCGACGACGGCGGAGATGTTTCGCGCCGAAGGCGCGTCGGTCTATAATTCCGATCAGGCGGTGCATGACATCTACCGCGGTCCCGCGGCGGCGCGAATCGAAGCATTGTTTCCCGGAACCACCGTCGACGGCGCCGTGGATCGCGCCGAGCTGGCCGCAAGGGTTCTCGGCGATGCGGAGGCGTTGCGCCGGCTCGAGAGCCTCGTGCATCCTCTCGTACTCGAAAAGCGACAGGAGTTCCTCGAAGAGCGCCGTCGGCGCGGCGACAAATTCGTCGTCTTGGACATTCCCCTTCTGTTCGAAACGGGTGCGGAATCCCAGGTCGACGCGATCGTCGTCGTTTCGGCGCCGGAAGACGTGCAGAAGAGCAGAGTCCTGGCGCGCCCTGGCATGACTGCCGAAAAATTCGCGGCCATTTCGGCAAAGCAGCTTCCAGACAGCGAGAAACGCCGTCGCGCCGATTTCGTGGTGCATACCGATCGCGGACTCGACGCCGCGCGCGAAGAAGTTCGATCGATCCTGCGCGCGCTCGCAGATCGGGAACGGTGAGGGCGGTCATCGAACAGGGTTCGACCAGTCGAATTTCCGATTGTCGTTCCGGTCGCCGTCGCTATACCTTGGAGCGTTTCCAGCCGAAGTGGGAACCGGTTCGACGTCGGACACGCGTCAAAACAAGACTCTAGGGTGGATCGCTCGCGCGAAGTCGCGTAACGTCGGTCGCCGATCCGTTATCACGCGAAGCGATTCAGATTTTGCCTGTGAGTCCTGGATTGTTTCGCTGCGCACGCAATGACGGCCGGCGTTTTCGAGACAGGCCGTCCCGCGGCAGTCGACAGCATAGGGACTCGTTCGGTGTCACCGGAGCTTATGAAGAATGCGTGAAATCGTCTTCGATACGGAGACGACGGGGCTCGATCCCGCCAAAGGTCATCGCGTCGTCGAAATCGGCGCCGTGGAGATCTCCAATCTCATTCCGACCGGACGCGTTTTCCATTTCTATCTCGATCCCGAACGCGACATGCCGGAGGAGGCGTTCCGCGTCCATGGGCTTTCCACCGAGTTCCTGACGGGCCAGAAAAAATTCCGCGACATCGCCGATCCGTTTCTCGAATTCATCGAGGACGCAAATCTCATCGCCCATAACGCCGAATTCGACATACGTTTCCTGAACGCGGAACTGGCGCTGCTCGGCTTGCCGCTGCTCGGCTTCGATCGTGTGGTCGATACTCTCGCGCTGGCGCGACGGCGCCATCCCGGCGCGTCCAATTCCCTCGACGCGCTCTGTCAGCGCTATGGCGTCGACACGTCGCGACGTGACAAGCACGGCGCTCTTCTCGACGCAGGACTGCTCGCGGAAGTCTACGCGGAACTGATGGGCGGACGCCAAGCCGCTCTGCTGCTTCAATCGAAGGGCGTCGCGACGGTGGACGCCAGCGGCGATCTGCAGCGCCATCGCCCTTTGCCGCTCGGCCCTCTGCTGACCGCCGTGGAGCTCGAAGCGCACACGAAGTTCGTCGCGAGCCTTGGAAAAGCGCCTCTCTGGCGTCGCTACCAGACCGAAGGCTAGAGCGTTCCCAGCCGAAGTGGAAACCGGTTCGGCGTCGGAAACGCGTCAAAACAAGAAGCTGGAGTCTCTCCGTGTTTCAATGAAACATGGAAAGACTCCAGAGCGTTTCCCGCCGAAGCGCGCCAGCGGTCAGTTCGCGTTTGCCGGGGCTTGCTGCTCGGCCTGCGCGGCGCGCTGCTGATAGAGCGCCAAAAAGTCGATCGGATCGACATAGAGAGGCGGGAAACCGCCGTTTCTCGTCGCGTCGGCGACGATCTGCCGGATGAAGGGGAACAAGAGCCTCGGGCATTCGATCATGACGATCGGATGAATCTGCTCGGCGGGAATATTCACCAGACGAAAGACGCCGGCATAATCCAAGTCCAGCTTGAACAGGACGTCGGCGCCTTCGCCGGCCGAAGCGTCGAGTGAGACCGAGACTTCGAAATCGGTCGGCGCCAGTTGCTTGGCGTTCACATTGACCTGAATGCCGATGTCCGGCGCCTTGTCGCGCGGACCGAGCGAGCGCGGCGCATTCGGATTCTCGAAGGACAGGTCCCTCACATATTGCACCAGCACATTGAGGCTGGGAGCGCCGTTCGCGCCGCTTCCATTCGTATCGCTCATCAGTCACGCTCCTTGCCGACTTCGGTCCCTGGACGACGAACCAAAATCGCGAAAAATCATGGCCGCCGCCCTAACACGTCTCCATTCGAGCGACAAGGCGCGAAGCTACGGGGCGCGAAGTTACGGAGATCGCGCGGGTTCGCCGGCGGTCCGTTGGGGCGCGCGGCTTCGCCGTCTGCGCCGGTCGTTCAGCCTCGTCCATTCGTTGGGCGCGAGGTCGATCGTCTGCGGTCCGCGCTTGGCGGTCCCGTTGCGGATACGGTCGGCGAGGCTGGCGCGAACCGACGGCGCCTTCAGCGCGAGGCCGATGAGATCGGAGGCGAAGCCGGGAAGAATCAACAAGATGCAGCCGACGGCCTCGAGCGTTCCCTCCAGCAGATTGCCGCTCGATCTCATTTGCGCGCGGGGATTTGCGACGCGGCCGCGCAGATAGACGAACAGACGCTTGATGTCCGCGAGCCCGAGCAGCGTCGTGCCGACGCCGAGCGCGATCGCCGCCAGCGTCCCGAGGAACTGAACGACGAGAATGAAAGCGACGATCTCGATCACGAGCCACGCCGTCACGACATAGGCGACGAGTTTCGACTTGTTCACGCCGGTCCTCCCGCTCGCCTGCCGAACCCGGTCAAGGGGTTGATTCGTGACATCTGGGACGCGACATGATACCGGACAATCCCCACGATCGGGAGATGCTTCTCTTGCCGGCACAAGATTCCTTCGATCCTTCGATCCTCGTCCTCGCCGCGCTCGCGGTGTTCGTCGTCTGGAAACTGTGGTCGGTGCTGGGGGTTCGCACCGACCGGGAGCGGCCGGCAGCCGATCGGCCGCGCGGCTCGGGAGGACGCATCGGCGCCGAGCCGCTTCCTCCTCCGCCGGCGTCGGACGCGTCCTTTGCATCGGCCGGCGCTCCTTCGGCGCAGCTCTGGACCGGCTTGGCCGAGCCGGGAAGCAAGGGTTGGGCGGGGCTCGACGCCGTCGCCGCCGCCGACCGCGGTTTCTCGGGCGCGACCTTCATCGACGGCGCGAAGAAGGCTTATGAGCTGATCGTCGAGGCCTTCGCGCGGGGCGACCGCGACACGCTGCACAATCTTCTCGCGAAGGATGTCTTCGAAAGCTTTGCCGCCGAGATCGCCGGGCGCGAACAGCGCGGCGAGACGGCCGAGGCCCGTCTGGTGTCGATCGACAGAGCGACGGTCGAAGACGCGCAGGTCGATCTCAGAAAGGCGCAGATCACGGTGCGCTTCGTCGTGCAGTTGATTTCGTCGCGGCGCAACCGCGCCGGAGAGGCGATCGAAGGCGACGCCACGGAGCCGCACGAAATCATCGACCTGTGGACCTTTGCGCGCGACGTCGCGTCGCGCGATCCGAATTGGAAGCTGGTCGCGACGGAATCCATCCATTAGGCGCGTCGTGTGTCGGATCCCATCGATCTCGAGCCGATAGGTTTCGACGCCCTACCGGCGATCGATGAGGATGATCTCGTCGAAGCGTTTCGCGCCTTTAGGCGTTCTGCCGCCTCGATCGCGGCGGGCGCGCGGCCGCAGAGGCCCGCCGCCGCGCCCCGCGAAGAGCTGCTCGCCGTCAGCCGGCTCGCGTTGGAAAACGTGAAGGCTGCGCGTTCGAACGCCGCAGCGCGCGTGTTTTTCCAAACGCATTTTCGTCCGTTCCGACTGCCGGGGTCTGGTTTCCTCACCGCCTATTACGAAGGGATCGTCGACGCGCGCCTCACGCCCGACGACGAGTTTCGCACGCCGGTTCTGGCGCGTCCGGACGACCTCGTCACATTGAACGAGGCGCCGATCGTAGGCGAAGATGGCGAGATCCTGACCGGCGCTCGACGACTTTCCGACGGGAGCCTCGCGCCTTTTCCGGATCGTCGCGCCATCGAGGAGCATGACGGTTTCGAACAACGTCCGCCGATCGCCTATGTGCGCGACCCGGTCGAATTGTTCCTCATGCAGGTGCAAGGCTCGGCTCGATTGCGGCTCGCCGACGGGGGCGAGCTGACGCTCACCTATGACGGCCGCAACAGCCGGCCCTATACGTCGATCGGCCGTCTGCTCGTCGAGCGCGGGCTCGTTCCCGCCGAGGCGATGTCGCTCGAAACATTGATGGCCACGGTCCGCGCCATGGGGCAGGAGCCCGGCGCGCCGGGCGCGCGATTGATGCAGGAGAATCGGTCTTACGTATTTTTCCGGGCCGACGCGTCGCAAGAGCGGCGCTCGGGTCCGATCGGCGGACAGGGCTGCGCGCTGACCCCCTTCCGCTCGATCGCCGTGGATCGATCTTTGTGGTCCTATGGACTTCCGTTCTTCATCACTGCGGACCTACCCTGGCGCGGGGTCGCCGAAACGAGGTTCGAGCGTCTGATGATCGCGCAGGACACAGGTTCGGCGATCGTCGGCGCGGCGCGCGCCGATCTCTTTTTCGGCTCCGGCGAAGGCGCCGGCCATCTGGCGGGGCGCGTGCGCCATGCCGGCGAATTCGTCGTTCTGCTGCCGCGCCGAGCGGGGGACGGGCGATGAACGAGGGGCCCCGCGAGACTCGGCGCTCCCGTTTCCTGTCGCCGGATGAAATCGAACTCTGGACCCGGGTCACGGCCGATGTCCGGCCGTCGCCCGGCCGCGCCGCGCGCCGCGCGCCGGAACCCGGCGTCCCGAGAAGCGCCGAGCAAAAGAACGCGCCCGCGCCGCAGACGGTCGAGAAAAAACCGCAGCCGCGGCCGTCGCCGCTCTCGGATCTCGATCATCGCACCCGGACGAAGCTGCGCCGGGGGAGGCTCGAGGTCGACGCCAAGCTCGATCTGCACGGATTGCGGCAGGCGGAGGCGCAGCGCGCCTTGCTCGACTTCCTGCGCCGCGCTCAAGCAGCGGGCGCCCGCATGGCGATCGTGGTGACGGGCAAAGGCTCGCGCAGCGAAGAGGGCGGCGTGCTTCGCCGCTTGGTTCCCCTCTGGCTGCAGGCGCCGCATCTTCGCGACGTCGTCGGGAGCTTCGGCGAAGCCTCGCGCCATCATGGCGGCGAGGGCGCGCTCTATGTGCAGATCAGGCGAGCGGATCGCGGGCGAAGCTAGAGCATTCTGTCAGCTCGCGGCCAGGCCGGGCCCGCCCTCGAGTTCGGCGGATTCGAGCAGTCGTGCGGGAGGCGTCAGAAAGGCGGCGGGAATGCCGGCGCGCGCGTCCTCGGCGGGGCCGCGGACGGGCTCCGGCGGTGCCGCCCAGACGAAGGCGTCGAGCTTCCCAGTGACCGGCGACACGGGCGCCCAGCTTCTCGAGATGACGCCGTCGGCGATCCAGGCGGGATCGCGCGGCGCGCGCGACCCGCGCGCCAGCCATTCGCGCACCGGCCCGCTCGGGCCGTTTTCGGCGTCCTCGAGCTCGGCCATCAGCAGGCAGATCTGCGCCGTGGGCGTCTGGCCTTCGGCGACGAGCGGCGCGAGCGCGTCGCGCGCGGCGATGAAATCGCGCGCCGCGAGCGCCGTCCGCGCGACGAGAGCGCCGCTCTCCGGCGCATTCGACGCGGCCTGCGCGAATTTTTTGACGCGCGCCAGCCGCTCGGCGTTGGACTCGCTCGGCGCGGTCTCGAGAAAGGCGTCGGCGAGATCGGGATGCGGATTGGTCGCCCAGGCCTTTTCGAGCAGCTTGAGCGCCTTGTTGCGGTCGCCGTGGCGCGCCAGCAGGCGCGCGATCAGCGCGATCGCCGGCACGAGGTCCGGCGCGCGCTTGATCGCCTGACGCGCGAGATGCAGCGCTTCGCTCGGATGCCGCTCCTGCTGTTCCAGCGCCAGGGCGGTTTCGAGCACGGCCCGCAGCCGTTGAGCGGTGGGCAGATCGATCGCCTTCGCCTTCAGATTGGCCTCGACCGCGGCGCGCGCTTCCTGCCAATTGGCCTGCGCGCCATGGTGCTCGAGCACCGCATGGCCGGCCCAGGGCAGCGGGACGAGCTGATGAGCCTGATCGGCGAAATGATGCGCGGCCTCGACATCCTTGCGTCTCTTCGCCTCGACATGCAGGCCGCGCAGGCCGAGCAGCCGCGTCTCGGACAGAAGCGTCATTTCGTGGAAGGCGGTCTCGGCCGCCACCCTGTCTCCCTCGAGCTGTGCGACCTGCGCTTTCAGCAGATGGGTGAGCGGCTCCTTGTCGAGATATTTCGCGGCCTCCTTCGCCGCTTTCTTCGCTTCGGCGGCATGGCCGGCGCCGGCCGCGATGATGCCGCGCGACAGCGCCTGATAGCCCTTCTCGCGCCGTCGCGACCGTGAGCTCTGCGCGAGGCGGCTCGGCGCCTTGAAAAAATAGACGGCGATCGCCCAGGCGAGGATCAGCGCCGCCACGCCGGCGATGACGCCGCCGGCGCCGACGACCAGCGACGTCTCGACATGATAGCCGCCCCAGTCGAGGACGATCGAACCCGGCTGCTCGACGAGCCAGTGAAGGCCGATGGACAACGCGGCCAGCGCCGCGATGAAGATGAGCAGCAGGATCATGATGTGTTCGTCCTCGCGTCAGCTCTTCGATTTGCCGAGCGCGGCGATCGCGCCCGAGAGGATGGTTGCGGCGGCCTTTTCGGCCTCCAGCCTGCGTTGCGCCGCCTCTTTCCAATTTTGGGCGACGGCCTTGGCGTTTTCGGGGAGCTCGTCGAAAGCGTTCCTGGCCGCGGCCACATCGTCGCGCCCGAGCGCGGCTTCGATCTTGGCGGCGATCTCCGCAATGGTGGCGACCGGCTGCTCGCCCGCCGGACGGACTTTCACCAGCTTGCCGACCTCATGCAGAAGCCGGTCGCCGAGCGGCGCATCGGATTTCGGCTCGACGATCGCTTCGAGCTGCTTGACGAGCGGATGGAAAGAGGCGAGCAGCTGGCGGGCGGTGGGCGCGCCGCCCTCGGCCAAAGGGGCGAGCGCCGCTAAGGCTTCCGGGTCCGCTCCCTGCGCCGACAGGGCCGCATATTCCGACGCGAAGGGAGCGCCGCGCTCCAGAGCCTTCTGCAGCGAATGGGCGACGACGACGATCGCCGCCGGATCGGCCTTCTTGCCGCCGTCGTCCGAGACTTTGTTGTCCGCCTGTTCCAGCGGCAGGCGCGTCTCGCTCTTCGGAGCGTCGAATCTTTCGCGCAGCGCCTTGATCTCGTCGGCGAGTTCGTCGATACGCCCTTCGAGTCCCGCCAGAGCGTCCTGCGTTTCCGTCGAGGGAGCGGCCGTGTGAGCCGCAGGAGCCGACGAGGACGCATTCGCGCTCGCCCGCGCCTCCTCGGCGGCCTGCAGCGCGGACCGAGCGACCTGCTCGAGCCGGTCGAATCGTTTCGTCAGCGCCTCGACGGCTTCGGACTGCGGCGCCGCGGGGGCGGCGTTGCTTTCGACCGCAACCGGAGGAGTCGGGGCTGGAGACTGCGGCGGCGCCGACCATGTGATTCTCTCGTCGCTTCCGCGCGACGTGACGCCCGGCTTTTCCGGAGCGGTTTCGACGGCCGTCGTCCTCTCCGGCTCCGCGCGCGGCGGCGGAGGCGCCGGCCCGGGCCCGGGCCCGGGCCCGGGCTCGACCGTTTCCCTGCTCGGTTTCGCAGCGTCGCCGAGCCATTTCAGGCTGGTCTCCCTGGCGAGCGAAACGAGTTTCTCGGGCTGGGCGAAAGCTTTGTCGACGATGTCGGCGAAGGCCGCGAGTTTCTCGTGCCTGTCACGGAAACGATAGGCGCCGATCGCGCCCGCCGTCGCCAGCAGCCCGAGCGTCGCCGCGAGCAATGTGAAAACTTGGCGGCTCTTTTTGCGCGGCGCGGCGGCAGGCTGAAGAACGCCGGCGGTGGACGAAGCGACGGCCCCGTCGTCTGCGGCGCTCTCATCGATGTGGAAAGCGTCGCTCTCGCCCGCAGACGGCGCCGAAATTGCTTCGTCGTAATGGCGTTCTGCGACGTCGAGTCGAGCGACATCCGTCGTTCGACGATCGTTGTCGGACGCCGTCTCGGCGCCGGAGCTTTGTGCTGCGGGGTCTTTTTCGTGTTGCGCCATCGTCGGGGCTCCTCGCCGCCACCTTATAGACGAGGCGAGGAGTCCGCGAAACAATCTTGGCTCTGTTTCCTCGGGTCCGCCCGCGTCGCCCGCGAAAGGCCGGTTTCAGCTCGAAGCGGTTTCGACGAGCGCCAGCGTGCGTCGCGCCACGTCGAGATGCAGCCGTTCGACCATTTGTCCGTCGATCTGCGTCACGCCGATCGCCGAATTTTCCGGAGCGTCGAAAATCTCGATGATCTTGCGCGCGAAGGCGACTTCGGCCGGCGTCGGCGCGAAGACCTCGTTGACGACGCCGATCTGCGCCGGATGAATGAGCATCTTGCCGTCCATGCCGAGATCGCGTCCCTGCTCCGCTTCGCGGCGCAGTCCCTCCGCATCGTTGAAATCATTGTAGATGCCGTCGATGATCTCGATGCCGTGGACGCGCGCGGCGAGCACCGCCGCCGACAGCCAGGCGAGCAGCGCCGGGCGCCCCGGCGTCAGCCGGGCGCGCGTCGATTTGGCGATGTCGTTTGGACCGAGGACCAGGACCTCGAGCCGCGTGTCCTGCGCGGCGCTGGCGATCTTCTCGATATCGAAAATGGCGCGCGGCGTCTCGATCATCGCCCATAGCGCGGTGTGGGCCGGCGCGCCGGCCGCCGCAATGTCTCTCGCCGCCCGCACGACGTCGTCCCGGCTGTTCACCTTCGGAATGACGATCGCCGCCGGCCCGGCCGGCGCGATCGCCGCGACATCCGCGGCGTACCAAGGCGATTCGAATGTGTTGACGCGCACCACGATCTCGCGTTGCCCATAGCCGCCGCCCTTCACCGCCGCGGCCACCTGATTGCGCGCCAGATCCTTGGCGCTTTCGGCGACCCCGTCCTCGAGCTCGAACATCAGCACGTCGGCGGAAAGCGTCTTGCCCTTTTCGAGGGCGCGCGCGTTCGATCCGGGCATGGCCAGCACGCTGCGTCTTGGTCTTGAAATCATGGCGAAGACATTCTCCCCTTGCCTGTTCGTTCGGGCTCCACAATAAAGGACCGGCCCCCGCCGCGCCAATCCGGCGGCGTCATGTCCGTTTTTT
>PQAN01000036.1 GCA_003105285.1 Methylocystaceae bacterium
TAATACTTATTTAAAGGCGATTGCAGTTTCAGTGTGCGTTTGCCTGGTCTCGTATTTGATTCGCTTGGGATGGAAGCAATGCGCGTGCTCATGGTCGAAGATGATGTCGTCGCCGCTCAGAATGTCGAACTCGTTCTCAAATCCGAAAATTTCGACGTTCACACTGCCGATCTGGGGGAAAAAGGCATAAGCCTCGGCATGCTCAACCATTATGATTTGATCCTTCTGGATCTGCATCTGCCCGATATGTCCGGCTACGAGGTTCTGCGCAAGCTACGCCACGGCGGCGTCAAAACCCCCATCCTCATTCTGTCGGGGTCCGCTGCGGTCCAAGACAAGGTAAAGGCGCTCACTCTCGGCGCCGATGATTATCTCTCCAAGCCTTTTCATAGGCAGGAGCTCATCGCGCGCATCTACGCCATCGTGCGGCGCACGACCGGGCACGCGGAGTCGATCATCACGATCGGCGATCTGGATGTGAAACTCGACCACAAGACAGCCGAAGTAAACGGCGCTCAGATCCGTTTGACGGGCAAGGAATATCACCTGCTCGAGGTTCTGGCGTTGCGCAAAGGAGCGACGCTCTCCAAACAGACTCTTCTGGCGCATTTGTATGGGGGCATCGACCAGCCCGAAATCAAGATAATCGACGTATTCATCTGCAAGCTGCGCAAGAAGCTGGCGAATGCGACCGGCGGCAAGCATTATATCGAAACAGTTTCCGGCTGCGGTTACATGTTGAACGCGCCATCGCAAGCCAACAAAAGGGCGGCGTGACCCGCCTCTCTCGCGTTCCGCGGCTACGACGCGGACTCGACCGCATATGGAAACCCAAAGTCGACGTTTACCGTCGACGAGGAACCGCGCCCGGTCCAGGCCTGCAGCCGGCGTCGCACTTCGTCGGCCCATTCGGCCTCGGGCGGACGCTTCGACGACCCGTTTTCTCGACTTATCCGCGGCGGCAATCGGAAACCCGGCGTCCTCGGCGAGCACGGTCGCAACGTCGACGCCGTCGTAATATCCATTCCCCGCCGCAGAGCCCATTGTTCGATGTCGCTCACATAGGCGTCGAGCGCCGCCATATCGATGCACAGAGCGAGCATCGCGCGATAAGCGTCGCCATCGGCCTCGTTCAAATAGGCCTGCCGCAACTCCTTGCAGGCGCTGTAATCTTGGGGGTTGAAATAATAAACCGCTCTATTTTTCATAATGTTACCTGAATTTCAGACGGTTGTCGAATGGTCGCTGAAATAGTCCGCCAGAGACGTCGAGCGAGCCGCTTTCGGGACGCCATCGGGCGCAGGCGGCGGCTCGACCCGTTCTGGCCATGCTTCAGCTAATCAGCGATTCTCGAGCGGAGCATTGAAGAAATCCCAATATTTTTATTCAACGCGGAGAGATTCGAGCCGCCGCCGATCGTTTGCCGCCGCCAGGGCGAGCGGCGGATCGACCCCAATTGCTCGAAAGCCGCTCGAATTCGTTCGACAAAGTCTCGTCGTTCGATTCCGCAAGATGTCGAACCATTCCGTCTTGACCGGCGTGCGCGCCTCCCTTAGGGTCGTTAAAATATTTTTCTTGGAGCGGGGCCGTGGGCGGCAATCTTCTCGTATGCAGGGCGCTGGAGACGGAAGGGGACTGAAGCCCCGATATCCGCCGCTGGCGCATACAAGAGGCCCTCCTGCGGGGCCTTTTTTGTTGCCCGCTGCGCGGGTCGCCCGAAAATCGAAATTCGCGACGAGCGCCGGCCGAGTAGAGAACGAAGACATCGGAGTAGCGAAAATGGCCAAGCAAATGACCGGAGCCGAAATGGTCGTCGAAGCCCTGAAGGATCAGGGCGTCGAGGTGCTCTTCGGCTATCCCGGCGGCGCCGTGCTTCCCATTTACGACGTCTTGTTCCACCAGGACAAAGTCCAGCATATTCTGGTGCGCCACGAGCAGGGAGCCGCGCATGCGGCGGAAGGCTATGCGCGTTCTTCCGGCAAAGTCGGCGTGCTGCTCGTCACCTCCGGCCCCGGCGCGACCAACACCATCACGGGCCTGACCGACGCGTTGATGGATTCCATTCCACTCGTCTGCATCACCGGCCAGGTGCCGACCCATCTCATCGGCTCCGACGCCTTTCAGGAATGCGATACGGTCGGCATCACCCGCCATTGCACGAAACATAATTATCTCGTGAAGAGCATCGAGGATTTGCCGCGCATCCTCCACGAGGCCTTCTATGTGGCGTCGAACGGCCGTCCCGGCCCSGTGGTGATCGACATTCCGAAGGATGTGCAATTCGCCAGCGGCGCCTATACGCCGCCGCGCAATGTGCATCACAAGACCTATCAGCCGAAGCTCGAGGCGGACGTCGATGCGATCCGCCGCGCCGTGAAGATGATGGCGGCCGCCAAGCGGCCGATTCTCTATACGGGCGGCGGCGTCATAAATTCGGGTCCGGCAGCCTCGACGCTGCTGCGCGAACTGGTCTCGCTGACCGATTTCCCGATCACCTCCACGCTGATGGGACTCGGCGCCTATCCGGGTTCGGGCGAGAACTGGCTCGGGATGCTCGGCATGCACGGCACCTTCGAGGCCAATAATGCGATGCACGACTGCGATCTGATGATCGCCATCGGCGCCCGCTTCGACGACCGCATCACCGGACGGCTCGACGCCTTCTCGCCGAACTCGAAGAAAATCCATATCGATATCGACCGCTCCTCGATCAACAAGAACGTCAAGGTCGATCTGCCGATCGTCGGCGACTGCGCCCATGTGCTGGAGGCGCTGGTGCGGATTTGGCGGGCCGACGCGATGCACGCCGACAAGCAGCCGCTCGACGCCTGGTGGAAGAAGATCGAGGAGTGGCGGGAGCGCAAGTCGCTGGCCTTCCGCAATTCGGACAAGGTCATCAAGCCGCAATATGCGGTGCAGCGGCTCTATGCGCTGACGAAGGATCGCAACACTTACGTCACCACCGAGGTCGGCCAGCATCAGATGTGGGCCGCGCAGCATTATCATTTCGAGGAGCCCAACCGCTGGATGACGTCGGGCGGGCTCGGCACCATGGGCTATGGCCTGCCGGCGGCGATCGGCGCGCAGCTCGCGCACCGCGACGCGCTGGTCATCGACATTGCCGGCGAGGCGTCGATCCTCATGAATATTCAGGAGCTCTCGACGGCGATCCAATATCGCTTGCCGGTGAAGGTGTTTATCCTCAACAACGAATATATGGGCATGGTGCGCCAGTGGCAGGAGCTGCTGCACGGCGGGCGCTACTCGCACTCCTATTCGGAGGCGCTGCCCGATTTCGTCAAGCTCGCCGAAGCCTTCGGCGCGCATGGCGTCCGCTGCTCGGATCCGGCCGATCTCGATCGCGCGATCATCGAAATGATCGAAACGGACGGACCGGTCATCTTCGACTGTCTCGTCGAAAAGAACGAGAACTGCTTCCCGATGATCCCCTCGGGCAAGGCGCACAACGACATGCTGCTCGCCGATCTCTCGGACGACGCCGGGCTTGAGCTCGGGTCGATCATCGACGAGAAGGGCAAGATGCTGGTGTGAGAAGGGCAGTGGGCGGTCGGCAGCAGGCAATCGGACCCTACTGCCTATTGCCGACTGCCATTTGCCGGCTCTCCCTTCATGAACGGGACCTAACGCCATGAACGCTCCCCTCTCTCCTCCCTCTCCCTATTCCTCCCCGACAGCGCGCTCGAATGTGGAGACGCATACGCTCGCCGTTCTGGTGGACAATGAGCCAGGAGTGCTGGCGCGGGTCGTCGGGCTGTTTTCGGGGCGGGGCTATAATATCGAGAGCCTGACGGTGGCCGAGGTCGCTCACGCCGAGCATTTGTCGCGCATCACCGTCGTGACCTCCGGCACGCCCGAGACGATCGAACAGATCCATCATCAGCTCGAACGCCTCGTGCCCGTGCATAAGGTCACCGACCTCACCGTCTCCGCCCGCTCGCTCGAGCGCGAACTGGCGATGGTCAAGGTGCGCGGGCGCGGGGAGAACCGAAACGACGCGCTGCAGCTCGCCGAGGCGTTCCGGGCGCGCGTCGTCGACGCGACGATCGAGAGCTTTATCTTCGAGCTGACCGGCAAGCCGGAAAAGATCGACGAATTCGTCGATCTGATGCGTCCGATCGGCCTCGTCGAGGTGTCGCGCACTGGCGTCGCGGCGATATCGCGCGGACCAGAGCCTATCTGATCGCAACCCTTCTTTTTGACCTGCACGAAATCGACGCGTAGAAAGGTCCAGCAAATTCGAAAGCGCAGGATCCCGCATGATCTGCGGAGTTTGCGGTAAAATGCGCTAAATCATGGGATAGAGCGAGGCCGCCGCAGCGGTTCTCGGGCTCGGAGCAAGCGGCGGCGGCCAGTCGTCCGGTGGGGGAAAGCGAGAACATGCGCGTTTATTACGATCGGGATGCCGACATTAATCTGATCAAGGGCAAGAAAGTCGCGGTCGTCGGCTATGGCAGCCAGGGTCATGCTCACGTGCTGAATCTGCGCGACAGCGGCGTGGCCGAGGTCGCCGTCGCGCTCCGCAAGGGCTCGGCTTCCGCCAAAAAGGCCGAAGGCGCCGGGGTGAAGGTTTTCGAGGTCGCCGAGGCCGCCAAATGGGCCGACGTCGTCATGCTGCTGACGCCGGACGAATTGCAGGGCGACATCTACAACGCCGAACTCGCTCCCAATCTCAAGCAAGGCGCGGCGCTGCTGTTCGCGCATGGGCTGAACATCCATTTCAACCTCATCGAGCCGCGCAAGGACCTCGATGTCCTCATGGTCGCTCCCAAGGGGCCGGGCCATACGGTGCGCGGCGAATATCTCAAGGGCGGCGGCGTGCCCTGCCTCATCGCGGTCCATCAGGACGCCTCGGGCAACGCCCATGATCTCGGCCTCTCCTATGCGTCGGCGATCGGCGGCGGCCGCGCCGGCATCATCGAGACGACGTTCCGCGAGGAATGCGAGACCGATCTGTTCGGCGAGCAGGTCGTGCTCTGCGGCGGCCTCGTCGAGCTCATCCGCAACGGCTTCGAAACGCTGGTCGAGGCCGGCTATGCGCCGGAGATGGCTTATTTCGAATGCTTGCACGAGGTGAAGCTGATCGTCGACCTCATCTATGAGGGCGGCATCGCCAATATGAATTATTCCGTGTCGAACACGGCCGAATATGGCGAATATGTCACCGGCCCGCGCATYGTCACGCCGCAGACCAAGGCCGAGATGAAGCGCGTGCTCGAGGACATACAGTCCGGCCGCTTCACGAGGGACTGGATGCTGGAGAACAAGGTCAACCAGACCTCGTTCAAGGCGACGCGCGCCCGCAACAACGCGCATCCGATCGAGGAGGTCGGCGCCAGGCTGCGCGCGATGATGCCGTGGATCGGCAAGAACCGACTGGTCGACAAAGACCGCAATTGAGCCGAGGGCCCGGAGGGGAGGGGGGACCTTCCGGAGCGGCCTCGGGCCGGCGCGTCGTCAGAAATGCTGTCGATCGCGGCCGTGACGCGGTGGGGAAAAGCGATGCAGCAGCGGTTGGACGGCCCAGATCGGGAACAGAGCCGTGAACTCAGGCGCAACGTTCTTGCGATCACGCAGTTGCGCATGTCGGGCAAAATCGACGAGATGATGCGCTACTTCGCCCCCGACGTCGTCGTGCAATATCATTGTACGAAGGAGGGGCTCTTCCTTCCCGGCGTTCTCGAGGGAAGAGCCGCTTTCAAGGAGAATATCCGCCTGACCGACATAGAATACGAGCCGCTCGGCTCGGAAGTGATCGACATTCTCGTCGAGAATGGCGATACTGCGGTTCGGTGGCGGAATTCATGGCGCCACCGCGGAACGGGGCGGGTCAGCACGCTCGATATGGCGCACTTCTTGCGTTGGCGGAGCGGTCAGGTCGTCGAGGTGTTCGAATATCTCGACTATCATGGCTGGGGCCCCGCCGCGGCCAGCGCGCGGATCGACCGGGACGAGCCTTTCGGTCTGTGAGATTCGATTCGCGAGGAGAAAGGCGAGGGCGGCTGGGACGGCGCGCCGCCCGGCTCGAATGAGCGGAGGACGACTCGCCAGTGGCGATCATTCTCGGCTTTTCCTCGAGAGTTGCGGTCCCGACTGTGCGTCTGCCGAGGCTTTTTAGAATGATATTTGAAGAATTCCTCTCCTCTGGGCGCCCGGGACTGGATCGCGAGGAAATCATCAGGCGAGTAAAGCTTCTCTCCACGCTGCCGTCGGACAAGCAGGATTACGAGATCGTCCGGGAGCTCTATTCGCCGGACGTCGTCTGCGAATTCATCGGCGACAAGTCGCGGATTCCCTATGCCGGCCGGCATATCGGCATAGAGGCGCTGATGTGCGTGCTGAGGACCATCAATATCGACTTCGAGCAGTCGAATCATTCCGTGGACGACATCATCGTCGACGGCGCGCGCGTCGCGGTGCGCCGGTCGGTCGACTGGCGCCATCGCGGCACCGGCCGGCGCGGCCGCGTCGATCTCGCGGATTTCGCTCGCTTCGAAAATGGCCTCATCGTCGAAATGGTCGAGTTCCGCGACTCGATCGCCATTCTCTCCATGCAAGGCGAGCCGTCCTGGCCGTGAGAAACCGTTGCGCTTCGACAGGGACGAGACCGGCGCGATGAGGCTTCGCTTCCATACGCTCGACGTGTTTACTCGCGCCAAATTCGCCGGCAATCCGCTCGCGGTCGTGCTCGACGCCGATCGGCTGGACGGCGCCGAAATGCAGAACATCGCGCGCGAGTTCAATTTGAGCGAGACGGTGTTCGTCCTCGAGCCGCGCGATCGCGTCAACACCGCGCGCCTGCGCATCTTCACGCCGGCGAGCGAATTGCCTTTCGCCGGCCATCCGACGATCGGCGCGGCCGTGCTGATCGCCCGGACGCGCGCCGCCGACATTCTGGCGCGGCAGGGTCTCGTCGTGACGCTGGAGGAGGAGGTCGGCGTGCTGCGCTGCGAGGTCGTCGAGCGCGGCGGCGCGCCTCTCGCCCGCTTTACGACGCCGCGCCCGCCCGTTCGTATCGGCGAGGCGCCGCCGCTCGACCTGCTGGCGCGCTCCATCGGCCTGGAGGCCGGCGACATCGGCTTCGACGGTCATACGCCGTCCGTCTATTCCGCCGGGGTCGAATTCGCCTTCGTCCCCGTCGGAACGCGAGACGCATTGGACCGCGCGCGCCCCGATCCCGCGCTTTTCTCCTCCGCCATGGGCGCCGCGAGCGGCGCTTATCTCTATACCCGCGACACGGTCGAGGAGAGCAGCGCCGTCTGCGCCCGCATGTTCACCAACGGGCTCGGCATCGGCGAGGATCCGGCGACCGGCTCCGCCGCGGCGGCGTTCGCGGGCGTCGCCCACGCGTTCGAGGCGCCCGAAGACGGCGAGCATGAATTGATCATCGAGCAGGGTTATAAGATGGGCCGTCCGTCCCGCATCATCCTCGGATTGAGCGTTGCGGCGGGCCGGCTCGTGGGCGTCAGCGTGGCGGGCCATGCCATCGGCGTCTCACAAGGAGAACTCGAGCTGTGAGCTGTGCGATCGAGTTCAAGAGGGCGGACCACCTGCATTGCGTCGTCGAAGACCATGATTGGGATTTCGATTCCCGTCGCGGCGTCGAGATCGACGCGCATTGGCGTGAGCGGACGAGCGCCAATCCCGCGCTCTATGACGGTCCGGTGCTGCTCGCCCATCGCGCCGAATGCGCGCCGGCCGGCGAAGGCGGCGCGGCCTTCAGCGTCAAATTCTTCCCGACGCGGTTTTCCCGTTTCGTCGCCTGGCGCGACTTCGGCTTTCCGGGTTCGGGCGTCTACAACTGTTTTTCCATGCCGGCGCTGCGTTCCGCCGACGGCGCCTTTCTCCTCGGCGAAATGGGCCCGCGTCATTCTGTCCCAGGCGCCGTCTATTTTCCGGCCGGCACGCCCGATCCCGGCGACGTGCGCGACGGCCTCGTCGATCTCGAGGCCAATCTGTTTCGCGAGCTTTTCGAGGAGACCGGCATCGGGCCGGAGGATGTGAGGCTCGAGCCCGATTGGACCGTCGTTCTCGCCGGGCCGCGCATCGCCTGCATCCGGGTCGCGGCGTCCGCCGAGCCGGCGGCGGCGATCCAGGCGCGCGTCGCCCATTATCTGGCGCATCAGAACGAGCCTGAACTCGCCCGTGTGCATATGGTTCGCCGCCGCGGCCAGCTCGCCGAACTCCGCGCGCTCGATTTCATTCGCAGCTTTCTCGAGCCCTTGTTGCCCGAATAGTCGTGCGAGCGTTTGCAATCGAAACGATTCGCTCTCGCAAACGCTGCGATCGACGAATCGGGTGAATTTCCAAGGGACGCGGTGTAGATTGCCCCGATGAACAATTGGCGCCTCATCTGCGGAACGCGAGCGCAGCCGGCGATCGGCGCGGCGCAGGAGCGCATCGACGCTATTCGCGCCGCGCTCGGC
>PQAN01000037.1:0-12840 GCA_003105285.1 Methylocystaceae bacterium
GGGAAAGGCGTCGGCCTCGTCATTCCGACCCTGCTCACCTGGCCCGGTTCGGCGATCGTCCACGACATCAAGGGCGAGAATTGGAATCTCACCGCGGGATGGCGGTCACGATTCGGACGCGTGCTGCTGTTCGATCCGACCAACGCCGATTCGGCCGCCTATAATCCTTTGCTCGAGGTGCGGCGAGGTCCGGCCGAGGTGCGCGACGTGCAAAATGTCGCCGATATCCTCGTCGATCCGGAAGGCGCTTTGGAGC
The DNA here is from genome assembly GCA_003105285.1 of Methylocystaceae bacterium. Taxonomy (GTDB): domain Bacteria; phylum Pseudomonadota; class Alphaproteobacteria; order Rhizobiales; family Beijerinckiaceae; genus Methylosinus. The sequence goes on from PQAN01000037.1 coordinate 257, forward strand.
GCCGCAATCACTGGGAAAAGACCAGCCACTCGCTCCTCGTCGGCGCAATCCTGCATGTGCTCCATGCCGAAGCGGACAAGACGCTCACCGGCGTCGCCAATTTTCTCTCGGACCCCAAACGCCCGATCGAAACGACGCTCAAGGCGATGATGACGGCGAAACATTTCGGCGCCGATGGACCGCATCCCGTCGTCGCCTCGACGGCGCGCGAACTCTTGAACAAATCCGAGAACGAGCGCTCAGGCGTGCTGTCGACGGCCATGTCGTTTCTCGGCCTCTATCGCGATCCCGTCGTGGCGGAGGTGACGCGCCGCTGCGACTGGCGCATCGACGATCTCGTTTCAGGCGAACGGCCAGCGACGCTCTATCTCGTCGTGCCGCCGTCCGATATTTCCCGCACCAAGCCGCTCGTGCGCCTGGTGCTCAATCAGATTGGCCGCCGGCTGACCGAGGAACTCGACGCCACAAATCGCCATCACCGTCTATTGCTGATGCTCGACGAATTTCCCGCGCTCGGCCGGCTCGACTTCTTCGAGTCGGCGCTCGCCTTCATGGCGGGCTATGGGATCAAGAGCTTTCTCATCGCACAATCGCTCAATCAGATCGAGAAGGCCTATGGGCCGAACAATTCTATTCTCGACAATTGCCATGTGCGCGTCTCCTTCGCGACCAATGACGAGCGCACGGCGAAACGCGTCTCCGATGCGCTCGGCACGGCGACCGAGCTGCGCGCGATGCAAAACTATGCCGGCCACAGGCTCAGCCCTTGGCTCGGCCATTTGATGGTCTCGCGCCAGGAAACCGCGCGGCCGCTGTTGACGCCCGGCGAAATCATGCAGTTCCCCACCACGGACGAAATCGTCCTCGTCTCCGGTCTGCCGCCGATCCGTGTGAAGAAAGCTCGATATTACGCAGATCAGCGATTGACGGCGCGGATTCTCCCGCCCCCGATCCTCGAAAGTGACGAGCGCGAGAGCTCAACGCGCACTGCGACACCATATCTGTTGCAAGATGACTGGACCATGGCGCCCTCGAGCCACACGGCTCTTGCGGAAGCGGAACGGAACGACGCTACGACATCGGATGCTGATGATCCGGCGAACGGCGGCATTCGACGTGAACCCGAAATCCCTGACCATGAAGCCATCACGCCGGAAAGAATGGAGCCTGCATCGTCACGGGAGAAGCCAATGGACAACGACGACCAAGACGACGATGCGATCCGCGCGCGCGCTCTTCACAGCCGATTCCGATCCGTTGCTCGGCAAGCCACGATGGATCCCGACGACGGAATAGCCCTGTGAGGAGGCGATGGCCGTAAAACACCGCCTCTCCGTCTATCTCGACGCCGAAATGATGGCGCGGTTGGAAAAGCTCGCGACGAAAGAGCGCGCCGCAAAATCGGCGATCGCTGAAGCCGCGATCATCTCCTTTCTCACGTCGGATGACGCCGATCGATGGGAGGCGGCTGTGACGCGCCGCCTCGACCGACTCACGCGGTCTGTCGATCGAATGGAGCGCGATCTCGAATTTTCGGTCGAAGCGCTCGCACTCTACATCCGCGCTTGGCTCACCGCGACGCCGCCGCTGCCTGACAGTTCGCAAGCAGCCGCTCAGGCCAAGGGCCGGGAGCGTTACGAGAGTTTCGTCGAGGCGTTGGGACGCCGGCTTGCTAAGGGACAACGCTTGTCGCAGGAACTTTCGGAGGATGTGTCTAAGCCACTCGGCGCGGTCGGAAAGCCTGTTCCTTAATCTCCAATGCAGTAGCAGCCAACATCCCGTTTCGAAGTGACGCCTGCTCACTTTGAAATTCGAGACGACCAGCGTTGCAGCGACGAAGAGGTTCGAATCCCTCTCGGCCCGCCACTTCATGCAACGGGAAAAGGCCGCCCGTTCCGCGCAAGTCGTGGGCATTGCGCTGCATAGATGGGTTTTCAGGGCGCTTATGGAATGCCACTCTAGTGGCGGCACCGTCACAAGCCTCCTTCCTCACGGTTGAGCCACCATTGCAGTTCATCAATCCGGTGTCGCACGACCTCGGACTTTGCCGACGCCCATACCATCGGATACATCGAACCGCCCTCAACCAGCGATGCGTGCAGGTCCGCCTCCCTATTGGCGTATTCGAGCCACGCGATTTGGCTTCTTTCCAGCAACTCGGGATTGACGTCCCGCTTGTTCCCGACGATCTGCAACAGGCTTTCCATCTGCGCCTCTAGGTCGGCGAGGGAGCCTCCCGCCTGAATATTCATCGCGGTCCGCGTTCGCGGGACCGACCCTTTCAACTTGTCTACGATGACCCAATCTATCGCGTTGAGCAGTTCGTGGGTGGCCGCCAAGAAACCTTCTATTTCCGTTGATTCGTAGGGACGCTCTCGGGGAAACTCGTGGGTCAGAATGTGCCTGACCTCAAATAGCTTTGTTAACGCGGCGAGCGTCTGGCGGAAATTTTGAATGATAGGAGGTTGCGGCCACGTATCGATTTCTTCCGACCATCTAGAGTGCGACAGTTTCAGCGAGGCCGTGAAATCGGGGATTAACCCCTCAAATGCAGCAATTATGTTGGTTGGGCTACTGACCGAAATCGAGTGAGCCACCAAGTCGCCGATGGATAACTTCTGCCCCTGGAGGTTCGAGGCGAAAACAAAGTCGATCCTTGCGCCTTTCACCAGCTTCTCTGCCCTATCGAGATAGGGCGGTCCATAGTCAACAATCTCACGGATAACCTCACGCACGAACACCTCAATGAGTGTCACCAAGCGCATCGGGATGAAGTCTGCGAATGCGGCTGCCTGTTCTGGCATTGCCAACCACTCGCGCTCAAGGTGCTCGACTGCGGAAGACAGTTCCATTGCCGCCCGGTTGGTTCCCCACCGCTCCTTGCGCTTGAGAATTTGGTCAATGTCACTTCGGGTCACTGCTACAATTCCTCGCCGTTTCGCGCGTCTATTTCCCACAATGTCCGATAGATACGTATCGCTTGCTCGGGATGCTCCTCGAGCAGCGTCCGTTTAAGATGGTTCAAATTTATCTCTTGGGACGAACCGTCATACGGCCGCCCGATAAGTATCAGCTCGGGTCTGGTCCCGACCACTCTTGGTCCCCACGCTTCCAGCAGGCCTTTGTCATCGAGCTGTCGCCCCATGTGAACAATCAAGCCATCAAAAAAGAATCGGAATATCGGCACGTTCGGAAGGTCAAATCCCAGCGCCTTCATGTCGATGGTCTGTGCCAGCGGCGAATGAACCTGGGGCTCTCCCTGTGACGTGAGAAGCACCAACACGCTGGGAAAGTCGGAGTCACTGGGTTGTTCGATTCCAAGAATGATCCTGCGGAGCTTCTCCGTGGCGGCCTCGTCAAGAAATATCTCCGCGAACTCTACCCTTGAGCTAACCGCGCAGCGCCATAAAACGCTTAGAAAAAACAACCGCAGCGCGGCGGCGTCCTCGACCTTCACGGGGATCGTGACCAACTCACTCTCGAACGCTCCAACTTGCGCGCGCTTGGCATCGGCGGTCAGCGGAAAGTGCCGCCACGATAAGCCCAGGTTACGAAATATCCTCGCCGCGGCGGTATCGATGTCTGCCAACCGCTTCTCACCTTGCGCAACTACAATGGTGTTGTCAGCCCAGCTATTGAAAAGGAGTTGGGGCCTTGCGTCCTCCCCGAACTGTATCCGATGAGCTTGACCGAGCGCCTTGTCAGCCAAGAATCGTGGAATAATGTGCGATTTCACCAGCGGCCCCTCAACGCCAGTCAACAGACACCGACCCATAGCCTTCTTGCGCTTTGTCACTCTGTGCCGCCCTCATTGCCAAGCCCGTGTTTAGCAACAAGATCGACTATCCTGCTAGATATTCAAGGGCACTCCCCAACCGCAAGAAAAACAGCGGCGAATCCGTGGGGGTTATCGGCAGCAATGCGCTTCCAAACGCCCTGTGATTTCAGTGGATGCCGATCGATTTCAGGGGTCATTTTGGAGGGCTAAAGCGTAGGCATAGTTCTCCGTTTCATCGTTCTCGGCCCGCCAACCCCGCCGATTTCCCTCTTTAGCCCGATATTGCCTTCGATTACCGCACACCACCAAGTGGTATAGCGAACCGTCAGTTCCACGCTGTTACCCGATGCTCGCGTATCTGAAATGCGGCATTGCCCACGTCATTCCGTCCGCGGATCGGTTCTTCTACCTGTGACGGCATCAATCAACGTCTCGTAAGACGACGGACCTGGGATCGCGAACCCGTGTGCCTGATCGAAAGTGCCAAGCGTCTTGCTCCAGTATTTTGCCGCGAGTGTCAGATAGTGGATGTCCGACACGGACGCCTCGCTGGTCGGGTGACGATGATATCGATGCAACGGGTTGCCGCACTTCCTGAGATCGTAACGTGCGATATGGTGCCACATTGAATGCGCGCAGGCGCTGAACGGGGTGTAGACGTAGTTGTAGAAGTCGATGCAATTGGCCTCCTCGGCCATTTGACGAACCGACAGGCTCGACCATTTTCCGAGGTCGACGTCGAGCAACCAGCCGATCCGCTGATCGTCGATCCACCTCTCGCCGGCTTCCAGCATGGCTGCCTCCTGCGGCGTCGGCTCGCGCGCCCCGATCTGCGCGCGGCGATGCTCGAGTTCGAGTTTAGCCTGACCTAATCCAAACAGAACGAACTTGCGGCAGCGTTCGACCGGATCTAGCAGTAGCCATGCGATGTTGATGTAAGCGTCGGCCATCGCGCGTAGCAGGATCGGCGCACTATGCCCGGTCCATAGCGCGGGCGCGCGCGCAATGTCCTTGGCGAGCGTCGCCTGTCGTGCGAGCACGCCGCCGATCACTTCGTGGACGTGGATATGGGCAAAGTCGGGACGCCATGCCTCCAGGCGCGCCGTGAATTCGTGATCGACGTCCGTACAATAGTCCTCGATGAGCGGCCAAATTTTTAGGCCTTCGTCATCGTCGCCCTCAGCCTCCTGTTGAGTCATCTCAATCCTCGCACTGTTCGAGTTCCAAGCCACGGTTCCAGAAGGCGGTCGGCCAGTCGGTCCCCGACGCCATCATGTTGACGTCACCGAACATCTGGTTGAGGGTCGCGCGGATCGACGCGGCGATCCGCTGTGACTGCTCGGTTTCGGGGTAATCCCCGATCCGGGGAAAGTCAGCGAGTGCCAAGCCCGCCGAGACCTTAAGCCGATCAGCATCGAATGCGAGCCATGTCGCGGTCGCCTGGACCATGATGGCGCACGTTGATGAGCGATCGAATAGCACGCCAACCAGTGTCTTGAGCCGGCCAATATCTTGCGGCCAATGCTCTCCCGTGGCTGCTTGGGCCAGTTCGCGCATGGGATGGTCGGGGTAGTGGGCGTGGAGCGGCGCGAGCGGTCCGCACAGGTCGTCCCGATAAGACCGGCCTTCCACAATGCTCGAAAGCACGCCGCCGGGTAGAGCGACGAACTTGCCGGCCGCTGCCCAAATCGTGCGGTCACGCGTTGGATCGCTTGCACGCAAGTCGCGCGTAAAGGCGGTTATGATCTCGACACCGCGACGAGGACCCCAGGCTTCCTGCAGGAGCGCGATCCACAGGAGCTCTGGAATCATCGTGTTGATCCACGACACTTCGCGCATCGGTCCGAACGCGTCGTTGAACGGAGTCACTAGCTTTGATTTGATGCGCTTGTGATCGCCAAGCACCGGCGTCCGCTTGCTTTCGCTCATAAGTTCCCTTGCGCGGCGCCGATAGAGATCGTCTCGGGCATAATGAGCGATAATGCGACGGAGTGCCGCCGCCAAATCCCCGATATTGCCGCCGTTGGGTACGCAAAGGCCGCCGCAAACCACTGATTAGCACATGATGAGGAATATCTACATGATTATCAGATGCTTATAACGATCTCATAATGCTCATCTTCGTCGGGCGCTGTCGACAGCAAAGCGTAGCTTAGCATAGCGTGCCTATGGGTGATCTGCGATTTTTCAGTCGCTGGTGTGACAAGGTTAGCGACCGATTATGCGGCAATGCCTCGGGGGTCGGAAAACGAAAGATGACCCATTGCTTGGTCGATCATGTCCGAGACCCCGTCGCGAGCATTCGGGGTGGGTTTGGGGGATACATACTTTCGCGGCAGCCGCAGATCGTCGATCGGCTGTTTCCCTACCGCAGGTTTTGCCATAGGGTTTCTACGTAACTCGGGTGGGAGGCTGGGGTGAGGGCTTGTCGCCTTACGATAAAGAACTTTAGGGGCGTTAAGTCTGCGACGTTACTTTTGCCGAAGCACGGTGTGCTGATCGGTGACAACAACACGGGCAAGACAACCATCCTCGAAGCCCTTGACCTGGTTCTTGGGCCTGACCGTCTCAATCGTCAGCCGCCCATCGACGAGCACGATTTCTTCCGGGGTATCTATCTTCTCAAGCCCGCCGCGCCTCCCGCCGAAGCAGCGGAGGCGGTTGAAGGTGGTGGCGAGGCAGGGCCTCTGGCAGAGGAAGCCGCCGCTGAACCACCCAAGATCGAGATAGAGGTGACGGTCGCCGACCTCACCGAGGAGCAAAAGGGGAAATTCGGGAACTACATCGAGTTCTGGGATGGGGCGACGGACACCTTCTACGACGAGCCGAATCCGGCCGGCGTGGATGCCGCCACCATCACCGAAGCGCTCCGCGTCGCTTTCCTCGGCTGGTACGACGCCGAGGAGGACGACTTTGAGGGGAAGACATATTTCGCCCGCAGCCTGACCGAGGGCGACCGGCCCGAGCCGTTCTCCAAGAAGCACAAGCAAGTGTGCGGCTTCCTGTACCTGCGCTCCCTTCGCACAGGTTCTCGGGCGCTGAGCCTGGAGCGAGGCAGTCTGCTCGACATCATCCTGCGCCTCAAAGAGGTCAGGCCGCAGATGTGGGAGGCCACCCTCGGCACCTTGGCCGGCATCTCGGTCGCGAGCGATCCGAAGCTCGGCATTTCTCCTGTGCTGGAGAGCATCAACACCGCGCTGAAGAAGTACGTGCCGAAAGAGTGGGGCGTGGAGCCCCACCTCAAGGTCTCCAATCTCACCCGCGAGCATCTGCGCAAGGTGATTACGGCCTTTATCGCTACAGGTCACGGGGACCATGCGGCACCATTCTATCGGCAGGGCACGGGCACCATCAACATGCTCGTCCTGGCGATGCTGTCCCAGATCGCCCAGGACAAACAGAATGTCATTTTCGCCATGGAGGAGCCGGAGACGGCAATCCCACCTTACGCGCAGAAGCGTATCGTTCACGAGGTGAGGAAGCTCGCGTCCCAGACGCTCTTCACGTCCCACTCCCCCTATGTGCTGGAGGAGTTCGCAGTCGAGGAGACCGTGGTGCTCGGGCGCGATGGGGAAGGGGTCCTGGGGCAGAAGGCCATCACCCTCCCTAACAATGTGAAGCTGAAGCGCTATCGGCAGCAGTTTCGCACCCGCTTCTGCGAAGGGCTGCTCGCCCGCCGTGTTCTTGTGGCGGAAGGCGCCACAGAAAGCTCGGCCTTTCCCGTCGCGTGCCGTCGCCTGGCCGAGCTCAAACCCGATACCTACGCATCCCTTGAGGCGCTCGGCGTCTGCATCGTCGATGCCGGCGGGGAAACCGACATCCCTGGCATGGCAAAGCTCTACCGAGACCTCGGAAAACGGGCCTTCGCGATCTGCGATAAGCAGAGTGACCCGAACAAGGCCCTCATCGAGGCGCAGGTCGAGTTGCTCTTGATGCACGAGGAAAAAGGCTTTGAGGCCATGGTGCTGAAAGGTGCCATGGAGGCCGCCTTGAAGCGGTTCACCAAGGTGATCGACTGGCCCCAGGACCTGGCTCAGAAATATCCTGATCCAGAGGCACAGGCCGCCGCCGCCCTGACGGACTATTTCGCCAAGTCGAAAGGGAACTGGGGCATTGCCGATTTTCTTGCGCAATGCAGCGAGGCCGAGATTCCCCGGTGGCTCCGGGATGCGGCAGTCAAGTTGAAGGATGCCTGTCTTCCTGCCCCTGCGGGCGGTGGCCAAGCTGCCGCACCCGCTGCTGCGGAGGAGCACCCGGAAGCGGTCGTCGATGGAGCTGACTAAGGGCCAACGGGATGTCATGGAGGCGGACGGCCATCTCCTGGTCACAGGCGGGCCGGGGTCCGGCAAGACCACCATCTCCATCCTCAAGGCGACGCAGATCGCCGAGCGGAACCTTCGCCCCGGTCAGAAAATCCTGTTCCTCAGCTTTGCCCGCGCCACGGTCTCCCGTGTGGTCGAGGCGATCGAGTACGAGCAGCAGATCCCGCCCGTCCAGAAGCGCCTCATCGACGTCGAAACCTACCATTCCTTTTTCTGGCGCATCCTGAAGGCGCACAGCTATCTCATCGGCCTGCCGCGGCAACTCTTCATTCTTACGCCGCCCGGTGAGGCCATTGCACTCTCGGCCGCCCGATCGGGCTTTCCCGCCCGGAATCTCACGGACGCGCAGAAAGCAGCGAAAAAGGCCGCGGAAGAGATGGAGCGCGCACGCCTCGCAACGGAAGACGGCCGCGTGTGCTTTGACCTCTACGCCCCCTATGTGGGCGACCTTCTCCACGCGAGCGCGCGCATCCGACGCCTTATCGCAAGCATGTACCCCGTCATCATCCTCGACGAGTTCCAGGACACCAACGAGGCGCAGTGGCGTGTTGTCCAGGCGTTGGGAGAGGTCTGCCGCCTGATCGCCTTGGCGGACCCGGAGCAACGCATTTACGACTGGATCGGTGCCGATCCTGCCCGACTCGACCATTTCCGGGAAGCCTTCAAGCCGACAGAAGTGGACCTGAGCACGGACAATCACCGCAGCGCCGGAACCGAAATCGCCCTGTTCGGCAACGACATACTCACCGGGAAATTCCGGCAGGATTCCTATAAGGGCATCGACTTTGATGTTTTCGACCCGTTTCCCGATCCCGCGATGACCAAGCTGGTGACGACGGTTTACAAGGCACGGAAGCGTCTCGTGGATGCGGGTATCGTCAACTGGTCGCTGGCCATCCTGGTGCCGACAAAGAAGATGACGCGCCTGGTATCCGATGCCTTCCGCCAGCCACCTGCCGGCATGGCCGAAGTACCCCACTCGGCGGTCATCGAGCTGGAGGGTGCCATTCTCGGCGCGGAGATCATCGCGCTTCTCATGCAGCCAGCCGACGACCGCCAATTCGGCCAGTTCATCGACCTCATGTGCAGCTATTTTCGGGGCAAGGGCGGCGACGAGCCGACACAGGGTGCGCTCAAGGAGGCCACGAACATCCGCAAGGCCTACGATGAGTGGTTGACCTGTCAGGCGGCGGGGAAGGCCATCCGCAGGAACAGCATCCTCGTCAACATGATTGCCGTCTATGAGCAGGCTCGTGCCGTCGTGCTGACGGGTGACCCCGACAAGGATTGGCGGGCCGTGCGGCGGGTTCTGGAGGATGGAGGCTGCGCGCGTCTGAAGGAGATTGGGCAAGACGTGCGCAATCTCCGCATTCTGGAGCGCGGCACCCAGCTTCGTCAAGAGCTGTCCCAGGATTGGCGTGACAATAACGGCTATTGCAATGCCCTGGCAATCACGCGGCAGGCTTTCATTCAGGAGCATTTCTCAACGAACGCGAAGCCCGAGTCCGGTGTTGTCGTGATGAACATGCACAAGGCCAAGGGCAAGCAGTTCGACGAGGTCATTATCTTTGAGCACTGGCCAATCAGGCGAAAGGGGCAGCCGCCTTACAATGGCGACAGGATCGTGCGCTTCAACTCCAAGGACCAGATAGACGATCAGGCCCGGCAAAATTTCCGTGTTAGCGTGACCAGAGGCAAACGGCAGACGACCATTTTGACCCCTAAAGGCGATCCCTGTGTGCTTCTTCTTGGGGATGAGTAGGAAGCGTGGTTGGTCCGCGTGCGCACCCAGCCTTGCAGATTTCCGGTTTATTGGGGTGCAATTGGAGATACCATCATCGACTTAGCGGGGTTGGGGAGGAGCATGGGCGCACAATTCGATCTCAGCCATATCAATCTTGTGGGGTATCTGACCGACGAAACCGGCCTCGCCGCGCCTCGTTCGGACCTGGATACGATCGGGAAATTTTTGATGTCGCTGGCCTACCGCCAGAACCTCATCAGTTCGACCCAGGGATCGCCGGACGATTGGACCAGGCAAGTCGCCGACGCAGCGCAGGACCAGTTTAATCGTCTGAACTTCCAGTTCGGCGAGCCCGCCAACGAGTGGCCGGTCGATTCGAGGCGCTACCTGGATCCGCTCCGGACATATTTCACGGGTTACGACTTCTACGCGCTCGTTCTTCCCGCTGACGACCATGGCCGCGACGATTCCACCCTGCGCTTCTTCAGGGAGGCCGGTTTCAGCTCGGGCACGAACGGACTGGTTCTCCTTCCCTCGCAGCGATACGAACTTGGGCTGGCACAGTTCGTTGATCCTTTTCCGGCGTTGCGGGTCCTCGCGGACCAACCCATCGCACCGCCCGGCGTCCTCTTCTGGACGCGGCTCGGCAGCGCCTGCGCCCTGTCCCTGCGGGACGCCTTTGACTTCCTGCGCCATGACCTGCTGGACGCGCTTTCGGGCGGACTGAGGGCAACAGACGACGCCATAGCCCTCCAAGCGTCCCGGCGACGCTCCAAGCGCATCCTGCATCTTAGCGACCTTCATATCGGCCTCGCGGAAGCGACCCAACGCAGGTCGTACCTCAAGCGACACGTCAAGGGGTTACTTCCCTCAATCGACCGAGTGGCGGTGACCGGCGATCTGTTCGACACGCCCTCGGAAGACCTGCGCGCGTCGTTCGATGAATTCCGCCGGGACGTTGAAGACGGTACCCGCAAGCGATTGCTGGTGGTTCCGGGCAACCATGACATGCGGACCAAGGGGAACGCAATCGGCGGGCTTAGAAGAAAGGCCGAATACGTCACCGACCTTGATTGGTCCTCGATAGACGTTGATCACGACATGCAGACCGTGTTCTTCTCGTTCAATTCGAGTGAGACTGGAAATTTCGCTCGTGGCAGCGTGAGCTTGCGCCAGCGTCTTTCGCGGGCCGAAAAGCACGACGATGAAATTCATCGCAAAAAGCAGGTACGCGATTACTTCAATATTGCGCTCGTCCATCACCATCCGGTGAATTACGGCTCGCAGCCAACCGCGCTGTACGAGCGCATCCTCGCCCGGCTAGGCGGCGACGATCGGTTCATCGCCTTCGAGGAATCCGAGGACTTCGTAAACTGGTGCGTCGGCCGAAAGATCGGTTTGGTGCTGCATGGGCATAAGCACATCCCGCACTTGGCGACGGTTCAGCCGACGCGAGGGGACGATGGCGAGGTGACGGTCGTCGGGTGTGGATCGAGCGTCGGCGCCGAGGGCAAGCCGATGTGCTACGATGTCGTCACGATCGAGCCGGTCACGAAACGCTGGAGCGTAAGTTTCTACCAGGACGAACGTGGCGACGGGAGCGGCTTTGCCCTTCAGAACGTCGCGCTTGACCTTCGCGTTTCACAATAAGGCTCCTCGCGCTTTTCGCACGAAGCCAAAACTAACGTCCGCTGCTGTCAGAAGCGGACGCGCCGGCCGATGAATGGCCGAAATTGGGTCGACTCCTGCCGTTTAAGCGTAGCGCCACAGCGTAGACGTAGTGCTCATCTTCATCGGGCGTGGCCCGCCATCAAATTCTAGCGTAGTATAGTGTGCCGAGGATGGCCGGATCGTAGAATTGGCGTTTGCTGATGGACATGTTGGACAGCAAGGCGCCTATCTCAGCCGTTCAGCTCGCGATACGCTGCGCCCGAGAGCTGCCTTCGTTCATCTTTACCAAGCGATTTGCCCAAGTCGTGCGAATAGCCCCGGGAATGAGCCGACTTAGAATGGATCGCGTCGCTTCCGCCTGTCATCGAGGCCATAGAGCGGCATTGAGCCGACGAGCTGACCGGGATTCGCGAGTTGCTTCTTCCGCTCTTCGACGCCGATCGCGAAGGATACGTAGAATAGTGCGGATCGCGCCATCTGCATAATGCGGATCGCCTTGGCTTCGAGCTCGTCGCTGCCGATGGCGATGCCGAAGCCTTTGTTGCTTCTCCCGTTGATCATGAATGGCTTGGCCCAGCCTTCGCTCACACGCAGATAGGTGTGCTCCAGCGCATTGCGGATGCCGTGCAGTTCACGAGCATCGGCCGCCGTGGTCTGCTTGAGCTGGTCGTCGAACAGCTCCTTCGACAACCAGAACAGGCCGCGTAGTGGCAGATTATCGCGTTTCTCGAACTGTGGCAGCAGGCGTGCCTTGTTTTCGACCATCCACACATTCTTGAAGCTAATCCTGTCCGGTACCTTGCCTAAGGCCCAGTAGCGATCAACGAGAAAGGCGACCTTGTCGAGCAGGGAATAGGCGATGCGGAAGGCCGTGCGGACCCGTTCACTGGCCAGCGAATAGAGCGGATAGTCGAGCGTGTCGGTGAGCGCGACTCCGCGATCAGAGAAATGGACCCGCGTGCTGCTTATCCCCTCGAACAGCGTGAAGCGCGCCGAGGCGTATTCCTGCTTCATCTGACTGAAGAAGCCGACGATCGGCGGGGGCAGATGGCCGTCGGGACGGTCGTTC
>PQAN01000037.1:12880-15248 GCA_003105285.1 Methylocystaceae bacterium
TTAGGGGCGGCAACATCAGGTCGTCGGTGGCCGCCGCCAGATGCGGTCCAAGATCGTTCAAGGGGCACAGAAAGAGACGGTGCTCAAGGCACCAGCGACGATAGGCGCGTTCGGTCTTCGACCGACCCTCATCGCCATGATCGAGGCCCTGCATTGCTCGGACCGCGTCGATATTGACGGCACCAGCGAGTTCCGTCGCCTGATTGGCGAAATAGGCGAGTGCAGCTCGCGGATCAACGGAATCATGGAGCGCGTCCTCGGCCATCGTCGAACGAAGACCGTCAAAGGCGTGAAGAGCCAGGATCGCGCGCTCGCGGTTGTCGACCACCATGCCGGCATAGCCTTTGAGTCCATAGCCGCGGTTGCCGCGCGCCATCGCGAAGCCCGGGACGATCTTCAGGGCCGCGTCCCAGACGGCGACCGCATCGATCGAGCGGCCGACCACGTTGAGGAGGTTCGCGTGGTTAGTGAGGATCTGGCATCGACGGACCTTGTCGAGGCTCGCAAAGCCAGGATGGTTTGAGGCACGCGACAGCGCGAGCAGTTCCGCCTGCCTCTCGGGCGCCTCCCAGGACCAGGATCGTCGGACGTTCGCGATATGCGACCGTGTCGCCCAAGCATTGGCTCGGAAATACTCGACCAGCGCGCCATCCGTGTCGACGAGTTCACGCTTCGACAATTCGTCGAGCAGATAGAGCGCGCGTTTAGCGCCACGCTCGAAGGACGCGTCGAAGGCGTCGTCGATCAACCGGCCGATGTGTGCGAGCGCCTGGGCGTCGCTCATTTTCGTGATGCTGAGTTCGCAATGCTTGTTCAGGTCTTCGAAGCTAGGATTCGTGGTCATCGCCTTGTTCGTTTCGTCGGCGGGCCGGGCTTGGGGCTCGTCTCGAATGTTTCGAGCATGGAGGCTGCTGCGATGCCTATCAAGGCGGCAGTCACTCCAATATGCTTCCATGACTAGTTTCTCCACCATTAAGCATTTATTTGTTGCATTTTTCCAATTTTTGGAAATACTACTAACGATCTACTGTAGCAAATCGGGTAGTAGGATCGGAGCTTTATGTCCATACTTGGCGGCTCGCACGACCCCTGCGATCACGCGGATGTGAATGGCAGGAGGATGCGTCAGGCGGGTTCAGGCGCGCTACGCACCCGGCAGGTCACAGGCCACGTATAATCCTTCGTCGCGAACGCCTTCCGTGGTTCGACCTTAATCAAGAGCTTGTCGGCTTTGTGCGGCCCTTCCAACATCAGTTTCTTGTATCGCTTCGACCAACGATGGAATCCGCCTCCGTAGTTTTCCTCTCCGCCTTCGGAATACCACGACGTTTCCTCGACATAGATTTGGTGGCCTGCCATGCGACCAAGCCAAAATTCCTTCTTGGCCGGATCATACATCCACATGCCATGCTTGCCGTTGAAGCCGTGAACCCAACGTTCAAACGGTCGCGGCGAATATGGGAATCCGCAACGCTATATTGAATCGCCATGCTCGGACGACGCTCTAACATCCCAAGACGTTCCGAACGATTCGTTTTATCTTCGATGAAGCTTAGCACATGAAAAAGCCCGCCAGCACGTGGCGGCTGGCGGGCAAGAAAGCAACGGCCGCAGGGCATATCCGCGCCGCTCGCGCCCTCTTCGCGCCCTTGCCGAGTGCATATAACAAGGCGAACGGGCAGCGATGCCGGATGCGCATCGCGCGTGCGCGGAAGCCGGGAGGCCGCCTTTCCAAGAGGATGCAAACTTTGATGGATCGCTTCGCGTTTCTGGCCAATCAGAGGTCGCTTCAGCCGCTTGATTGGGATCGCTTCTGTCGCTTCGTCAAGGAAAGCCGCCGTGAGCTTCCGATGGAAGCAGTGCGCGTGTTGCTGATCGAACATGGATTTTCGGGAGATCGGGCCGACAACCTCGCCCAACTCTATGAGAATCTCTGGGCCTATCAGCGGCTTCGCTAAGGATGTTCATACGCCCGGATTTTCGCTTCATGCTTGATCTAAGGCGTTCTGCATTTTGATCCCATCCTGGGCATCTCCCCTGCCACTGGCAGGGGCCGGGCTCTCGTGAACGATGCCACTTTTCAAGCGTCACCACCTGCCGGCTTCAATCCCTGAGGTTAATCCTTTGGGCCGCCGGCGGCGTTTTTCTCTTGGGGCCTGCGGCCCCACGGCCGTCAAAGACTGAACGCAGAAGCGTGCCGTTCCGCCATAAGTCTTCGTGTCGTCATTCCCCTGTCTTTACGCGCCAGAGCACTACGCTCCCGTCGAACTTGTTGCCTACAGACAAATTCCACCTTTCTTAATCGACCCCGGCCTCGAACCGCCTGCGCGCGATTCGAACAACACCGGGGGCGAATGTGGCGGCTCAC
>PQAN01000038.1 GCA_003105285.1 Methylocystaceae bacterium
GTCGTCGGCCCGATCTGCGCACGAGGCTCGCATCCGGCCGCAAGCTGAAATAAACAGGAGCGATGGAGCCGACGCTCACAGTCAGCAGAATGGGCGCAGCGGGTTCGCGGGCGCGAACCGCGGGCGTCGCCGCCATTCTCGGGCCGACGAACACCGGCAAGACCCATCACGCCATCGAGCGGATGCTCTCCTATTCCTCCGGCATGATCGGCCTGCCGCTGCGTCTCTTGGCGCGCGAGGTCTACGCCCGCGTGGCGGAGCGGGCCGGCGCGGACGCCGTGGCGCTGATAACCGGCGAAGAAAAGATCAAGCCGCGCGCACCACGCTATTGGATTTCCACCGTCGAGGCGATGCCGCGCGATCTCGACGTCGATTTCGTCGCCATCGACGAAATTCAGCTCGCGGCCGACGCCGATCGCGGCCATGTGTTCACCGATCGGCTTCTGCATTGGCGCGGACGGCAGGAGACGCTGCTGATCGGCGCGGCGACGATGCGGCCGCTCATCGAACGGCTGCTGCCCGGCGCTCCGATCTTCACGCGGCCGCGCCTGTCGCGATTGAGCTTCGCCGGCGAGCGCAAGCTCGCCCGCCTGCCGGCGCGCAGCGCGATCGTGGCGTTCTCGGCGGAGGAAGTCTATGCGATCGCCGAATGGATCAAACGCCAGCGCGGCGGCGCGGCCGTCGTGCTCGGCGCGCTCAGCCCACGCACGCGCAATGCGCAAGTCGATCTCTATCAAAACGGCGACGTCGACTATATCGTCGCGACGGATGCGATCGGCATGGGCCTCAATCTCGATGTCGACTACATCGCCTTCGCCTCCGACCGCAAATTCGACGGCTGGCGGCATCGCCGCCTCACTCCTGCCGAATTCGGCCAGATCGCCGGCCGCGCCGGACGGCATATGAACGACGGCGCCTTCGGCACGACGGGACGATGCCCGCCCTTCGACGAGGATCTCGTCGACGCGCTCGAAAACCATTATTTCGATCCGCTCGCGACCTTGCAGTGGCGCAACGCCGATCTCGACTTCTCTTCGATCGAGGCGCTCGCGGACTCACTCGAGCAGGCGCCGCGCGACGAGCGCCTCGTTCGCGCTCGCACGGCGGAGGATCAATTGGTGCTCGAAGTCGCGGCGCGCGACGAAATGGTGCGCCGCAATGTCAAGACACGCGCAGATATTGTGAGACTCTGGGACGTTTGCCAAATTCCCGATTATCGCAAGACGTCGCCCGCCGCGCACGCGGAGCTGGCGCTCGCCGTGCTCGGCTTCGTCGTGCGCCGCGGACGCATCCCAGGCGATTGGTTTGCAAAGCAAATCGCCGGCATAGACCGTATCGACGGCGACATTCACACGCTGGCCAATCGCCTCGCGCAAGTGCGAACATGGACGTTCATCGCCAATCGTTCCGGCTGGCTCGAGAATCCAGAGCATTGGCAGAGCGTCGCGCGTCAGGTAGAGGACAGTCTGTCCGACGCGCTGCACGAACGCCTCACCCAGCGTTTCGTCGATCGCCGCACCAGCGTGCTGATGCGCCGCCTAAGAGAGAATGCAATGCTCGAAGCCGAAATTACCACAGCCGGCGACGTCTTGGTCGAAGGTCAGCATGTCGGTCAGTTACAAGGTTTTCGTTTCACCGCCGATCCGCAAGCGACGGGCGAAGCGGCGAAGGCTCTGAACTCCGCGGCGCAGAAAGCGCTCGCCGGCGAGATCGAGGCGCGCGCCGCGCGTGTGTTCGACGCGGTCGACGACGCGTTCCTGCTGACCAATGATGGGACGATCCGTTGGCTCGGCGAGCCCGTCGGCAAGATCGCCGCAGGCGCCACCGTGCTCGCGCCCTCCGTCCGGCTGCTCGCAGACGAACAATTGACCGGCGCGGCGCTGGAGAAAGTTCAGCAGCGTCTCGATCTGTGGCTTGCGCAGCATATCAAGAAACTGCTCGGCTCGCTCGAGGAGCTCGAGAATGGCGAAGGACTCGAGGGCGTCACGCGCGGCGTCGCCTTTCAGCTCGCCGAGGAGCTCGGCGTCTTGGAACGCAGTCGCGTGGCGCGCGAGATCAAGAGCTTCACGCAGGACGACAGAGCCGCGCTGCGCAAGAAGGGCGTGCGCTTCGGCGCCTATCACATCTATCTGCCGCTGTTGCTGAAGCCCGCGCCGCGCTCGCTGGCGGCGCTGCTGTGGGGTCTGAAGCACGGCGGCCTCGACAATGTGAAAGGCCTCGAGGAGATACCGCATCTCGCCGCTTCGGGACGCACCTCCTTCGCCGCCGATCCCGACATCTCCAAAGGATTCTACCGCGCCGCCGGATTTCGCGTCTGCGGCGAGCGCGTCGTGCGCGTCGACATTCTCGAGCGGCTCGCCGACCTCATCCGTCCGGCGAGCGCCTATCGCCCCGGCGTGACGGCCGGCGACCCGCCGGCCGGCGCGGCCGATGGGGAAGGGTTCGTCGTCACCGTGGCCATGACCTCGCTGACCGGATGCGCCGGCGAGGCCTTCGCCTCGATTCTGCGGTCGCTCGGCTATGTGTCCGCCCAGCGTCCGGGACCGGCCATCACCGTTCCGCTGCTGCCGAAGGCGGCGACCGAGCCGCTCGCGCCGTCCCCCGCCGCAGCGCAGGAGACCGCCGAAGAGGCAAAGACGGCCGAAGACGCGCCGCCCACAGGCGAGGCGGAAACGATTTCCGAGATCGCCGCGCCCGAACCGGAAGCGGTTCTCGCGCAGGAAGCGCCATCCGAACCGGCCGGGGACGAGCCGGCGGCGACAGTGGCGGATATCGGCGAAGCCGCCGTCGTCGATACGGCGGAGGCCGAGGCTGCGCCAGCGGAGCCTGACGCCTCAGAGCCCGCCGAAGAAATACCGGCCAAGGAAAAGGCCGCGCCCGAGGAGCCTGCTCTCGTCGAGGTGTGGGCTCCGCAGCGCCACGCCCACGCCGGTCCGCGCCGGCGGCATTCGGGCGGGCCCGCGCAAGCCCGCTCATCGGTCGGCGCGCAGGCTGAAAACGCCTCGGCGCGGCCGGCCCGTCACGACAAGCCACGCGGTCCGGGGCGCGCGCCGGACAGCGGCGATGAGCCTCACAGCGCCGACAGAGGCGAGCAGCGGCCGCGCGGCGACGGCGCCCGCAAGGAGGGCGGCTTCCGTCAGGGCGGCAAACCTCGGCCGGATCATCGGCCGCATCGCGACGACGACCGCCGCCGGCGCAGCGGGGCTTTCGCGTCGCCGGAAAAAAGGGAGAAGGAGCGGCTGCCGGATCCGGATTCGCCGTTCGCCAAACTGCTCGCGCTCAAGGCCGAACTGGAAAAGAAAGGCAAGAACTGAGTTTTTCAGCAAATGATTGAAAATATGAAATTACATCCGACAGACGACACCTTCCGGAATCCTTCCGGCAGAGGCCAACTTGCCAAATTCGGCATCGATGGCCTATTCCTGGCGTGGTCCTGGCGGAAACGCGGGCCGGCTTCGTGCGGAGCCCGATTCCTGTCCCGCAGTCCGGCGGCCTAAGGGCGCTCGACGGCGCGAGGAGCAGTTGCGGCGAGCGTCCTCAAATCCACGCTCACGAATTTCAATCGTAATCGAGTCGTCTGACATCGGCATTCGATACGAAGCCCGCGACCGAAAGGCGAGCTATGACGAAAATTCTGCCTGTCATCATGTGCGGCGGCGCCGGCACCAGAGTCTGGCCCGAATCGCGGGAAACGCTTCCCAAGCAATTCATTCCGCTCGTTGGAGAACGCTCGACGTTCCAGACGACGATCGCGATGCTCGACGATCCCGTTTTCGACAGGCCGATCGTCATCTCCAACATCGATTATCGCTTCCTCGTGGCGGATCAGTTGCGTGAGATCGGCGCGCGGGCCGACATCGTCCTCGAGCCGACGCGCCGCGATTCGGCGCCGGCGGTGGCGGTCGCCGCCGGACTCGCGGCGCGTCGCTCGCCGTCGACGATCGTCGTCGTCCTCGCGGCGGACCATGTGGTGCGCGATCCGGCGGGACTCGTCGAATTGTGCAAGAAAGCGGCGTCGGCCGCGGCCGACGGCCACATCGTCACGCTCGGCGTCAAGCCCGACGCCCCGGCCACGGGCTACGGCTATCTGCGGCCGGGCGCGCCTATCGCGGGCGACGTGTCGAAGCTCGACGCCTTCGTCGAAAAGCCGGATCGCGCCACCGCACAGGAATATATCGACGCCGGCTATCTGTGGAACAGCGGCAATTTCATCTTCCGCGCCGATGTGATGCAGGAGGAGATCGCGCAATTCGAGCCCGCCATCTTCGAGGCGGCGGAAGCGGCGATCGACGCGGCGCGCGCCGATCTCGACTTCCTCGTGCTGAACGCGGAAAGCTTCGCGCGCGCGCCGAAGAAATCCATCGACTACGCCGTCATGGAGAGGACGACGAAGGCCGCGCTCATTCCGGCCGACATCGGCTGGTCCGACGTCGGCAATTGGCGCGCCGTCTGGGAATTGTCGGAGCGCGACGCTTGCGGCAATTCCGTGCGCGGCAACGGCGTCATCCGCGATTCCAAGAACGTCCATGTGCGCTCGGACGATACGCTGACCACAGTGATCGGCGTCGACGACGTGATCGTCGTGACGACGCAGGACGCCGTGCTCGTGCTGAGCCATGAGCACGGCGACAATGTGAAGCAGCTCGTCGATCAGCTGAAGCGCGAGAACCGCCGCGAGGCCGGCGAGCACAAGCGCATCTTCCGCCCCTGGGGCTATTATCAATCCGTCGACGCCGGCCAGCGCTATCAGGTGAAGCGCATCGTCGTGAAGCCGGGGGCGCGGCTGTCGCTGCAAAAGCACTTCCATCGCGCCGAACATTGGATCGTCGTCAAGGGCACGGCCGAGGTCGGCCGCGACAACGAGACGCATCTCGTCCATGAGAACGAGTCGATCTATCTGCCGATCGGCTGCGTGCATCGCTTGGGCAATCCCGGCAAGATCGACCTGGAGCTGATCGAGGTGCAGACGGGCTCCTATCTCGGCGAGGACGATATCGTTCGCCTCGAGGACGCGTATAATCGCGGCTGAGGAGCGCGTTCTTTTAGAGCCGGCCGAGAATARCGGCCGTCATTGCGAGCGCAGCGAAGCAATCCAGCGACCGCCCCACGGCTCYTGGATCGCGTCGTCGCTCACGCTCCTCGCGATGACGGCGTCGACAAGGCGCGCGGTAGAGCGGCCTCGCGGAGACGATCTTGACCAGAACCRTCGTCAAGATTTGCGGACTGTCCACGCCCGAGACGCTGGCGGCGACGATCGCCGYCGGCGCGGATATGGCCGGCTTCGTCTTCTTCGAGAAGAGCCCACGCCATATCGGACTGGAGACGGCGCGGGAACTGGGGCGCGCGGCGCAGGGGCGCATTCGCAAGGTCGCGCTGACCGTGGACGCCGCCGACGCGGAGCTGGCCGCGATCGTCGAAGCCTTACAGCCCGATCTTCTGCAATTGCACGGGAAGGAGACGCCGCAACGCGTCGGCGCGGTCAAGGCGAGGTTCGGCCTGCCGGTGATCAAGGCGATCGGCGTCGCTGGGGCAGAGGATATCGAGCGTGCGAGGGCCTATTCGGGCGTCGCCGACATTCTGCTGTTCGACGCCAAGCCCGCGCCGGACGCGGCGGTTCCCGGCGGCGCCGGCGTCGGCTTCGACTGGGGGCTTCTGCGGGGCGCGTCCGTCGGCTCCGACTGGATGCTGTCTGGCGGGCTCGACGCCTCGAATGTGGGCGAAGCGTTGCGAGAGACCCGCGCTCCGGCTGTCGACGTGTCGACGGGCGTCGAGAGCGCCAGGGGCGTGAAGGATAGCGCGCGCATCGCGACTTTCGTCCAAACGGTCAGATTTTTCGACGACCGTTCCAGCGCTTTCATCGCGCGGTAAGACGGTCTAAGAGAACGCACGCCAGATTGACGAGGACGACGCGCGTTGAACCAGCAGCCCCCCAATTCCTTCCGCACCGGTCCCGACGAGAACGGCAGATTCGGCATATTCGGCGGCCGTTTCGTCGCCGAGACGCTGATGCCGCTCATTCTCGACCTCGAGCGCGCCTATGGGGAGGCGAAGGCCGATCCGAGCTTTCAGCGCGCGCTGGACGAATTGCTGAAGCATTATGTCGGCCGGCCGAGCCCGCTCTATTTCGCCGAGCGCCTGACGGAGCATTTGCGCGCGGGCGCCGGGGAAGGCTTCGGCGCCAAAGTCTACTTCAAGCGCGACGAGCTGAACCACACCGGCGCGCATAAAATCAACAATGTGCTCGGGCAGATTCTGCTGGCGCGGCGCATGGGCAAGAAGCGCATCATCGCCGAGACCGGCGCGGGCCAGCACGGCGTCGCCACCGCCACGGCCTGCGCGCGTTTCGGCCTCGAATGCGTCGTCTATATGGGCGCGGTCGATGTCGAGCGGCAAAAGCCCAATGTCTTCCGCATGAAGATGCTCGGCGCCGAGGTCCGCCCCGTCCAGTCCGGCGCGCGCACGCTCAAGGACGCGATGAACGAGGCGCTGCGCGACTGGGTGACGAATGTCGCCGACACCTTCTACTGCATCGGCACCGCCGCCGGCCCGCACCCCTACCCCGCCATGGTGCGCGATTTCCAGTCGGTCATCGGCAATGAGACGCGTGCACAAATTCTGGAGGCCGAGGGCCGGCTGCCGGATTCGCTCGTCGCCTGCATCGGCGGCGGCTCCAACGCCATCGGCCTGTTTCACCCCTTCCTCGACGACGCCTCGATCGAAATCTACGGCGTCGAGGCCGCCGGGCACGGCCTCGATGTGGAGAACGGCCACGCCGCCTCGCTCGCCGGCGGACGGCCGGGCGTGCTGCACGGCAATCGCACCTATCTGCTGATGGACGACGACGGGCAAATTCTCGAAGGCCATTCGATCTCGGC
Organism: Methylocystaceae bacterium; assembly: GCA_003105285.1. Lineage (GTDB taxonomy): Bacteria > Pseudomonadota > Alphaproteobacteria > Rhizobiales > Beijerinckiaceae > Methylosinus. The sequence continues at coordinate 6,876 of PQAN01000038.1, forward strand.
CGGCCTCGATTATCCCGGCATCGGCCCGGAGCATTCGTGGCTGCGCGATATCGGCCGCGTGCAATATCTCTCCGCCACCGACAAGGAGGCGCTCGCCGCCTTCCAGCTCTGCTCGAAGCTCGAGGGGATCATTCCCGCTCTGGAGCCGTCGCATGCGCTCGCCAAGGTGATCGACCTCGCGCCGAAGAAGGCGCAGGATCATCTCTTGGTGATGAATCTCTGCGGGCGCGGGGACAAGGATATTTTCGCCGTCGCGGAGCATTTGGGCGGGATGTGACGCTTGCGCGGGCGATCCAATAGTGAGCTACCCAGCTTTGCAAATCATGTCTTGAAAACCATCCTGGAGGATATGAGCGGCGGCGCGCCTGTCGCCCTGTCCTTGCGCCGCCAGCGAACGTTCGAGCGCGCTCCGCAGCCAAGCCAAGCCGCGAAATTGCCTCGGGAAACGGGACGACTTCTCCATGACAGCCGGCAACCGCATCGTCCTCTCCAGCGACCACGCCGCCATTCAGCTCCGACAGGCCATTGCCACTCATATCGAGGCACATGGCTGGGTGGTGGTCGACATCGGACCGACGACGCCGGAGAGCACACACTATCCTAAGCACGGCGAAGCGACGGCTCGGCTCGTCGCCTCCGGCGATTGCCGGTTTGGCATCATCCTATGCGGCACCGGCCAGGGCATCATGATGGCGGCGAACAAGGTAAAGGGCATCCGTTGCGGTGTCTGCGTCGACACATTCTCAGCCCGCATGATCCGCCGGCACAACGATGCCAACATGCTGTCGATTGGCGTGCGCGTGGTGGGCGAAGGTCTGGCGCTCGATATCGTGGATGCGTTCCTGACCACCCAGTTCGAGGGAGGCCGGCATGCGACGCGGGTGGAGATGATCAGGGCGCTGGAGGGGTAATGCCCGCTTTCCACCCAAAGCGGGCGTTTGCCAGAGTCCTCGCGAGCGGCCGCTCCGGGCCATAGAACGGAAACCTGACCCACTACCCTCACGCCGCTTCCACCTCGGCCTTTATCTTTTCGCCGAGGTCGCGCTCGGCGATCGCCAAATCATATTTCGTCTGCAGGTTCATCCAAAACGCCGCGCTCGTTCCGAAATAGCGGCTCAGCCGAAGCGCCGTTTCGGCGCTGACGCCTCTCTTGCCGGAGATAATTTCGCTGATCCGATTGGCCGGCACACGCAACTTCGAGGCGAGCGCATGGGCGCTCAGCTCTCGCGTCTCGAGTTCGGCGGCGAGCGTGCAGCCGGGATGACGGGGGCCGAAGCGAAATCCGCCGGCTGGAGCCCCGAAGACCTCTTCGCTCATTCGCCTCATAACCAACCTCGATGACGGCCGAAGATAGAACAATGACAGGGCGATCAGGTGAAGGACCACAATCCTTCCCCTCATGCTGAGGAG
>PQAN01000039.1 GCA_003105285.1 Methylocystaceae bacterium
AGCGTTAGATTCGATCCACTAGCACAATTCTGCTTAAATACAAGTAGATTCAATCTGTTGCCAAAGTTATTGATTTTGATGCCTCTTCTTTGTCGACTCGCTCGATATGTGATGCGCTTGCCTTTGATGCACGAGCGGCCCGTTCCTGGTCCTCGCAACCGAGAGCCGAGACTTGAAATGTTTACGTTTTGGCTCAAGCCCTTGCGATGCGTCGCGTGAGGGTGCGGATGTTGGCGACGAGCACCCAGGCAACGGCGCTGGCGATTGTGGCTTCGAAGTCTTTGGCGAGGCGACGACAGCGTCCCAGCCAAGCGAAGGTTCTTTCGACCACCCAGCGGCGTGGCAGCAATTCGAAGCCTTTGGCTTTGTCCGAACGCTTGATGATCTCCAACGTCCACGAACCCTTGCCTTTCAGCGCAGCACGTAACTTTTCCCCGGCGTAGCCGCCATCGGCGAAAATGTGACGCAGCCACGGATAGAGTGAACGGATCGAAGCAAAAACGCGCGGCGCGCCGTAACGATCCTGAACGTCGGCTTCATGCACGACGAGACCGACGAGATTTCCTTGCGTGTCGGTGACGATATGGCGCTTGCGGCCCATGATCTTCTTGCCGGCGTCGAAGCCTCGCGGCCCGCCGCTTTCCGTGGTCTTCACCGACTAGCTGTCGATGACGCCGGCGCTGGGGCTCGCCTCGCGCCCCACTTTCTCGCGCGCCGCCATGACCAAGATGTGATTGATGCTCGCGAACACGCCGCCGCGCGACCAAGCGTAGAAATAGCCCTGCACCGTCGAGTAGGGTGGAAACTCCTTCGGCAATTGCCGCCGCTGACAGCCTGTCGACGCCATATACAAGATCGCATTCACGACCGAGCGCAGCTTGGTTTCGCGCGGCCGGCCCAGCTTTGAGCTCGGCGGCAGAAGCGGCTCGATCAGCGCCCATTCGGCATCCGTCAAATGACTTGCGTAACGCAGTCCCTCGCGCCGATACTTGCGTCGGGTGATTTCAGTCCAGGCCATCGTGTCTCCCTCGAAGCTCACAAATCCGAAGGAATCACAACCTGATGAAATCACTCAATAACATTTTCAGTCAGCCTCTTAGAAACTCAAACTGAGACACTACTGTCTCCGGCTACCCTGTTACTGACAACGCCTCACCCGCGCAGTTTCTCCAAGCCCAGTTCTTCGGTCAGCCGCATCGCCCAAATCATCCGGTAGTGCTTGTCGTTCTGGCGCTCGTGCAGCCGCAGGACCCTCGGTAATCGTCTGCACTCGCAAGCATCGCCGAATTCGACGGCCAGCTCGGTGTCCCATCGGCCGCCGCGGTCGACCAGGCTGCCGAGAAGCGCCGCGACATGTTCTTCCATTTCCTGGAAAGAGCAGGGTCGATGGTATTCGAGGACGATCGAGGACAGTGCGCAACCCCCGGAATGATCCACGTCGATGATCGCCAAAGGCGGTCGGGCTGGAGGACGGATTACGGCAATCAAGCAGACTCGCCGACGCCGACCAGCGAGAGAGAACGCACGCCCCTGCTTCAGGGAGCACAACGACATGGCGATGCTCACGGTCGGCAACATTTTCGCCATCAGGCCGATGACGCCGATCAATGCCGCGAGCTCGCCCAGATAGTCCGGCTCCGCCGGCTCGAGCAGCTTGAACTCGATAGGCGGCAAAGTCGCGTCGAGCGCTTCTTCGGCAACGCTGACATGAACGCGAACGCGTCGGCGGACGATCGCATCTGATCTGTAGGCTCCCCTCGCTATTCGTGTTTCGTCGGTCTGATCGGTATTCTGGTCCGCACCGGGAAACGCTCGGTCGACCACCTTCGTAATTTCTATACGGCGATCGAAGGTCGAGGTCTTGGCGGGCGCTTCCAACGCGGACTGACGGGTGTCGATACGACTTCCCGCCGCTCGCTGATCGATGACATAGTCGCGGATTTCTCGTGTCGAGGACGCCTGGCTCGGCGGCGCCCCGGCGCCCCGCGTCGTTCCCTTCGTCCAGAGCGTCTCGCGTATCGAAGGATGAGAGTAGCGCAGAACGTCGCAGGCATGGCGCTTGCCGGTGGCGGAAAGAATCTCCAGCACCAGCACGGTGTTCCGCCACCAGACCGACCGAGTGAGCCATTCCGAATTCACGAGCGGCGGCGGATGAAAGCTGAGGTAGCGCTGACCCAGGGAAAGCGCCGAAACGCTGTCCCATGACCTACGGCCGTCCGGATGAATAGCGACCCAGGCGAATTCTGCCACGAATGTCGGCGTCAGCAACGAGACCGGCATTTTCCGCGTGAAACGAAGCGTGAGCCGCTCATAGAGACCCGGCCGCTCGGCGCGGAAAAGCTCCATGACGCCGCCCGGGCGCATCAAGGCGTTTGCCATGGTCTTGTTGTGCACGAAAAGATAGCGGACGAGTTCGAACGTCGGCACGAGAATGTCCAGGCCGTCCGCCCAATATCGAAGCAGCCGCTGAACGCCCGTCTTGCGTCCCGCCGCGGGAAAGATTTCGGGAGGAACGAAATCGGAGGTCACTTCCTCGCCGTCGCCGACATTCTCGATCGTGAAATTCGTGATTTCACCTCGAATGACGGTCCGGCTCGGATCGCCGGCGGAAAAGCAGCGGCCTGGAGCCAACAGCGGCAATAGACCGATCGGCGGCAGCCAGGGCTTGATCTGTTTCGACTCGAGTCCCTGGGTCACCGGCCGCACCAGCCACCCTCTCGTCGCATCCTTCTCCAGCCCCGCCAGCCACAGCAGTTCCAGGTCCTCGCCCTCGTCGAGAAACGCCTCGATCAGCGGCATCGGGCGTTTCTTCGTCGTCCGCGTGACGCCGCATGCAGAGCCTGCTCCACCGCCGTCGACGCCCGCGCCGGCAAACCCGCGAGGCGGCGGATCTTCCAGACCGGGGCAGGGTCGCCCGACCCCTCGATCTCTTCCCGAACCCAACCGATTCGTCGGATCTGAAACGCTTCGACCGTTTCGGTCGCCACCGTCAGTTCCGCGACGGTCTCCGGCAATTTCGCGCAACGCCGGCCGATCCAGTCGCGGCGGTCCAACCGCCGCTCGATCTCCGCTCGCGTTATCCGCACCGGCGGAGCCTGTCGGGCGATCGCCTCGGCCGCACGGCGTAGGGCTGCGGCAAGATCATGGTCGACGGTTTCCCAATCGATTCGGCGCGCGGGCGGCGCTCGAACGACGGGCGGCGGAGAATGCAGCTTGAGCCATTGGCGATCGTGGCGGTAGAGCCACGCGTGCTCGGCCGAGAGCCTCGCGGCGAGATTTCCGCCCCAGGCTTGGTTCCATGCGCTGAAGCGCGAGCCAGCGTTCCCGAATGGTGGGACCGAGTGCCTCTTTGCCCGGGCGAGATGCAGTCGGCCTCGATCGCCACGGCGTGGCGAGACCGATCCTTCCCGCGTGCAGGCGTATGGTGNNGCCCCGGCCGTCGCGCGCAAGCCGAATTTCCGCCCGACCAGTTCGCGCAGGCGCTGGGCGAATTCAGGATCGGCGACCGGCAGGCGTTTACGCATGGCGAGAACGCTCCCGACGCCGACCGAGGTTGTTTCGATGGGGCTTCGATCGAGGAACGATCGGAAGAGGACGTGATGCAGCGGATGAAAGGCGTGCCTGTGTTTCCGAGCGATGGAAGAGAGCCATTCGATTTCGGCCGCCTCCGGCAGGACGTTGCGCACCGGCGCCGAGGCGGCCGCGAAGGCGTCGTGCAGCTTCCTCTCACTTACATGTCCATGGGCGGAGACGAACTGCCGCTCGATCAGGGCTCGCCGGTAACATGCGGTCAGTTCCGCGAAGGTCGCGCCGGCCGGCGGCGTCGCGAGCAGCGCTGCGCTCCGCGTGGCGACGTCGAGCAACATCGCCCGGCAAGCGTCGTCTTCGATCCATGACGGCGACTGCGCGTCGGCGCGGCAATTGTCGTCCGTCGCAGCGACGAACTCGTTCTGGCGATCGCCGACGACCGCAACGGCGCTGCTCGCCAGCAGCGTTCCGTGATCGGGGCAGACCATTGCTCCGGCAAGTTGGTGTGCGCGTCGCCAATATCGCTCGCCCCATCGTGCGACGGCGTCCGCGTGGCATGCCGGGCAGAAGCGCAAAGCCTTCGGCATGGCGACGGCGCCGGCGGCGAGACCCAGCCGTACATTGACGCCGTCTGCCAGGCCGTCGACCAGCGAGGCGAGCGTTGCTCCGATCACGTTCGGAGGTTGGAACGCGACGTGATAGGGGAACAAGGTGAACTCCATCGCCAGCCGTTCCGGATCGAGCCCGAGTTCCGGCGGCAAGCGCCGAGCGAGGGCGCCCAGGTGACCGGGAAGGCCAACCGCGGCGCGGACATTCCGGCGCCCGTAGAGATCGTCGAGCGTACGCTTCGGGCTGAGGGAACAGGTGTGCCGATGATAGCGGGCGAGAACGCTGTAGAGCAGTTCGTCAGGATAAGGGCGCGGAAAATAGGAAAGCATCGCGCCGTTCCTCTCAGGCGGCCACGTCCATCAAAGGCGGCTTGACGACGCCTGCCGCAAGCAAGGCCGCGTAAGCGGTGGCGCCGGCTGCGGACGCGGCCGAAACGATCGTGCGCATATCGTCGGGATCGAGCGGAGCGATGCGGGGAGTGGCCCGCCGTGCGCGGCCTGGCCGCTGCTTCGTCGGGCTTGCTTCCGCCCCGCGCTCGCGAAGCTTTTCGGAGATCGCCGCCACGAGAGCGAGGGGACCGAGGCCCGGATTCTCCAGCCTCGCCTGGGTCAGCAGGACTTCGGCGAGGTCGCGGGCAAGGCCGAGGCCCTCCAGGGCGACGAGGATCGCTTCTCCGCCATCGACAGCGGCGGCAGCGGCGTGCTCCGCAGGCTCCAAGGGAGCCGCGCTCGGCGCCAAGCGAACCGTGGCGTTCTGGAACGCCTGCCGCACGTAATCCTGCAAGGGGACGAGGTCGCCGAAGGTCGAGAGCCTCAACACGTCATTGCGCTTCAGCGCGTCGATCATCGGAGCGATGAGCCGAAAGTTCTCACGGGCGACGTGTCGCAGCAGTCCCGCCTCTAGCCGCTCCGCACGCCCTCGCAAGACGCCGAGCTGGATGGCGTGAAGTTGCGCCAACATGAACAGCTTGACCACGATATCGACGACGCCCTGGCTCTCTTCGTACAGGACCTCCCGTAGTTCGTCTGTCAGAGGCGTTGGATCGCGCGTCCACTGATAGCGCCACATGCGCGCGACGAAATGATCCCAGCTGGCGTCGTTCGGCATCCGCTCCCAGACGAGACTGCCGAGGCCGCTGGCGCGGCGCGCCTGCCGGAACGCGCCCTGAAGCAAAGGGAGCGCCGTCGGCGTGCCGACGATCATCACGGGGATGCCGATCTTGTTGACCAAGGTCACCAGGAAGTTCAGCAAATCGTTGCAGCCGAGGCCGGGGGCTTGGACGAGGTGCTGAATCTCGTCGATCACCAGCACGCCGAGCGCATGGCGATCCGCGACCTCCGCCATATGGACCACCATTTCGTCCACCGAATGCCGGCTGGAGCCGAATCGCGCCTCGAATCGAGTATGGAGGATCTTGTCCATCTCGTGGAAGAAGCCGATGCACAGCTGCTTGGCCGATCCTTTGTAAGGGCAATCGAGCTTGAGCCATGTCACTTGCATTAGGCTGAACGGCTCGACGTGATGAATGGTCTGGGGATAGAGGCGAAGGATGCGCTCGACGCTTCGGCTCTTGCCGATGCCCGAGCACCCGATCAGGGCGAAGCCCGAGGCCGTGGATTCGACGGGATAGAGTGATGCGTCGAGATCGCGCCGCGCGACTCGTTCGTAGTCGTTGTGCAGACGATGCAGATAATCGGTCGTGTGCGGGTTGCGGCCCACGTAGCCCTGCCGGATCAGTGCGGACATACGCATCTCGAGCTGGAGCTGGCGTTCCAGCGGATCGAAATAGCGACCCAGACGCAGGATGCAGTGACAACGCAGATGCGGCGGATACTGCTGTTCACCCTCCCGATGGAAAGGCAAATCGATCAATTCCGACAGCGCCTGCTCCGCCGACAGAACCGGCGGCAGCCTGCTGATGAACGGGTTGTCGCGGTACTCCGGCAGTTCGGGGGACAATTCATCTTCCGTCGTCATCCTTGCCCTCCTTCTTTAAATTCCGGAGAATCTCGCCGATATTCGGAAGGCTGTAATCGTCCTCGGGTTCGGCCCCGGGAAACCTTACGATCTTGGGCTGCGCTTCCTCCTTCGGGCGGGCAGGTCGATACGCTTCTTGTTCTTGCCTGTCTCGTCGCTCGACCCGCCGATTCTCTCGGATGTTGCGCGTACGCTCGCTGGACGGACGGCCATCTGGCTCCGCACGCTTCGCATGTGCTGTCTCGACAACGTTCTTGATCGAGTCCGCGAGGTTGACCCTGGCTTGGCGTGTCTGTGGCTGGCGATTCAGGCGATCGCGTCGTTCCTCCTGCCGCATCTGGTCGATTTCCCAAAGCGTTCGCGCGCCGTGATGACGACTACGGTCGGTGAGCGAACAGGAGATGAACCGCGCTCGGCCAGACTCGTCGTGGACGTAAATCTCGTCCATGCAGCGCGGTTCGTAGGAAATTCGTATCTTCCATGCGCCGCCCTGGCGAGCGCGCTCGAACCAATGTTCCTCGATCGCCTTGGAGCAGCTGTAGAAGCTGCCGGCATAATGAATGCCGTTCGCCGTGACCGTGGCTTCGTCGCTCGGGAGCAGGCTGAGGCGGACGAGGTCGGATGGATAGGCGCGGAGTTTTCCGCTCCGGCGGGCGATGCCCCAGTCCCACAACTCTATGGGGATCGCCGCCACCCTATCGGCGGCCATTTCTGGAGATTTGTCGTAGACTCGGAGTTCATGCTCGTTGTTGTAGTATAGGACGCAGTAAAGAACGATGCGGGTGAATTCGTCGATGTCGAGCACCGCATCGAGCCGATAATCCCTGGAGCCGCGAGCCCGAAAATCATCCTCCACATAGCCTGGCACATACGGTTTGAATTTAGCCGGCAAAAGGCGAAAGCGCTGCTCGACGATCCCTTTCCAGTCGGCTCGGTAGGGTGCGCTGTTCTCGATCCTCACATGGAAACTATTGGCCAGCGTCTCGACGGCGCCGCCGATCATCTCACCGCGATCGCCGAGCAGCGCGTCCGGTAAATGCCGACATGGCCAATCCGCCTCGCCGATTTCGATCCCGAACCGGTGGCAGAATTCCATTTTGGGCGACGCGGCGTTGGACAGCGCCATCATGGCGCCCACCCAGGATGGCCCTTCGAAACCGACGTAAATGCCCGCGACCATGCGGCTGAAGACATCGACGACGACATAGAGAACTGGTCGGCCGACGATCTTCGAACGGTCGCAGCGCGAGACCAGATAGACGTCCGCGATCGTCGCGTCGATCTGGTATCGTGAGCCGGGTCCGATTGTTTCGGCGGTCGACGAACTCGTCAAGGCGCGCATGTCTTTATCGTAGACGCGCGGCGTCCGACGTGTCCGCAGGATCTGGAAAATATCGTTTTCCTTGGAGAACCAGTAACGGAACTGTCGCAGCGAGGGGACCTCCTCGTCGCGCGTCACCAAGATCTGGCGACCCGTGCGTTCGTCAATGACGCGGTCGGAATAATAGGAGGCCACCATCTCATGGTAGGCGCCCGCGAAATCCTGCTTGCGGTTGGCGGCGAAGCAACGAGTCGCTACGGCCCGAAATATTTCCCGCATCCCCGGAGTGACGTTGAGGCCGTGATTGTCGGATGTCGGAACGCGACCTCTCTTCTTCCCGTTTGCGGCTTTTTCCTTGCCGCGGCCGCCGCACCGGTCGTAATCGGGCAACAGGGCGTTGGGGCTGAGACCCCTTTGCCAATATCGGCGCAACAGACGATACAAGGTCTGCTTATTGCTGCCGCTCGCCTCGATATAGCTATTGATAGCCCTGCCGCGCGCGCGTTCCTGGAAAATGGCGGGCTGGTCGAGCGCCAGCGGTCGGATCAGCTCCCACGCCTTGTCGCGCCGTCTCCTGTGTCCGAGAAGGAGCGTATCCTCCTTGAACGGAGCAGACCAGGGATCATCGACGTCCCGCCGTAGCAGTTTCTCTGCCTCGAGCTTCTCGAATTCCTCGTCCGAATAGAAAACCGGAAGCGCGATCGGCGATCTGATATCGATGGCGTATAGGCCGCGGTCGCGGTCGGCGATCCAAAGGACCCGCTCCACGGTCCCTGTCGCCAGGTTTTCGATTACCTGGTTTACGAGGACGCCGATCATCCCAAAGCCCTTTGCGCAATCGGCTTCGCCAATACGAAGCGGTCGAGAGGAACGCTGTCGTCAATTGGAGCATCCATCGGACACATGATCGCCTTGCGCGCCAGAAGGTGCCGAACGAGCAGCAGCGCCGAGCCTTTTTCCATAGAGAGCCGCAGATCCATTTCGGCGACGAAGGCCTCGAGGTTCATTTTGCGGCAAGACAGCATTTCACGAAGGAGCAAGGCCGCCTTCTCTGCGAAATAGCCGGGATACGGTTGGCTCAATTCGTCGAGCGAGGCGTAACTGTGGATCCACGCGATGTTGTTCGCAACGGTCGTCGGAATATCTCGCTCGGTGATGATTCCCCAATCCACTTCCTGTTCGAGCCAATACCGTCGTTCGATCTCCAACTTTTCCAGAACACGCGGTTTACCGAGTTCCTCCGCCGGTTTGATGGCGCGTGCGAGAATTGTCGCCCGTCCCCCATGCGCCATGTCGATAACGAGATCGCTGGTCATGACCAGCGGCGTGCGCGTTCCGACGTCACCGGGATGAGTCACGCCGATACTCTCGGCGATCCGCTGAGTGGCGTCCCGGTCCAGGGGGAATTGCTCCCGGATGTCGGTGACCGCATCCGCCCAATCGAAGAGCAGGAAGGTCCGGCATTCGATGTCGGAGAGGAGATGGTGTAGCCGCCCGGTCTTCATGCCCCGCAAGCGGTGAGAACGTCCCTGCGAAGGGACGTCGCGGACTGTCAACCACGGCTTGTAGTCGACGCCGCGTCCCTGACCGCGCCCTTCCTTGTGGAAGCGAGCGATCTTGCCCTCGTCGAACCCATAACGCTGCCGAGCCATCGCGCTCACGCACACTGCCTATTTCGGCAAAGATAGCGTTGCCGAAACAAGGCACAAGCGCAGTCACATAGTTTTTTGTCCAGTCACATACTTTTTTGTCGAGTCACAAACATTTTTGTCCGCAAACACTGATTTCCGCCCAGCGAGACCGGGTCACTCCACCGTCACGCTCTTTGCCAGATTGCGCGGCTGGTCCACGTCTTTCCCCATGAAGACCGCCGCGTGATAGGCGAGCAATTGCACCGGCACGGCATAGACCAACACCGCGAAGGCGCTGGCGATGTCCGGGAGCTCGACGAAGCCGGCGAGATCGGCGGCGGCCGCCTCGCGCGCGGCGCGCGAGCCGATGAGGATCAGATGGCCGCCGCGCGCCGCGACCTCCTGCAAATTGGAAACGGTCTTTTCCAGCGTCGCGTCGGGCGGCGCCAGCACGATGACCGGCATGGCGTAGTCGATGAGCGCGATCGGCCCATGCTTCAATTCGCCGGCCGCATAGCCTTCCGCGTGAATGTATGAAAGCTCCTTGAGCTTCAGCGCGCCCTCCAGCGCCAGCGGATAGGCCGGGCCTCGTCCCAGATACAGGACGCTCGAAGCCCGCGCCACGTCCCGCGCCACGAGTTCGATGCGCGCTTCATGAGCGAGCGCGTCGGCCATCAGTCCGGGCGTCGCGGCGAGTTCCGCGACGAGCGCCTTCTCTTCCGCCTCGCTCAACACGCCGCGCGCGCGGCCCAAGGCCACCGCGAGGCAGGCGAAAACGGCGAGCTGGCAGGTGAAGGCCTTCGTGGAGGCGACGCCGATCTCCGGACCGGCGAGCGTCAGGGCGACCGTGTCGCTCTCGCGCGCGATCGTCGAGGTCTCGACGTTCACGATCGACAGAATATGCTGGCCGTGCGTCTTGGCGTAGCGCAACGCCGCCAGCGTGTCCGCCGTCTCGCCCGATTGCGAGACGAGGATCGTCAAGCCGTCGTTCGGAAGAGGTGCCTCGCGATAGCGAAACTCCGAGGCGATGTCGATCTCCACGGCGAGCCGCGCATAGCGCTCGATCCAATAGCGCGCGATGAGGCCGGCGTAAAAAGCGGTGCCGCAGGCCGAGATGGTGACGCGCGACAGTTTCTTCGCGTCGAAGGAGAGTTCGAAGGGAAGCCGCACCGTTCCCGAGGCGAGATCGAGGTAATGCGACAGGGTGCGGCCGACGACTTCTGGCTGCTCATGGATTTCCTTGGCCATGAAATGCCGGAAATTACCCTTGTCGACGAGGAAGGAGCCGGCCTGCAGCGGCTGGCGGCGGCGCTCGACCTCATGGCCGGCGGCGTCGTGGAATGTCACGCGCTCGCGCGTCAGCACGACATGGTCGCCCTCCTCGAGATAGGCGATCGTATGGGCGAAAGGCGCGAGCGCCAGCGCATCGGAGCCGAGATAGACGCCTCCCTCGCCCCAGCCCGCCGCCAGCGGTGCGCCGCGCCGCGCGCCGATCAGCAGATCGGCTTCCCCGTCGAACAGGAAGGCGAGCGCGAAAGCGCCCTTCAGCCGCGTCAGCGCCCGAGCGACGGCGGCGGCCGGTCCGGCCCCTTCGCGAATCTGCTCCGCGACGAGATGCGCGACCACCTCCGAGTCGGTTTCTGTGGCGAAGACATGGCCCTTAGCGGCGAGCTCTTCGCGCAATTCGCGGAAGTTCTCGATGATGCCATTGTGGACGACGGCGAGCTTGTCGCTGATGTGGGGGTGGGCGTTGGTTTCGTTGGGGCGGCCATGCGTCGCCCAGCGCGTATGGCCGATGCCGCTCGTCCCAGAGAGCGGCGAGGCCGCGAGCTTCTCCTCGAGATTGCGCAATTTGCCGCTCGCCCGCACGCGGGTGAGCCGGCCCTGCTCGAGCGTCGCTAGACCTGCCGAGTCATAGCCGCGATATTCGAGCCGTTTCAGAGCCTCGATGAGGGAAGGGGCGACGGGTTCGCGTCCCAGAATGCCGACGATGCCGCACATGAACTCTCTCCCTCGAACGTCCTTGGCGCGATCCTGCCTCAAAGGGGCGAATGTTTTCAAACGACTTGGTCGAAGCCGCGACACGGCGGGACCATCGCAATGACAATGTCGGTCGCGGACGCGGGCGCCGCCATCTGCAAAATTTTCGAAAAATTCTACCCGCCCTTCTTCTTCGCCGCCTGCGCCGCGCGGAACTGCGCCGCCCATCCGGCCTTCTCGACCTGCCGCCCGCGCCCCACAGCGAGCGCATCGGACGCCACATCCCGCGTAATCACGGAACCAGAGCCCACATAGGCGTGGTCACCCACCGTCACCGGCGCGACGAGCGCCGCATTGGAGCCGATGAAGGCCCCTTCGCCGATCTGCGTGCGATATTTGAAGAAGCCGTCGTAATTGCAGGTGATGACGCCCGCGCCGATATTGGCGCGCGCGCCGACCGAGGCGTCGCCGATATAGGTGAGGTGGTTGACCTTGGCGCCCTCGCCGACGTCGGCCGCCTTGATCTCGACGAAATTGCCGACCTTCGCCTTCGCCGCGAGCCGCGTCCCCGGTCGCAGCCGCGCGAAGGGGCCGACCTGCGCGCCTTCGCCGACCGTCGTTCCCTCGAGGTGCGAGAAGGAGTGAATGACCGCGCCGTCGCCGATCTCGACGCCGCGCCCGATGACGACATCGGGCTCGATCGTCACGTCGCGGCCGGTCTTCGTATCGGCGGAGAGGAAGACGGTCTGCGGCGCGACCAGCGTGGCGCCGGCCAGCATGGCGTCGCGGCGCAGCCGGTCCTGGGCCAGCGCCTCGGCGCGCGCCAGTTGTGCGCGATCGTTGACGCCGAGCACCTCCTCCTCGGCGGCCGGCACGACGCGCGTCTCGAGACCGCCCCGCGCCGCGAGGCCGACGACGTCGGTCAAATAATATTCGCCCTGGGCGTTGGCCTTGCCGACGCCCTCCAGCAAATCGAGCGCGCGAGCGCCTTCGATCGCCATCAGCCCCGCGTTGCAGAGCCGCAGGCGGCGCTCGTCGTCGCTCGCGTCCTTCTCCTCGCGGATCGCCGTGGGACGTCCCTCGGCGTCGCGAATGACGCGTCCGTAGCCGAAGGGGGTCTGCGTCTCGAACGCCAGGACGGCGACGCTCGCGCCGTCACGCAGGCCGTCGCGCAGCGCGGCCACGGTCGTGGATGTCACCAGCGGCGTGTCGGCGAAGAGAACCAGAAGATCGTCGACGTCGGCGGCGATCGCCTCGCGCGCCGCTAGCACCGCATGGGCGGTGCCGAGCTGCCTGTCCTGCACGAAAACCTGCGCATCGGGGCGAAAGCGCCGGGCTTCCGCACCCACGTCGTCGCGGCCCGCGCCGACGACGACGGCGACCTCGTCGACCCCGGCCGAGTCCACGGCGGCCAGCACATGGGCGAGCATGGAGCGTCCCGCCACTTCGTGCAGGACCTTCGGGCGCCGGGATTTCATGCGCGCGCCCTCGCCGGCCGCGAGGATGACGGCGAGCGCGCGCCGGGCGGGGGATCGACTTGCCTGCATTATGACGCGATCGGCCTCTCTGACGGGACATCGGCGCGGCGAACGCGCGACTCGCGTAATCTTGACTGATTCGATCGCGCGAACGCAAGCGCGCCGCCTCCGGCGGGCGTGCGATTACGCATGAAAGACCGAAAGAAAGGCGTTCCGATCGCCGGCCTTTCAGGTATATCGAATAGGGAAGCGGCTCGCTTCATCCAATCCCTCGTCGGCTCTGGCTTCCGGTTGCGCATGTTCGAACGTAGAGACGTATTGAAAGCCGCCCTGACCACTTTCGCCGCCGGCGTTTCTTCCGGCCGAGGCCTCGCCCAGACTGCGCCCTCCGCTCCTTCCGCCCCGGCCCCCGCCCCGTTCACGCGCGATCTGGTCGTGGAGCTGGCGCGGGCGCTGGCCAAGCGCCCTTTCGCTGCGCCGGCCAACGAGCTTCGCGAGCCTTTCGCCAATTTGAACTACGAACAATATGTCGGCATCAAGACGAAGCCGGGAGCGGCCGTCTGGAGCGGAGAAAACAAAGGGTTTTCGATCGAGCCGCTGCATCGCGGCTTCCTCTTCGCCGCGCAGGTCGAGCTCTTCGTCGTCGAGGACCAGATCGCCAAGCGCGTCGCCTATGATCAGACGAAATTCGACTATGGCGCCGTGAAGGTCGGCGACAAACTGCCCGACATCGGCTTTTCGGGGTTTCGCGTCCTGCATCCGCGCGATGGCGGGGCCGAGACCGAGCTCGCTTTGTTCCAGGGGGCGAGCTTCTACCGCGCCGCCACGCATGGGCAGAACCTCGGCGTCACGGCGCGCGGCCTCGCCATCCGCACCGCCGACCCGCGCGGCGAGGAGTTTCCGTCGTTCCGCGCCTTCTGGATCGAGAAGCCGACGCTCGCCGACAATGCGCTCGTCATCCACGCCTTGCTCGATTCGGCGAGCGCCGCCGGCGCCTATCGCTTCACCCTGCGTCCCGGCGAGGCGACGATCATCGATACGGAGCTGACGCTGTTTCCGCGCGCCGCGATCGACCATTTCGGCCTCGCGGGGGCCGCCGCGGCGTCGCTGTTCACGCCGCTCGACCATCGGCGCACGGACGACATCCGTCCGACCGTGGCCGAGACCAACGGCCTGCAGATGCTCACCGGAAAAGACGAATGGCTGTGGCGCCCGGTCTCCAACCGCGACACGCTGCAAATATCGGCCTTCGTCGACGCCAACCCCAAAGGCTTCGGCTTTCTCCTGCGCGATCGCGACATCGACGCCTATCAGGACGACGACCAGCATTGGGAGCGCCGTCCCTCTCTCTGGATCGAGCCGATCGGCGAATGGGGGGAGGGGGCCGTGCAACTCGTGGAAATCCCCTCCGAATCGGAGGTCAACGCCAATATCGTCGCCTATTGGCGTCCCAAGGCCCCGCTGGCCGCGGGCAAGGAGGCGACCTACGCCTATCGCCAGTTCTGGTGCTGGAGCCCGCCGGCCAGATCGCCGCTCGCCATCGCCACATTGGCGCGCGGCGGGCGCTCGCCGATACCCAAACTTCGCCGCTTTATCGTCGTGTTTTCAGGCGAGGTTCTCGCCGACCCGCAGCGGACCGCCGGCCTGAAGGCCGCCTTGACGACCTCGCCTGGATCGGCGACCAACATTCGGACCTTTTGCAACCCGCAGGCCAAGACCTGCCGCGTCGTCTTCGACGTCGACCCCGTCGGCGAGACCTTCTGCGAGCTGCGCCTCGCCCTCCAGTCGGGCGACGATCCCCTCAGTGAAACCTGGCTCTATCGATGGACGCTGTAGCCCTCACGCTTGTCGACGCCCCCCCGAAGGACGAAACGCGGGCCGCTCCCGCCGTCGATCCGGCCGCCGCCCCGCCCATGCCCGAGGAGAGCCGGCTGTCGATGCCGGCGCAGGCGCTGTGGCGGTTCGATGCGCGGGCGCGGCGGCGCTGGGCCGCGCCGAAGCTCGCGCGCACGCCCTGGATCGCCCGCCTCGTCACCTTCGGCGGCGGGCTGGCGCTCACCGTCTACGGCGGCGAGGAGATGTATCGCGTCATCGACGTCGGTGGCGTGACGACGCTGAAATGGGCGCTGCTCGCGCTGTTCGTGCTGAATTTCTCGTGGATCGCGCTGTCCTTCGCGAGCGCCGTCGTCGGATTCGTGGCGCTGCTCTTCAAGCGCCCGACGCCGCCGCTCCCGGAGGCGCTGGCCGCCCGCACGGCGGTCGTCATGCCGATCTACAACGAGGCGCCGAGCCGGGTGTTCGGCGCCCTGCAGGCGATCTTCCAGGATGTCGAGGCGACCGGCCTCGGCGCGCATTTCGACTGGTTCTTTCTCTCCGATACGACGAACCCCGACGTGTGGATCGCGGAAGAGCGGGCCTTCGCGGCCATCCGCCGGCGGCTCGGCGAGGGCGCGCGCGTCTATTATCGCCGCCGCGAGAAGAACACGAGCCGCAAGGCCGGCAATATCGCCGATTTCGTCACGCGCTGGGGCGGCGCCTACGCGCACATGGTGGTGCTCGACGCCGACAGCCTGATGGCCGGCCGCACGATCGTGCGGCTCGCCGCGGCGATGGAGCGGGACCCGGACGCCGGCATCATCCAGACGCTGCCGCTCATCATCAACCGCAACACGCTGTTCGCCCGCGTGCAGCAATTCGCCGCGCGCATCTACGGCCCGGTGATCGCCGCCGGCCTGTCGCAATGGATGGGCCGCGACGGCAATTACTGGGGCCATAACGCCATCATCCGTACGGAAGCCTTCGCGCATCATTGCGGCCTGCCGGACCTGAAAGGCCGGCCGCCCTTCGGCGGACATATTCTCAGTCACGATTTCGTCGAGGCGGCGCTCATCCGCCGCGCCGGCTATGCCGTCTATATGATGCCGACGCTCGGCGGGTCCTATGAAGAAAGCCCCCCGTCGCTCATCGATCTGTCGATCCGCGACCGGCGCTGGTGCCAGGGCAATCTGCAGCATTCGCGCGTCCTCTGGGCGCGCGGCTTTCACTGGGCGTCGCGCCAGCATTTCCTCACCGGCATATTCGGCTATCTCACCTCGCCCCTCTGGCTCGCGCAATTGCTGGTCGGCATCGCGCTCGTCTTCCAGGCGAGCTATTTCCGCCCGGAATATTTCACCGCCAAATTCACGCTGTTCCCGGTCTGGCCGCGTTTCGACGCGGAACGATCGCTGGCGCTGTTCGCGTTGACGATGGCCATTCTGCTCGCTCCGAAACTCTTCGGGCTGATCGTCGCCATGGTCGACAAGGAAACGCGGCGCGGCTCCGGCGGCGTATTCATGCTGCTGGTTTCGACCTTGTTCGAGGTGCTGATGTCGGCGCTGCTCGCGCCGATCATGATGCTCATCCAGACCGGCCATGTGTTCCATATTCTCTTCGGCTTCGACACGGGCTGGGACCCGCAGCGGCGCGACGACGGCTCCGTGCCGGTCAAGGCGATCGTGCGGCGTCATCGCTCGCATGTGTTCCTCGGCGTGCTGAGCCTCATCGCCGGCTTGCTGATTTCGCCCTCGCTCGTCGCCTGGATGTCGCCGACGATCGCCGGCCTCATTCTGGCGATCGGCATTTCCTGGGCGACGAGCCAGCGCTGGCTCGGCCTCGTATTCCGCCGGGCCGGCGTGCTGGTGACGCCGGAAGAAACGACGACGCCGCCGATCGCGCGGCGCGGCCGGGCGCTGTCGCGTCTGCTCGCGCGCGCCGGCGAGGACGAGGTGAACGGCCTCGTCGCGATCCACGCCGATCCCGAATTGCGCGCTCTGCACGAGGCCTGGCTGCCTATGCGTACGCCGCGCCAGCGCGGCCAGATTTCCGCCGATCGCGCGATGGCCGAGGCCAAGCTCGCCGACGCCGAGACGCTCGAAGACGCCGTTACGTGGCTGAACCGCGGCGAGCGTCTCGTGGTGCTGAGCGACCGCGCGCTGCTCGGCATGCTGGCGAGGCTTCCCCATCGCGCCGCGCCGGAACAGCCGGCGGAGTCGGAGCGGTTGGCGAGCTGAATCGGTGCGGGAGGCGTTGCGCGAATCGCCTCAATGCGCGATCGCGCAGCCGATCGGCACGGCGAGCGTCCAAGCGAACCCGTCCGGCGGAAAGCCGATCGTCGCCACGCCGTCCAAGGCTTGCGACACCAGGCGCTTGATGACCTTGTGGCCGAAGCCCTCGCCCGGCGCGCAGGTCACCGGCGGGCCGCCGAATTCGCGCCATTCGACGACGAATGTGTCGTCGCTCAGGCGCCAGCAGAGCTCGATGCGGCCGTCCGTTCGCGTCAGCGCCCCATGCGTCAGCGCGTTCACGGCGAGCTCGTGCAGCGCCAGGCCGATGTTTTGCGCGGCTTCCGGCTTCAGCATCACATGCGGGCCGGCGATATGCGTGCGCTCGTCGACATGGCCATGTCCGACATCGAGACAATAGGCCATTTGCGCGCGCACGAGATCGGGCATCGAGGCGCCGCGCCAATCCTGCGAGACCAGGAGGTCGTGCGCCATCGACAAGGCCTGCACCCGTGCCGCGAATTTGTGCTGGAACTCCTCGAGCGAGGGCGAGCCCATCGCGGTCTGGCGCGCCATGGCCTGCACCACGGCGAGCAGATTCTTGGAGCGATGCACGAGCTCGCGCAGCAGCACATGCACATGCTCCTCGCGACGCTTGCGCTCGGTGATGTCGCGCGCCGTGCCGATGATGCGCACGGCGCGCCCGCCCTCGAAGAACGTGCGGCCGCGAACGGCGATCCAGCGCTCTACGCCGTCGGTCTGCCCGACGACGCGATATTCGGCCTCGTAGTCGCCGCG
Source organism: Methylocystaceae bacterium (assembly GCA_003105285.1). Taxonomy (GTDB): domain Bacteria; phylum Pseudomonadota; class Alphaproteobacteria; order Rhizobiales; family Beijerinckiaceae; genus Methylosinus. The sequence continues at coordinate 17,363 of PQAN01000039.1, forward strand.
CCGCTGCGGATCGAAGGCCGCTTCGACGGCTTCCTTCGTGCGCCTCTTGTCGTCTGGATGCAGAGCGTCGCGGAAGATTTCGAAGCTTCCGGGCACGCCCTCGGGCAGCGCCCAAAGGGCGCGCACGCGCGCGTCGAGATGCACCTCGCCGGTGACGAGATCCCAGTCCCAGATGCCGGTGAGACTCGCGTCGAGCGCCATGCGCATGCGCTCGAGGGCGAGCGCCTGATCATAGTCGGCATCATCGACCGCCGAGTTTCGGCCTACTCCGATATCGGACGGATTCGATCGAGCATGGATGTCGGTCAAGAGATCATCCTTTCGACGTCGCCAGGCTCGGCGTCCGACCGACGCGAAGCATAATCCCTCGGCCCCTGATATGCGACAAGCGCAGACGAGAAATCGGCGTTATTCCGAATCCCGTCTTCCAAGCGCATCTCGCCGGACCGTCACACATCCAAGAGCTCGGTCGCAAAGGCCGCACGCTCCTGGATGAAGGCGAAGCGCGCCTCCGGCTTCGCGCCCATCAGCCGCTCCACGCAGTCGGCGGTTTCTTCGCGATCCTCGCCGGCGATGACGACTTTCAACAGCGTGCGCTTCCGCGCGTCCATCGTCGTCTCTTTGAGCTGCGCCGGCAACATCTCGCCAAGGCCCTTGAAGCGGCTCGTCTCGATCTTGCCCTTGCCGGTCAGCGCCTTGCGGACGAGCTCGTCGCGGTGCGCGTCGTCGCGCGCATAGACCGTCTTCGCGCCCTGCGTGAGCTTATAGAGCGGCGGCACGGCGAGATAGAGATGCCCGGCCTCGATCAGCTTCGGCGTCTGCCGGAAAAAGAAGGTGATGAGCAGCGAGGCGATATGCGCGCCGTCGACATCGGCGTCGGTCATCACGATGATCTTGTCGTAGCGCAGATCCTCTTCGCGATAATGCGCGCCGAGGCCGCAGCCGAGCGCCTGCGCGAGATCGGCGAGCTGCTGATTGGCGGCGAGCTTTTCGCGCCCAGCCGAGGCGACGTTGAGGATCTTGCCGCGCAGCGGCAGGATGGCCTGATTGGCGCGGTCGCGCGCCGCCTTCGCGGAGCCGCCGGCCGAGTCGCCCTCGACGATGAACAGTTCCGAGCCCTGCGAGGAGGTGTTGGTGCAATCGGCCAGCTTGCCGGGCAGGCGCAATTTGCGCGTCGGCGATTTGCGCGCCATCTCCTTCTCGGCGCGCCGCCGCATGCGCTCCTCGGCGCGCTCCACGGCGAAATCGAGCAGCTTGTTGGCCTGGGAGGGCGCGCCGGCGAGCCAATGGTCGAAGGCGTCGCGCACGCTCCCCTCGACGAGGCGCGAGGCCTCGACGCTCATCAGCCGGGTCTTGTTCTGTCCCTGGAACTCCGGTTCGCGGATGAACACGGAGATCATCGCCGCCGACTGGCTCATCAGATCGTCGGCCGTCACCTGCGCCGCGCGCTTGGCCTGGCCGATGCGCTCGGCATGGTCTTTCAGGCCGCGCAGCAGCGCGAGGCGGAAGCCCGCCTCATGCGTGCCGCCGTCCGGCGTCGGGATGGTGTTGCAATAAGAGTGGACGAAGCCGTCGTCATKGGCGAGCCAGGCGACCGCCCATTCGAGAGAGCCATGGCCGCCCTCGCGCTCGATCTTGCCGCCGAAGGGCTGATCGGCGACGARCTCCTTGCCCTCGATCTCGCGCGCCAGATAATCGCGCAAGCCGCCCGGAAAGCGCAGCACCGCCTCGGCCGGCACATTGGAGCCCGGCTCGATGAGCTGCGGCGCGCAATGCCAGCGGATTTCGACGCCGCCATAGAGATAGGCCTTGGAGCGCGACATGCGGAACAGCCGCGACGGGCGCCAGTGCGAACCCGGCTCGAAAATCTCCGCATCCGGCTTGAAGCGGATTTTCGTGCCGCGCCGGTTGGCGACGCGGCCCAATTGCTCGAGCTTGCCCTGCGGCAGGCCGCGCGAAAACACCTGTCGATAGAGCTGCTGACCGATCGCCACCTCGACCTCGAGGCGCTCGGCCAGCGCATTGACCACCGAGACGCCGACGCCGTGCAGACCGCCCGAGGTCTGATAGGCGCCCGAATCGAATTTGCCGCCGGCGTGCAGCGTCGTCATCACCACTTCGAGCGCCGATTTTTTCGGAAATTTCGGATGCGGGTCGACCGGAATGCCGCGCCCGTTGTCGGTCACGGTCAGCCAGCCGTCCGGCTCGAGGCTCACATCGATGAAAGTGGCGTGTCCGGCCACCGCCTCGTCCATGGAATTGTCGAGCACCTCGGCGAAGAGATGGTGCATGGCGGCCTCGTCCTTGCCGCCGATATACATGCCCGGCCGCCGCCGTACGGGCTCGAGCCCCTCCAGCACCTCGATGGAGGCGGCGGTGTAGTCGTTTTGCGCAGGCGGGCGCGCGGCTTGCCGCGAGGCCGGAGCGGCGGACTGCTTGCGCGGCGCGCCGCCGAAGAGATCGTTGGATTTTGCCATAGCGGGGATTTTAGCGATTCGGGAGGGGCAATGCGAGGGCTCGGGTGGGTGTTGCGGAAGGCTCGCGGTCCAAGACCCCACTGGCCCGTGATCCTTCGGGGCTCGCAGCCGCGGCCGATGCAAAAACGACCTCGCGAAGATCGCGATCTGAAACGCCGGCGCGACGCCTATCATCCATGAGACGTCGAGCGTCGCGCACCCCACGTCACCCCGCCTCGTCCGCCCGCCAGGCGAGGAAACGCGCGTGGTCTCGCTTGTTCTTTTCGGCGTAGAGCATGGCGAAGGACGCCAGCGCGTCGTCGAAGACGTCGCTCTTGCCCATATAGCCCGCCAGGATGGCGGGCGATCCGGATCGGGCGTGGGAGAGGGCGAGGGCCTTGCCGCACCAACTGGCGTAGAGGTCCATCTCGGCGCGGCCGAAGCTCTCGACGAGGATGCTGATCTTGGTGTCCCGGAGCTGGCGGACGAAGAAGTGGCGCCCGTCGCCGCCCGTCCCCTTGGTCCACCCGAGGAACATGTCGCTGGCGGGCTGCATGAGCCGGTAGCCGTTCAC
>PQAN01000040.1 GCA_003105285.1 Methylocystaceae bacterium
GACGGCCTACGCCGGAGGGTTACCGTGCCGGCGCCGCTCTTGCCGATCATGATGTGCTCGGACTCCTCATGCTGAGCGATCGCATTGTGCAAGAACCGCAAGGCGGCTTTATAGAGCGGCTTGGCCGTCGGCAGAAACTTCACCGTGGTGGTGCCGGCTTTACCGTCCGCCCGATACAAATACTTCCGGGAACCCTCAACCTTTACATTGGTTTCTCCAGCTGGAGCCAACCGGCCAACGCACGCAGAGAATCTGCCGATCGAAAAGGCGGTTTTGAAAAAATCATTGACGCTCAGCACCGCGGTCGCCCCATCGCCCGGTAACACTCCTTACCCGCAACTATGCCTCGCTCATCCGGGTTGCACCTAGCCGCCGAGACAGCTCTGATCGCTATCGCCCTTGCTACACCGTGATTACGATATCTGTCGCGGCCACCGCCGGGCCTCCTGTCAAAGCGGCAAAGGCTATCGCGTCTGCGCCAGAGCCGCCATTCGCGTCCCAATACAGCGTCCCCGCATTCGCGCCCGCATTGTCATAGATGAAGCAGGGAACTGCATTGTTCGCGGCTGCAAAATCCCCTACCGTGGTCAACCTCGCCGATTCGCCCGCTACGAGCCCGCCACCAAATCCTCCTGCGGATATCCAAATTGAGTCTGCCCCGGTGGTGAAATCATTGATGACGTCGAGACCGTCCGACAGCGACGAGAACAGGAACGCATCATTGCCGACTCCACCGGCCAACAAGTCGACTCCGCCCTCGCCATTCAACACGTCATCGCCCGCCCCACCATTTAGCACGTCGCTTCCTGCGCCGCCGTTCAGTTTGTCGGCACCGGCAAGGCCGAGAATCTGGTTGGTCAATTCATTGCCTGTCAGCGTCAGCCCCCTCGAACCCGCATTTGCGATCAGATATTCAACCTGCTGGCCCGCTCCCAGCGTGTAATTCGAGCTGATGAATGCAATGTCGGCTCCCTCTCCCGCCGCCTCGTTCACCACATCCGCGGCGTCGTCGACAAAATAGATGTCGTTGCCAATTCCACCAGACAGAGTGTCTGCCCCGACACTTCCGTCGATTACGTCATCGCCTGATCCGCCGATCAGAATGTCGTTGTTCGCCCCGCCGTTCAGCGTGTCGTTCCCAGCGTCCCCGTCCAGCATATCGGCGCCGGCCAAGCCCAAGATGAAATTATTCGCTTCATTGCCGATCAGCGTCAGCCCCGTAGAACCCGCATTGGCGACCAGATATTCAACTTCCTGTCCTGCTCCCAGTTCATAATTCACGCTGACGAAAACATAGTCAGTTCCCTCGCCCGCTGCCTCGCTCACCTTATCCGAGGCGTTGTCGGTAAAATAGATGTCATTGCCAATTCCCCCAGACAGCGTATCCGGCCCGACGCCGCCGTTCAGAACATCATCGCCTCCTTCGCCGTCAATGATATTTATGCCGTCGTCGCCGATCAGCGTATCGGCGAACGCCGAACCAATCAGATTTTCGACTCCCGAAATCGTATCGACTCCGCCTCCCAGCGTATTCTGCGCCATTCCGATCCGGAGATCGACGACTACACCACTGTCGGTCGCCGAGGCATAAGTCACCGTGTCCACACCTTGACCGCCAATGAGTTTATCATTTGTCCCCCGACCGCTCTCTACGAGAGTGTCGTTTCCACGCCCGCCGTCGAGTAGACTATCAAATTCTCCATTTGTATAAAGAATATCGTTTCCATCGCCCGCAAAGCCTTTGGTGAGGTATCCGGCGACATCAACCTCATGCCCATTTATCGATGACTCCATAGACCATGGACGCAAGTCGATGACGTTGTCGCCTGTAGCGGCCGAGGCATTGAAGCTGTCGTACGGCGATATCGGGGAGATCCATCCTAAGTCGTTATTAAATTCGTCCGTGAAGATCCATTGGCGAGGCTCGGCGTCGCTCGCGCCAAAAACGGTAATGCTCCAATCCGCCGGGGGGATGACTTCCTGACCATCGATGAACGTCCGAAGGGCCCATTTCTCGCCTGAGTGCCAGTCCTCACCCCGATATTTCTCTGAGCCGAATGCGAATCGGAGGTGGCGATGGCCGTCCGAGCCGATGTAGATGCTCGACTCACCGAGCGTCGACTGCTCTCCGTTCAGCAATATCGATTCTCGATTAGAAAAATAGCTATATGACTGGGCTTCATAGCTCGTCCCATTATTAGTCCAACTATAGGTGCCTTGGCCAAGCGGCTCGAAAGTGATTGCGAGACGGTTGATCGGATAAAGTTCCATGTCGAGATCGACAGTGATCTGCACATGTTCGACCGACACTGCAACGTCTGAGGGCAGAGTGACATAGGAGACCGGAAACGTATAGTCGTACTCGATGTGGGCCCCGACCGGTATCCAGAAAGGGCCGTAATCTAGGACGAGACGTGGCTCATGACCTACTGTCGCGGTCTGGCTGGCCGCGTTGAAGCTGATGAGGTTATTTGCCGTCTCCTGGTTCTGCCAAGTCTCGGCGAGGCGTACCGCAGCATGTGCGTCGACTTCGCCGAAACCGTAATCGCGGCTGTAATTCAGACCTCCACCATTTATGTTTTCTGCTCCATTGCCCTGCCATGAGGTTGAAGGGTCATTCACATGTCGGGCGGAATACGCCAAGATGTTCTGCACATCTCGATAGCCGAGGTTCGGATTGGCCTCCAGCATGAGCGCGACGACGCCAGAGACGATCGGCGTCGCGAAAGATGTCCCTTGGGCTGTCTGGTAGTCGCTGCCGAAGACCGTGCCGGTCGAACTCGTAAGAACTTCGCTGGTAGACGCAATGCTGGAGCCGGGCGCAGAAACGAGTATCGTCTCTCCTTGCGTGCTGAAGGGTTCCGGCGCAGCGGTCAGGGTCGAGGGGTCGTTTTGGGCATTGACCCCCGCGACCGTGATTCCATAGCGCGAATTCGTCTCGTTGACATCGTTGGTGTTTCGGGTGCCGCGATCATTGCCGGCCCCGAAAACCAAAATCGTGCCCTTCCCATTTCGGCCGTCCCTCACGGCAGAAATATACGCACTTTCATAAACTGGATTTGTATAAAAGTTATCGATGAAGGAGGGAGAAAGTCCCCAGCTATTGTTGACGATGTCGTAGTCTTTCCATCGCGTCAAATCGACGTCGCTATCCAGATCGAGGAAGGCGGTCGGGATCGCCACGGAACTGATGGTCGCGTCATAGGCCACTCCGACGACGCCCTCGCCATTGCGTTCCGCGCCGATGACACCGGCGACGAAGGTCGCATGCATGCCATATTGGTCGACACCGGGAGAGCCGTTGATCTTGAAAGAATTTCCCGCGTTCGCCGCGAGGTCCGGATGCGTCAGATCGACATTGCCCGAAGGGTCGAAAACCGCGATGCTGACGCCGGCGCCCGTATAATCCTCCCACACCGGCAGCACATTGACTTCGGACAGATACCATTGCGCGTCGAACATTTCGTCGGTCGGATGGTCGGGCGTGTCGAGAAAAACCGTTCCCGCCATTTCGGCCACATTGGCCGTGCCGACCTGCTGCGCATAGAGGCCAGTCTGCCCCTCGCTGTCCAGTACCTGATATTTGAACTTCATCACGCCGGTAAAGCCGGCCTCGGGCGTGAAGGTGATCGTCGCCCCGTCGGCGCTGAGCGCCACCGTCCCGCCGATGGCCGCGCCGCTCGCGCCGGGTGCGATCGGATCGCCGTTCACATCGAGCAATTGCCGGATCGACAGCGTGCGCCCGGCGACATTCTTGTCATTGGCCAGCACATCGGACGCCGAAATCACATAGGGTCCGACGCTCGTGACATCGATCCGGTCATTGGCAGGCAGCGTCAGCCCATAGGTCGGCAGGCTGGAATCGAGCGCCACATTGGTGATGTCGGCGAAATTCAGCGTCGAAATATCTTTCAGCGTGTCGGTTCCGTCGCGATCCGCATGGCTGTCGGCGACGGTGAAGGTCCCGTCCGTATTCTGCGTGACCGTGTAATCGGCGAAGGAGCCCCGATAGCTCGCGACCGAATAGCCGCCCGTTCCAATCAGAAGGTCGTCGCCTTCATCGCCCTCGAGCATATTGGCGCCATTCGGTCCAGACACTGCGCCGCCCACCAGAATGTCGTCGCCGCCCTCGCCATAGACGATGTCGTCGCCCTCATTGCCATAGATGAGATCGCTGCCGTCGCCGCCGCGCAGCACGTCGTTTCCGGCTCCGCCGTCGATGTAATCATCGCCCGTATTGCCGGTAATGGCGTCGTCTGCGATGCCGCCGATCAATATGTCATTGCCGCCGGCGCCGTCGAGGAAGGCGTTGGAGGTCATTCCCGAGGCGTTGAACACATCGTCGCCATCGTCGCCGATCGCCTCCTCCACATGGGCGGCGGCGAGGTCGAGCGTCACGCCGACCGTGTCATTGACCTTGACGATGTCAAAGCCGCCGCCGCCGTCTATATTCGCCTGCGCGGTCACGGCGTTGATGAACAGCAGATCGTCGCCGGCGCCGCCGCGCAGCGTCAGCGATCCGGTCCCGCCGCCAAGCCAGTAGGAGCGCGTGTCGTTTGGATCGGCGAGAAAGGCGTCATTGCCCGTCGTCGAATAAAATCCGTCCGGATGCGTTCCATCGGCCAGCGTGAAATTCGACACGTCGATCGAATGGCCGGCGTCGTCGGTCACGATATAGCTCGTGACCGTCTCGGCTCCATAAGCACGGGCGACCGTCGCGCCGGGAAGCCGCGTCAGCGTCGCGCCGGCGCTGTCGGCTTCGAAGTCGACACTCGCCGCCTCGCCGGTCGTTCCATTGGCCCTCGTGAAGCTCGTCCGGTTCACAATGTCGTTGTCGGCGATCGTTTCGCCCTGATTGTCGGAGCCTTGCAGGGAGATCGACGCAATGCCGAACTCGTCGAGCGTCTTCAATTCGCTCGCGTCGGTGACGCCGTCCTCATTGGCGTCGACCCAGACGCGCAGATCGTCGAAATAAGAATTGCCAGTCCGCCAATTGATCTGCGCTGTTGCGCGCGAGAATGCGGCGGCGCTGGGCTGCGCGAGCGAGGCGAGCGCGCCGAGGCTGTCACTATAGGATCCCCGGTCGAACCGCGCGGAAATCGTCTCGGTAATATTGTCGATGACGCCATTGCCGTTGAGATCGAGCGCGAGAATGCCGTCGCCGCCGACCGCCCATCCGGTCTGATGCAGCCTGCCGTCGCCAAGGACGTCGAAGAGGACCGTCTGCGAGACCCAATTGGAGAGCGTAATCCCGTCGCCGTTGAGATCGAGCACGAGCGGATCGATGTTGCTGATCTGAGTAGAATTCGAGCTCATGAGAGAATAGCGCCGTCCTGTCCTGGTCGGAGGCGAACAAGGTCGAATGGCATTTTATCATGCCGGGCAAGCCGATGCAGAACGGCTTCTGCGAGAGCTTCAACGGCCGCATGCGGGACGAGTTGCTCAACGAGACACTGTTCTTCGGCCTCGACCACGCGAGAGAAAAAGTTCGCTCTTGGGTTCACGATTACACCCACCGGCGCCCGCACTCTTCCCTCGGCTATGCGACGCCGGCGGACTATGCGGCCGCGCTCACCGCAACAGGTGATCGGCTGCGCAACCCCGACCAGCTCCGCCGATCGCCTGTTGCTCACCCCACGCCCGCGGGCGTATCAACCACCGGGACTCAACTCGCCGCTGGATGAATTATCGGGGCCAGGTCACAGGTAATCCGCCGCGAGTTCGTCGGTATGAGCCTGCGCGCCCTCATCGATCGCGCCCGGAGGAGCGGATGGCGCACGCTATGGAGCGTGGGGGAGGAAGATGGCCGCGAGACGCAGATCGTCGCCTCCATGTTCTCGGCCTTTTGGAGCGCCTTCAGCCGAGGCGAGCTGGAAATTGCCGATGAAAACAAGACCCTCTATTCGCTTCGCCACGATTTCAACGATGCGCGGAAGGCCGTGTGCCCCCCTAGCATCATGCCGACGCTTTCATGGGCACGCAGAGGCCGGGACGGGTTGAACCGCCCCGCCGCGAGCCGTTCCGCACACCTGAAAGCTGCGTTTCGCCAAATCGATCGCCAAGACATAGACTTCCGTCATAACGCCCTCCTTCCTCGCGCCTTCCGACATCATACGACGCCGGCCGAAGGGGGCATCCACCCCATCAGTTCAAGCTTTGCTCTTGACGGCCATCCACTTATTGTCGACGGTTCTGCCATGGCGAAGCTCTGGCCCGGTTTGCGTAGAATGGCGCGCGCACCCGTAACACACGGGATCGTCGCGCTATTTCTCCTGCAGACGCTGGCCTTCGTCTTCTCTTCGAACGGCCGAGTCGTCTTTGCAGGCGCCGACGCCGGGTCGTCGATCGCCATGGCGGGCGAAATCTGCCAGTCGATGGCGCGCGGCGACGGCGAGCCCCCCGCCCGACCGACCCATCATCACCATTGCACATTGTGCTCCGCCGGCGGCGACGGCCAGGCGGAGAATGTCGCGGCATTCCTGGCGCGCGTCATCCTCGTCCTGGCTCCGCGATCCGACGCCGCGCCCGCCTGGCCGCTTCGAAACGACGCCGCCTCATTCCCGACCGGATGGACGAGTTCCTGGTCGTCGCGAGCGCCGCCGCCGCTTTCTTGACCTCGACGTCTTCCTCGCGAACGCGGGGCGGAGCCTCGACAGGCGGACGAACGGTCCACCGCGCTTTTCCACATCCGATTGTGTTCCCCGCCTTCAGCGGACGCGGCATATGTTCGAGACCAGGCGCCGATCCATCGGCGAACTCTTCGAGCGTCATCGAGACGAATTGCTCGGCTTTTTGAACAACAGGGTAGGGAGCGCCGACGCCCCCGATCTTCTGCAGGAGGCGTTCGCGCGCGTCATTCGGCGCGACGACGAGAAGCCCATCGCCGCGCCACTCTATTTCCTGCTGAAAGTCGCCGCCAATCTGGCGCGCGATCATTCCCGCCGCCGCGCTTTCGAATCGAAATGGTTGAATTTCGGCGCCGACTGCGCCGACGGCCTCTCCCCGGAGGAAACGCCGTTGGAGCGTTTGGAGCGCAAGGAGAGGGCGCGGCTTTTCCGCGACGCCGTGGCGGGACTGCCGCCGCGCTGCCGCGAGGTGTTCGTTCTGTGCTTCCACGAGAAGAAGCCTCTGCCCGAGATCGCGCGGGAACTCGGCATTTCCGACAGCATGGCGCGGCGCCATCTGCGTCTGGCGCTGAAACGCTGCCGGGAGGCGATCGAATGAGGTCGTCCGAGGCTCCGGTTGCGGCCGGCGGCGCATCTCATTCTAATATAGGCGCTGGCCATGGGACGGCCGGCGCCGCTCGGAGGCGATCGACTGCTCATGCGTATGGAACCGGGACGATGACGGAAGACAAGGGCGGTCCGGACGAAGAAGACCCGCATGACGCCGCCATCGACTGGTGGGTTCGCCAGCGCGCCGCGCCGCTCGCCGCCGTGGAGAAATCGGAATTCGCCGCTTGGCTCGCCGACGCGGACCATCGCGTCGTCTATGACGAGATCGAGCGCATGTGCGGCGAGCTCGACCGGCTGGAGGAGCCAGTTGCCTCCGCGCGCCCGTCGCGCATCGTGCAAAAGGGTCGGGTGCGGCTCGCCGCGGCGGCTATGGCGGCTATGGGGTTGGCGTTCTTCCTCGCGCCCGCCGATCTGTTCCTCTCCTGGCGCGCGGATCACTACGCCCCTGTCGGCGAAACCCGCTTCGTGACGCTGGCGGACGGCTCGCACGTCCATCTCGGCGCGCGCTCCGCCATAGCGGTTCGTTATGACGGGGCGCGGCGCAATATCGCCCTTCTCCAGGGCGAGGCGTGGTTCGAAGTCGCGCCCGACCCCGATCGGCCCTTCGTCGTGGAGGCGGCGCAGGGCAGCGTGACGGCGCGCGGCACCGCTTTCGACGTGACGCTGGAGGGCGCCGGCGCCCGCGTCGCCGTGACCGAGCACAGCGTCCGTATTTCCAGCGGCGGCGCCGAGACCGTCGTCTCGGAAGGCGAGGAAGCCGTCTATGACCACGATGCGCCGGCCTCCACGCCGACGCCCATCAGGCTGTCGCGCGCCACAGCCTGGCGGCGCGGCAAGCTCGTTTTCGAAGACCGCCCGCTCAGCGAGGCCTTGGCGGCTCTGAGCCGATACCGCCGCGGCTATGTCTATTGCCTCGATCGGTCGATTTGCGCCCAGCGCGTGACCGGCGTGTTCAGCTCCGACGATCCGGCGCAGGCGCTTCGGGAAATCGAAGCCTATCTCGGCCTGAGAGCGCTGCGTCTGACCGATTATCTCGTCCTTCTTCACTATTGAGGCGCCGCACGCCCGAGCCCTCGGGGTATCGGCGCGACAAAAACCGAAGCTGCGAGGTTCCGTTCGACCATCCGCATGCGTGTTACCAGTCGAGGGAGGCAATCGCGCATCCCTCGATCGAACATCGCGGGGATGCGGCATGGCGAGAATTCATCGGGGCAAGCGCAAGGGCGTCGTCGCAAAGGATATTCGGCGCAGGCGCAGGCGGATGGGCCCCGCGATCGCGGCGGCGGCTCTTGGCGCGTTCGCCATGACGGCGCAGACGGCCGGTTCGGCGGCTCGAGCGTCGATCGCGCCGCCGGAGCGCGACGGTGTCGCCAGGACCTATCGCATCCCGGCCGGCACTGTCGCGAGCGCCCTCACCGAACTCGCCGACCAGAACGGCATGCATGTGCTCTATCCGGCCGGCGCGACGCGAGGGATGCGAACGCCGGGCCTCGCGGGCCGCCATTCGCTGCCGCAGGCTCTGGATTTGTTGCTTTCCGGCACGGGACTGGCATATCGGCTCGACGAAAATGGCCGCACGGTGTCGATCGTGCTAGCGCAAGCCGAGACGGGACGACACAGCGACGTCGGCGTCGCGCAGGAGCTGCCGCCGATCGACGTGGGCGCCGAGAGACGGGCCGCGCAGACGAAGGATGTTTCCACGCCTGGGACGACTATCCTCGGCGAGGAGGATCTGGCGCGCCCGAAGGCGACCGCCGTGGACACGACGGAGTTGCTCAAGCAGGTTCCCGGCGTGAGCCTCTACACCGGCGGCGGAGTCTCGAATTTGCCCGTGATCCGCGGTCTTGCGGACGATAGGCTCAACATTCTGGTGGACGGCGTCAACGTCACCTCGGCGTGCGAAAACCACATGAACCCGCCGCTCTCTTATATCGATCCGAGCCGCATCGGGAAGATCGAGGTGTTTTCCGGCGTCACGCCGGTTAGCAAGGGCGGCGATTCGATCGGCGGCTCGATCATTGTCGAGCCCCCGGCGCCCTTGTTCTCCGAGCGCAAGGGAGAATACACGGTGTCCGGCCGCGTCGGCGCGTTCTACCGCAGCAATGTCGACAGCCCCGGCGTCAACGCCACGGTCCGCGCAGGAACGGATGATGTCGCCATCGACTACAGCTTCGCCTACAGCAAGGCGCGCAGCTATCGGCGCGGCAAGGGCGGCTCGCCATTCGACCCGTCGCTGTGGGAGCTCGACGCCGCCAATAATTATCTGCGATTTCTCGGCGACGGCGCGGTGCTCGACGGCTCGCTCTGGGAAGCGACCCGGCACTCCGGACGGCTCGCGTTCAAGACCGACAATGGCCTTCTGTCCTTCGACATGGCGGGACATCATATCCCGTATCAGGGTTTTCCCAATCTGCCGATGGACATGACGCTCAACAATTCGCTGCAGGGCGGCGGCCGTTACCAAGGCGTGTTCGACTGGGGCTCGCTCGACGCGCGCGTCTATTATCAGCGCACCAATCACGAGATGGACAATCTGCTCGAGCGAAGCCGAAATCCCAGAACGCACATGCTGATGAAGGATCTCGGCGTCGATTTCGGCTATCGGCTGAAGGCGGAAATTCCGCTCGACGAGCGCAATCTCCTGCGCGTCGGGAACGAGTATCATCAGTTCCGATTGGAAAATTGGTATCCGAATGTGACTCCGTGGTACCGAATGCCGCTGGAGTTTCTCAGCGTCCACGAAGGTCGGCGCGAGCGCGTCGGAACCTACGCCGAGCTGCAGACCGTCTGGACCGGCGAATGGACCTCGCTGCTCGGGATGAGGAACGACGTCGTCTGGATGAACGCCGGCCCTGTCAACGGCTACCGCAACAACGCCTATGACAAGCTGTTCGCGATCCCGTTCAACGCGGCCGATCGTGCGAGGACCGATGTGAACTTCGACGCGACCGCCTCGATCCGCTACACGCCGACGAGTTGGAGCGCCTATGAGCTCGGCTTCGCCCGCAAGACCCGTTCTCCCAATCTCTTCGAGCGATACTCATGGTGGGACCACAACACCATGGTCGGCTGGGCGGGCGACAGCAACGGCTATGCGGGCAATCTCGATCTAAAGCCCGAGGTCGCCTATCATGTGGCGTTCAGCGCGGAATGGCGCGACCCCGATGGCGACGACTGGTCGCTGAAAGTCTCGCCCTACTACACCTATGTGGACCAGTTCATATGGGCGCGCGCGGAACGCTACTTCGTGCCCGACGCGCGGATTCTCGGCCTGCAATACGTCAACATCGATCGCGCAGAGCTCTACGGCGTCGATCTGAGCGGCCGATACGCCTTCCTCCGCGGAAGTCCGATCGGCGATCTCACGCTGCGCGGCAATTTGAATTTCGTGCGCGGAACCTATGTCGACCGAGGAAGGGGCCGTCCCTGTCCGGCGGTGGGCACGTCGGTTGACTTCTTCTGCGGTCCGACGGATTGGCCCGTGGCGGGTATGCAAGTCCAGTCGAGCGGCAGCCTCTATCACATCATGCCACTCAACGGCCGCATCGCGCTCGAGCACAGCATCGGCGACTTCTCCAGCGCCGCGGAGCTGCAGCTGGTCGCTTCGAAGACCTATGTGTCGGTGAACCACGGCGAGCCGCGCACGCCCGGCTATGCTCTGTTGAATTTGCGCGCCGGCTATCGCTTCGACAAATTTCGCATCGATGCGGGAATCGATAATGTGTTCGACACGCTCTATTATCCGCCATTGGGCGGCGTAGCGGCGGATGAGACGTTTCGAACCAACCCGGTCGCAAAGAGGCTGGTCCCCGGCATGGGACGCTCCGCCTATATCGGGCTGACCGTCGAGTTCTGACGCCGTATCGCTGCGTCTCCGCCCGACGGCGTACGCGCCGTTGGAGCTTGTGAATTTCCTATACGGAATATTTCACAGAATCA
>PQAN01000041.1 GCA_003105285.1 Methylocystaceae bacterium
TTCGGCGCAACCGAGCGGCCCGCAAAGTCCGCTATTAGCGCGTAGAGAAATTCAAACTGACCCACTACCGGGCCGTTCGCTAGCGTCCGAGCTTATACTGACGCCTTGTGCGCCAGTAGGCCGTCGCTGGTCGACGACCTGCTCGCTGGCCCGGGGTGGGACGACGAACTCGCCGAGGCGGTCACGTAGCGCGCCAAGACGCCGACCCGCGGCCCGGCCTTCTGATGTATCTCGTCGACACCGATGTCGTCTCCGAGGCCCGGCGCGGCGCCCCACAAGCGATTGCGTGGCTACGGACAGTTCTACGGCCAACGTGGCGGGCCTTCGCATCATAGGCGGCGATCAGCGTCGCGCCCGTCGGGCAGATCGGCCCTTCTTCGGCGTGCCGCTCTCGGCCCCCTCCCCCACAGTCGCCTCGCAATTCGCTTCGTTGAGGATCGGCATCAACTCAGTCGCCATACTCGATCCCCACATCGTCAACGCTGTCTCATACATCGCGGTCGCCGATCCGAATGATCCGGCTCGCGATTGTGGTCGAGGCGATGGCTCTTTTTCAGTCAGGGCGTCGGCTCTGACGCCCTGACATCCCGGTCGAAGATATTCGCTCCGCGTCAGTATTTCACCGACAGTCCAGCGGTGATCGTCAGCCCCGGCGCGAGATAGTACTCGTAATATTTCAAATTCAGCAGATTGGAGCCGGACACCGAGAAGGTCATGGAGTCGTCGATCTTGTAGCTGACCTTGGCGTTGACCATGGTGTAGGGATCATAGGCGCCCGTCACGCCGCGAATCCTCCCTTGGTTGAGCGTGTCCGTCGTCGAGAATGTCGAGCCCGTGTATTTGACCTCTGCCGAGGCGGCCCATTTTTCCCATTTCCACTCCGCGCCGAAAGCGAACATGATCCTCGGCACGTCGGTCAGCACCTTGCCGACGAGTTGCGGCTGCTTGTCGACCTGCGTTACGCGATTGTCCTGGCGCGACAGCGTTCCATAGACCTGCACTTCCTCGGTGACGGCCTGCCGTACGACCGCCTCTATGCCACGCACATAAGCCTTGCCGACATTCACGTTCTGATTGAGGTCGTTCGTCGTCCCCTGAATGACCGGAACCTGATAGATCAGATCGCTCAGATAGTTTTCGTAATAGGTGAGCTGAACGGAGGTGAGCGTCGGAAGCCGGAAGGTTCCGCCGATCTCCCAGCCGAAGAGGCGCTCGGATTTCAGATTGGGATCGGCCTCGGTCGTGCGGACGCCGACGGGCGCTGTCTTCGTCGTGAAGCCGCGGGAATAGAGCTGATAGAGCGTCGGCGGATGAAACGCCGTCCCGACGGAGCCGCGCAGCGTCACCCAGTCGAGCGGATCGTAGACGATCGAGAATTTCGGGCTGAAATTGTTTTCCTCGCGCGCCGGATTGTCCTTGTAGAACGGCAAAACGGAGGGCTGAAAGACGGTCGGCTGCTGCCAGCTCCCGCCATGCGCCCACCACATGTCGTAGCGGCCGCCGAAATAGAGATCGAGATTCTGGACATAGGGAAGGTGGAAATCCTTGAGAGGCGTCACCTTGTCCTGGATGAACACGGAGGTCATCGTCGAATGGCCGTCCGCCCTGTAATAGGTGTCGACGCGGGTGTCCGGATCTCGCCAGGAGTAGGTGTCGTCCTTGTGGCTCGATAGGGCATTGTCGCTGTAGGACGCTCCGACGATGAGCTGGTTGTAGCGGCCGACGTCGGCCGACAGCGTCAGATTGGCGTCGAAGCTGCTGTTCGGAGAACTGGACGCCCAACCGAGGCCGCCGTCGAACCAGGACCGGCTGGCGTTGAGGTAGCTCGCGTAAGTGTTCGTGCGATCCGCATAATTGACGTTCGCCTCGAGCTTGACGGCGTCGAACAGCTTCGTCTCGAATTTGCCGAAGCCGCGAAGCGTCGTTTGCTCGTTCGGCGTCAGCGTCATGAAATTCGTCGGCGAGACCGAGAAGGACAGGCCGCCGACATTGCCGGTTCCGCTCCACAAGTTTCCGGCGGGTCCGACGAGATAATTGTGGGGATCGACATTGTTGACGATGAAGCGATCGTAGCCGACGCCGACATGACCTTTCGTATCCGACGAATAGTCGTAATAGAGGCGCAGATTGGCGTTCTGCTGCTCCCACGGCCTTCGGCCGGTGTCGCCGATGATCATGGACGGAACGCCGTTGACGTTCAGGATCGGCATTCCGCCGACGACCGGCGTTCCCGCCGCGCTCGGTGTGGCGTTGGCGATGATATTCTCATGCACATAGGCGTGGCTCGCGATCTGCGTAGCCCTCAGAACGACGCCGAGGCCATTGTCGAAGCGATCGCGATAGCCTCCCGTCAGCGTGTAGGAATAGGGCGTGCCGGCGGTGAAGCTCGCGCTGCCGCTGAACTCGCGTTTCGTCGGCGCTTTGGTGATGACATTGACGACGCCGCCCATCGCATCGCCGCCCCACAGGGAGGAGAAGGCGCCGGGAACGACCTCGACGCGCTCGGCGTCGTTCAGGTCCATCGAAGCCCAGTTGACCGCATGGGTGAAGGAATCGTTCAGCGTCATGCCGTCGATCATGAACAGCGTGCGGCTGCTGCCCGAGACGCCGCGCATCGAGAATGTGCTGGAGCCGACATTGGGCGCGCGACCGCCGAAGGCGCCGCCGCGGAAATAGGCGCTCGGCGTGTCGAGCAGCGCGTCGCCGATGCGGCGGACATCGCGCTTTTCGTCGAGCGACACGAGCGACCGCGTCGGCGCCTCCGCGTTTCCAGTCGTTTTCTGTGACGAGGACTCCGTCTGGACGACGTCGACGGCGGCCGGCGCCTCGCGAAGCTTCACATTGCTGCGCGTCGCGCTGGCCACTTCGATGTCGGGGAGCGCCTCCTGCGCGGAAGCGGGGACGGCGGCGAGGATGAGCGCGAGCGTATTGGCTCCGCGCAACGAAGTTGTGCGAATCATGATGAGTTCCTAGGCGCGCCGCTATGCGCGCGACTCGATGTTCGAGTCGGTCGGCGGGCAGGCGCTTCGAGTTGTGTCGGATACGTGTGAGGCGGGGCTGGCGCGCGAGACGCGCGGATGACGCCCCCGTCGTCTCAGCCCGCGAGCGGTCCGGCTCGTGGCGGCCTATTGGGGTCGGGCCTCGAGGGCGGAACGCCGTCGACGCGCGAGGCGTTCGTAACGGCCACGGCTGTCGGAAGAACGACGTTAATTGCGACAGGGACGGTCGGAGCAGCTCCGTACTGCTTCGTATCGACGTTGCAGAGTCCGCACAGGGCGTGGTCGTGTCGAACGTGATTACGATCGGACGAGTCGTTTACAGCGCCTGCCTGCTGGGATCGAAATGCGGCGTTCCGGCAGACTTCAGCGTTCGGCTCGCCCAAAAGCCCTGGCGCGATCGGCGCCGCCTGCACGACGAACGCCAACACACAGAGAAACGCGCTCAGGAGATTCCGCACCAGATACTTGCCCCGCCGCACGCGCTTCGTCGGCTTTCCCGTAAATTTCGACTCCGTCATGATAGCTCGCGCGATCGGCGATTCAACGAAATGCAGGCGAGAGGAGCGTGAGCTCGACGGCGGCTATTTGTCGCATACGGATTCGGCGAGCGCAATCGACGAGATGGAACGGCCGGAATGATCATCGACGAGACCGGACCGCTCGCCGCACTCGCCGCCATGAGATGAATGACGCAGCGTGACGTCTCGCGGCAGAATCCGTCAGATCGGATTCCATTTCATGCGCGCAGGCCGACCTCATCGAGAAGATAGCGATCGGAGGCGAACGCCGATCTGCGCCCGAGGCGGACGAATAGTCGGCTTGCGTCGCAGACGCATCATCTGCCGTCGACACGATTTGCGATAATTCTTGACTCCCCGAATGAGGGGCGCCAACCTTCTTCATCATGTGCGGCAATATCACTTCGCCCTTTCTTCGGCATGCGACCGCGGCGCTCTATGCGCTGGCGCTGATCGTGATCGCCGTTGGAAACGGCGTCGCCGCTCATGCTCATATCTCGGGGGCCGGAACGCCGGAGGCTGCGCTGCGCTGCCATGATGCGCAAAGCGATCACGGCGACCCCGCGAATTTTTCGCATTCCTGCTGCGACGCCTGCACGGTGAGCGCGCCGTCGATCGTTCCACCGACGATATCGCATATTATTTTCAGGCTCGAGATCGTAACCCGATTCGATTTTGCGTCGCGACTCGGCGACGACCGGGACCACAGCCCCGAAGATCTGCGCTCTCGCGCGCCCCCGGCGATAATCTGACGCCGATTTCATCGGCGCGCCAAGGCGCAGTGGACGCGATGCGTCCGACGCTCTGACAGTTCCCTCGAGACCCGTCGCGGCGGCAGGCGCGCTTTCCCGCACGCTCGCGGCGTCACGGCCGCCGCTCCGAACTCGCCGACATCGCTGTAATCGCGGAGCCTTGCTGAAAGGACGCGAGGCTCGCCGTTCGCGTTTCGACGAACAACCACGAAAGGCCCCTCCCATGACGATCGAACACAAGTCGCGTTCGAACGAGAGTTTGCACGCGACGACGCGCATCATCATCGCCGCCGTCGCGGCTTTCGGCGTAACGACGGCGCCGGTCGCCGCGCGCAACGTAAAGCCGCAACGAGCGGCTTCTCCCGCCCTGCAACAGCCCGCGCCCACGGCGCCGAACTCCGTCGTCCCGCCCGTCGTGAAGACGGGCCCTGGAGAGCTCGCGCCGCCCATCGCCGATCTCTCCCGGCCGTGGCCGGAGCCGCTATGGCTCTCGGAGGCCCCGCCTGGAGGTCGGGGCCGCAAAGGCGCGGCGCCGGCAGATCACTCGAGCCACGACGGGACGGCGCCGGCGACGCCGGCCGGGCTCTCCGTCGGCATGGCGGAAATGCGCAACGCCGAAGCGGCGGCCGAGGGCATGGTCGAGATGAACAGCCACAGTGGCGCGAAGCGCGTCTGGCTGCGGCGCGGCGACGATCCGGCCACGGCGAGCGCCGTAAAGCCAAATGTCGGCGAACGACTGACGCTGCAGATTCTCGCCCATGACGGCAGACGCTGGGAAGCGCCTCTCGTCGACGACGGCAAAGGCGCCTCGAACGCCAAGGTCGATCTGCCCGCGCTCGGCTTCTACAACGCTTATCTCTTGCGCAGGTCCGTGCAAGGGGGCCTGCTCGACGTGCAGGTCGCCAAGGCGGAGCTCCTGAAGGCGTCCTGTTGCAGCAAGCGCGACTTCCACCTCTACAAGCCGGTCATGGACGATTCGGCGCCGATCGAGATCGTGCGCGAGCATCAGCCCGACGAAAAGACGATGACGCGCCTATCCTCGGGCGACAAGGCCGCCTTTCTCGTTCGCAGCTTCGGGAAGCCCGTCGCCGGCGCCAAAGTCACCGTCCAGACGCAGGAAGGCTGGCGCAAGCGCGCCGTCACCAACGCCGACGGCCGCGTCGAATTCGCGCTCGTGCGGGATTATTTCCCGGAATGGAGCGATTTCAATCGGCGCAAGACCGGCACTTTCCTCGTGCTGGCGGAACTCGAGACCGGAGAAGCCGGCATCCTCGACGGCGAGCCTTACGCGGCGACGCGATATCTGACCAGCATCGCCGGCCGCTACTACCCCGCGCCTTACGACTACCAGTCCTATGCCTATGGTCTGACGCTCATCCTCGTCGTGATGACGCTCAGCGGGCTTCTCGTCTGGATTTATCGCCGTCGCCGCGTGAAGCCCTTCAAGGAGATCAGGTTCGATGAGCAGATCGCTTGACGCCCCGGCCTCTGCGCCCGGAGGCGCGCGCCCGATCGGCCGACGCATCCGCGACGCCGTCAATGGCGTCGACTTCAACCGCTTCCGGTTCTGGCTGCAGATCGCCTTTTTCGCGCTGTTGGTCTACGGCGGCTTCGTCGGCGTCGACATCGGCGGGCGTCTGCCGACCTTTTCCTGCGTCTACAATAGCGAGGGGCGCGGCGGCTTGTGCTATCTGGCGCCGCTGCAGCACCAGTTCGCCCAGCCCTGGCCGAAACTGTTCGGGGAGGCGAGCGTCGCCGTGCTGACGGGGTTCTTCGCCTTCTTCCTGTGGTTCATCGTGCTGAACAAGGGATGGTGCGGCTTCGTTTGTCCGCTCGGGACGATTCAGGACTGGATCACGGCGGCGCGCCGGCGCACGGGCGTGCGCTTCTCGCGCTATTCGCAGACGCAGTTCGAGAGCCTGAGCTGGATCAAATATGTGCTGCTCGCATTGATGTTCGTCATCCCGCTCGGAATCGGGGGAGGCTACATCACACATGAGATGTCGGCTCCCTATTGC
>PQAN01000042.1 GCA_003105285.1 Methylocystaceae bacterium
GAGCCGCGCCGCGAGTTCATCCAGGAGAATGCGCTGAGCGTCGCGAATTTGGACGTGTGATACGGCTTCCGTTCGGTCGTGTCGTTAGAGCGTCTCCCGCCGAAGTGGCGCCGCTTCGGAATTGGAAACGCACAAAAACAAAAACCCATAGTTTTTCCGTGTTTCAACGAAACAGGAAAGACTCTAAATCCTCCACAAATATTACTGTATTGCCCTACGACGAGACGCAGTGCCTCTTTTCATTAGCACAAAATCAGCGATGTAGCTTGCGAAAAAAACCGGAATTGCCGCAGCTAGCGCTTCCATTGTTATCAGCCTCCTTACCTTGTCATATTCCAGAAAATCCTTAACCATATTTCCAACACCAATATTCCAGAAAATCAAGACACTAGCTGACAGCACAACAAGAGTAACAGGGAAGTATACAAGTCGCCAAGCTACCAATCCAACTATTTTTTGTCTAAAATATACGTATATACACAGATTGTTAAACGTATGTAAAACGTACATGCAAATCGAAGCCGCAGACAAAAAAACAAATCCCGCGACAACTCTGCATAACGTAGATTCACTAATTTGGAAAGCGTATTTCAATACATAAAGCATAACGGCAAATAACCCGGTCAATAAATAGCCCAGCCCAAAAAGCCCTTTGATATATTCCTTCATATACTGTCCGCGCACGATTGCCCTCATCTCAGAGGCTGACCGAAAATGTTATTGAGTGATTTCAGCAGGTTGTGATTCTTTCGGATTTGCGAGATTCGAGGGGATCATAATGGCCTGGACTGAAATCACTCGGCGCAAGTATCGGCGTGCGGGGCTGCGCTACGCAAGTCATTTGACGGATGCCGAATGGGTGTTGATCGAGCAGCTGCTTCCGCCGGGCTCGAGGCTCGGCCGACCGCGCGAAACCGATCTGCGCTTGCGATCTTGTATATGGCGTCGACAGGCTGCCGGTGGCGGCAACTGCCGAAGGAGTTTCCACTCTACTCGACGGTGCGGGGCTATTTCTACGCTTAGTCGCGCGCCGGCCTGTTCGCGAGCATCAATCGCGTCTTGGTCATGGCGGCGCGCGAGAAGGTGAGGACGCCCTGAGGCCCGCGAGCTCGCGTCGCGAGCCTCGTTCGCGGTTTTCTGAAACTCGGAACGCCCTACCACCAGTAAGGAGCGCCCGCGAGGCCCCAGAACGGGGCGGTCGCCAAGCCGACAGCCGCGCCCGCGATCGCTCCGGCAGGATTGAACCAGGGATAATAGGCCGGATAATAATAGCGCGGGTAATAGACGTAGCGATAGTGCCGATGGCGCCACGGGCGCCCGTAATAGTGGACGTGACGCCCGTAATAGATCGGACGCCAGTGATGATGGTGGCGCCAGTGGTGATAGCGGTAGTGGACCTGCTCGATCGGGGTCGACTGGTCGATGACCGCCTTGGGAACGACATTGATGACGCCGGCCCGAGCGTCTCCAGCTTCCGCGATGATCGCCGCTGTCGCGCATATTGCGCCGAATGCGATGGATTTCACAATGTTGCGCATTATTCCCTCCGATAGCTTTCGAGAACGCCGCATCGGCGTCTCTTCGCGGCGCCGTTTCGCTCGCTCTCGAGGCGTTCAATTAAATTCGGAGGGCGAGCTGTCGAGCCGGCGATTCGAGAATTTTCAGCGGCGACCGCAAGACGGCGCCGGCCGCGATGCAGATAAGAGGCGAACAGCCGAACGGAGGGATTTCATCCCATGCCCAAGCTCCTGATCGTCGCAGGGGTCGTCCTTATCCTCGTCGGGCTCGCATGGCTCGTCGGCGAGCGTCTCGGGCTCGGCCGCCTGCCGGGCGACATCGTCATCGAACGAGAGAATTTCAGGCTCTACATCCCCGTCGCCACATCGATCCTCGTCAGCGTCCTTCTGAGCCTCGCTCTATGGCTGTTCAATCGCTGAGCTCGGAGGGCGCCGAGGCGCCGGCGATCCGTCTGCTCGTCTGCGGCGGGCCGCGCTGCGACGCCGAGGGCAGGGGAAGCGCGCTGCTCGCGGCCGTGCGCGCCGCGCTCGCAGCCGCTTTCCCGGCGTCGGCGGATTCCGCGCGAATCTCTTGCGTTACGCGCGACTGCCTGCGGCTGTGCACGAAAGACCCGGTCGTCCGTGTCGAGCCTTCTGGCGACGTATTCTCAAATCCCGCCGTCGCCGATCTTCTGCATCTTGTCGCGGACGCTCTGGCGCGGCGCGAGTGATCGCCCACTATTCTTTTCGACCGTCGGCAGATCGAGCGCGGAGCGCATCAGCCCGACGCCTTGCCGATAGAGCAGCGCCTGCTCGGCGGAGGCGAGGAGATCGGCGCGCGGCGTAAATGCTTCGAAGCGCCTGTTGAACGGGACGTCGCTGCAGCCGAGAACCCGGCAGTCCGGCTTGCCCTTGGGGCAACTGTTGAAGGAACAGAGCTACCCCAGATATTTGTCGGTCATCGGCTCGAACAGGAACGCATCGACCTGATGGCCGACGACACCGGTGACCGCGCCCGGATTCGATTCATAGTGCAGCCGCAGCGCGCGATCGCGCGCCTGGCACAATTTGCCGAGACGGTCTTGCGAGTGGAGCCAGAGGGCCAGATCGAGATCACAGCATTCGTGCCAGACCTCGATTCCCTGTCGGCGAAATTCGCTGCATCGCGGGACTTCCTTCCACAGCGGCTTGGCGACAGAGCCGATCACCGCGACCGCTTCGACCTCCAGGAAGCCATCCAGGCTTTCGTCACCACATCCGCCGCGACGCGAAATTGGCGTTGGGGTCCGAGCAGATATCGGTTCTGTTCTGCAATCTCTACGCTCTGCATCGAGAGAGCTCGTCTGTCTTCGTATCGCCGGGAGAGCGCGCCCATCGTGCATGGCTGCGAGACCATTTATCGCGCCCAGGCCAAACTAGTCTCGTCGGATTGCCTCGTCTAGGCTTGCTCCTCAGGGCGAGGAAACCTTCACCCGATCGCTCCGGCTCGAACGTCCGAGCCGCAGCGCGCCGATGACGCCGAGGACTTTGCGAAACACGAAATCGGTGTGGCGTTCGAACAGCCACCAGACGACGGCCGCCCAGGCGATCGCCAGCGCTCCGATGCCGAGATACAAGACGAATGATTCTGCAGTGGGAGCGCTCCGCGCGGGACCAAGTCCCGCAAAGGCGATCAACGTGAGCAACGGAAAATGAGTCAGATACAACGAATATGAAATCTCGGAGCCAGCGCGCGCGAGCGTGGAGTAAAGATGTCCCGCTTCGGGCAGAGCCGCGAGAACAGGCAGACTCGCCGCGACAGCGACGCCGAGAACGAGATCGCTCGCGTTGAATTCAGAAAGCAATTTCGTCGCGACGAGCGCGACACAAAGCAGAGCGAGCCCGGCTACGCGTGAAGCTATGAGCCGCCAGAAGGAGGGGAAGAGCTTCTTTCTCACGATCCAGCCGGCAAAGGCCCCTGCCGCCCAGACGAGTCCGCCCTCCCACAGTCCGGCCGGAAGAAATGTCACGAGGAGGACGAGAGCAGTGGCGTGAATGGCCTGGGAAACCACCGGGCCTCTGGCGAACAGGAGAAAGGCGAGCGGAAAAACGATATAGTACCAAAATTCGTTGGCCAGGCTCCACAGCGGGCCGTTGCTGCCGAATACAGGCGCATAGATGCCCTGAACGAAAGCCAAATTGCCCAGGAATGTTGTCAGTGAATGGTCTGCTCCGCGCGGTTCCAGCGGGCCGGAATTGAAAATACGATAGTAGCGGCCGTCGTAACCCGCGCCGCCGGTCAAATCCGCTCCTACTCGATCGAAGAACAACGTCAGGAGCAGAGCCGGCAGGATGACGAGCCATAATCGCGTCAGCCGGCGGGCCAGGTAGCCTCGCCAGAAAAATGCGCTCTGCGCGATCGCATCGAGCGCCTGTCCGCCGACGAGAAATCCGCTCAAGGCGAAGAATATGATGACTGCTTGATGCCCGAATCCCGTGACGAAATAGAACGCTTTCACGATGACGCCGGGGTAGGCGGCGCTCACCTCCGCATAGCCTCGGAATTGAAACGCACGAAGATGACCGGCCAGCACCAGTAACGCGGCGAGGCCGCGGATCATGTCGAGATGCACGAATCTCTGAATCGGTCTCGCCGTCGACAGGACTGCCTCCTCTTTGAGCCCGACCCGGTTCACTGCGGTTCGACACTATGGACCAAATAACCCGACGACCCGGAGCCGGGCCCCGACGAAGTCGTTTCGATCGACGTGCGAGGAGCTCCTCGGTCGCAGAAAATCGTCGTGGACGTTCGGCAAACGCGCCACGACGCGAACGTCAGCGCCGCCTTCCCCTATAGCGGGGATAGGGCGGCATGACAAACCTTGCCCCTCTCAGAGCCGCTGCGCGCTCCCCGGCGTCACGCGCAGCATGTCCGCCCGCCCGTCGAGAGACGCGAACGCGCTCGCATCCGCTCCCGTCATCCACACTTGCCCGCCGATGCGCGCCAGTTCGTCGAACAGAGCCTCTCGCCGCGCCGGATCGAAATGGGCGGCGATCTCGTCGAGCAGCAGCAGCGGCGCCATGCCGCTCATCGCTGCGACGAGACGCGCCTGGGCGAGGACGAGGCCGGTCAGCAGCGCCTTCTGCTCGCCGGTGGAGCAGGCGCGCGCCGCCTCGTCCTTCGGTC
This sequence comes from Methylocystaceae bacterium, assembly GCA_003105285.1. Taxonomy (GTDB): domain Bacteria; phylum Pseudomonadota; class Alphaproteobacteria; order Rhizobiales; family Beijerinckiaceae; genus Methylosinus. The sequence continues at coordinate 4,663 of PQAN01000042.1, forward strand.
CGTGGCGCACGACGAGGTCGCTCGCCTGCGGACCGTTCAGCGTGCGGCCGGCGGCGGCGTCGCGCCGTCGCATCGACGCGAGCTGCGCGCGATAATGATCTTCGACGCGCAGGGCGGGCTCCGCTCCCACCATCCGCTCCAATTCGCCGTCGATCGCCACATTCGCCCAGGGAAAGGGCGAATGCGAGTCGCGGCCATCGTCGATGAGCGCGCGCAGGCGGGCGACGGTCTCCTGCCGTGCGGCGGCGACGGCGACGCCGAGCGCGGCGATCTCGCGCTCCGCCGCGTCCAGCCAGCGCGCGTCCGTCGCCTCTTCGGCGAGCAGGCGATTGCGGTTGCGCAACGCCCGTTCGAGCCGCGCGACCCGCGTTCCGTGATCGGCGTCGACGCTCAGCACCAGCCGGTCGAGAAATTTGCGGCGGTCGCCGGCGGGGCCGGCGAACAGCCCGTCCATCGACGGCGTGAGCCAGAGCGGGCGGATGTGATCGGCGAAAGCGCGGGCGGAGGAGACCGGCGCGCGATCGATGCGAAAGCGCCGCGCCGGGGCCTGATCGGGACCGGCAGGCTCGAGACCGTGGCCGAGCTGCGTCGCGTAACCATTCGTCTCGATCTCGATCGAGACGGCGAAGCCGCCGGCGCCCTGGCGGCGCGCGCATTCGCCGATTTCCGCCCCGCGCAGTCCTCGGCCTGGCGAGAAGAGCGACAGCGCCTCGAGGATGTTGGTCTTGCCGGCGCCGTTCTCGCCGGTCAGCACGACGAGCGGCGCCGAGATCGCGCAGTCCAGCGCGGCATAGGAGCGGAAGTCGGCGAGCGACAGCCTGCGTGTCAGGGGGGCTGAAGTTGCGGCTTTCGTGTCGCTCGTCATCGCGCCCGCTTTGCCATGGCGACGAGCGGAGGGCCAGTCCTGTTATGCGCCGCAAAGCCTTTTGGCCGCAGCGCGAAAAAGAGTATTCTAATCGCAGCAACCTCCAACGGAGCCGTGGCGTGGCAAGTCCTTCCAGCGCGCAGAGCCTCTCGGGCAAGCGCCTGCTGCTGATCGTCGGCGGCGGCGTCGCGGCCTATAAGGCGCTCGATCTCGTGCGGCGGCTGCGCGAGCGCGGCGCGCGCGTGCGCGTCGTGATGACGGAGGCGGCCAAACGATTCGTCACGCCCTTGTCCTTCGTCGGCCTCTCCGGCGAGCGCGTCCACGACGATCTGTTCTCGCCGACCGACGAACAGGAGATGGGCCATATCCAATTGTCGCGCGACGCCGATCTCGTCGTCGTCGCGCCGGCGACGGCGCATCTCGTCGCGCGGATAGCCCACGGGCTCGCCGACGACTTGGCGACGACCTTGCTGCTCGCGACCGACAAGCGCGCGCTGCTCGCGCCGGCCATGAATCTGCGCATGTGGCTGCATCCCGCCACGCAGCGCAATGTCGCGACGCTGCGCGCGGACGGCGTCTCCTTCGTGGGGCCGGAAGAAGGCGAGATGGCCTGCGGCGAGTTCGGCCCGGGCCGCATGAGCGAGCCGCTCGACATCGTGGCGGCGATAGAGGCGGCGCTCGCCAGCGAGACTCGCCTGCCGCTTCCCGACGGCCTCGGCGAAGCGCGGCTCGACGGCGCGCTCACGGGGCGCCGCGTGGTGGTGACCTCGGGCCCGACGCAGGAGCCGATCGATCCTGTGCGCTATATCTCCAATCGCTCCTCGGGCAAGCAGGGCCACGCCATCGCCGCCGCGGCGGCGCGAGCGGGCGCGCAAGTCACGCTGGTGAGCGGACCTGTCGCGCTCGCCGATCCGGCGGGCGTCGACGTGCGCCATGTCGAGACCGCGCGGGAAATGCTCGCGGCGGTCGAGCAGGCGCTGCCCGCCGATATTTTCGTCGGCGCCGCAGCGGTCGCCGATTGGCGCGTCGAGACCGCGCCGGACAAGATCAAGAAGAGCGCGACGGGGCGTTCTCCGGAACTCGTCCTGCGCGAAAATCCCGATATTCTCGCGACGATCGCGCAACGCGCGCAGGGGCGGCCGCGACTGGTCGTCGGCTTTGCCGCGGAGACGCGCGACGTCATCGGCCATGCGCGCGCCAAGCTCGACCGCAAGCGCTGCGATCTCATCGTGGCCAATGATGTGAGCGTTTCGTCCGGCGTATTCGGCGGCGATCGGAACGAGGTTCATCTCGTGTCCGGCAGCACAATAGAATCCTGGCCGCGCCTCGACAAGAGCGAGGTCGCGACTCGGCTCGTCGCTCGTCTCGCCGAACGATTGCAGCGCGCCGAACTCGGAGAGACGCCATGAAGATCGCGATCCGGCGCCTGCCGCATGGCGAGGGCCTGCCGCTTCCCGCTTACGCCAGCGAGGGCGCGGCCGGGCTCGATCTCGTGGCCGCGCTCGCGCCGGGGCAAAAGCTCGTGCTCGAGCCCGGCGCGCGCGATCTCGTGCCGACGGGCGTCGCGATCAGCCTGCCGCCCGGTTATGAGGCCCAAGTGCGGCCACGCTCCGGCCTAGCGCTGGAACATGGCGTCGGCATCCTGAACGCGCCGGGCACGATCGACAGCGATTATCGCGGCGAGGTGAAAGCGCTGCTCGTCAATTTTGGCGCGCATCCGTTCGAGATCTCGCGCGGGATGCGGATCGCCCAATTGATCGTCGCGCAATATGCGCGCGTGACTTTGGTCGAAGCCGCCGAAGAGCTGGACGAGACGCCGCGAGGGGCCGGCGGCTTCGGCTCGACCGGAACGGGGCGGAGCGTCGAGGAATGACTCTGTTGCCGCGTCCCGCGCGTCTCGCTTTGATGGCGGCGCTCGACGTCGCGCTCCACGGCAGAACGCGGCCGGTGTCCTCCAAAGCGCTGGCCGCGCGCCACGATCTGCCGCCGCGCCATCTCGAGAGCATGCTGCAGGCGATGGTGCGCGCAGGCGTATTGAAGAGCGTCCGGGGGCCTTCGGGCGGCTATGAATTGGCGCGCGAGCGCAGACGGCTCTTCGTCGGCGAGATCGTGCGCGTCGCCTTGCGGGCCGACGAGGCGGCCAATGGCGGCGCGAAAGGCTCGCGTCTGCTGGAGCAGGTCTTGAAACCCGTCTTCGCCGAAGCCGAGAATATGGCGCTGGCCAAACTCGACACCATCAGCCTGGACGATCTCCATGCGCGCGCGCTGGCCGCCGGCTTCGGGGAGAAAGAGAGCGCCGAAGGCGACTTCGACATTTGATGCGGCGGCGGGCGCCCGTCCGCCCGTTCCGCCGCTGGCCCTGTCCTTGTTCGAAAATGCGAGGCCCCGCGTGAGCTATGAGACCATAAAGACCGAAACGCATGGCCGGGTCGCGCTCCTGCGCCTCGACCGGCCGAAGGCGCTCAATGCGCTGAATGCCGAACTGATCGCCGAACTCGGCTACGCTTTGGGGCGTTTCGAGGCCGATGCGGGCGTCGGCTGCATCGTCTTGACCGGATCGCGCGAGGCGTTCGCGGCAGGCGCGGACGTCAAGGAGTTGCGAGACAAGACGGCCACGCAGGCCTATCTCGGCGACTTTCTGTCGCAATGGGACAGTCTGGCGCGGGCGCGCAAGCCGATCATCGCCGCCGTCGCGGGCTATGCGCTCGGCGGCGGATGTGAACTCGCCATGATGTGCGACTTCATTCTGGCCGCCGACAACGCCAAGTTCGGGCAGCCGGAAATCAAGCTCGGCGTCATTCCCGGCTCCGGCGGCACGCAGCGCCTGGCGCGCTTCATCGGCAAATCGAAGGCGATGGAGCTCGTTCTGACCGGCCGGCTGATGGGGGCGGAAGAGGCCGAGCGCTGTGGATTGGTCTCGCGCGTCGTCGCGACGGACGAACTCGTCGCCGAAGCGCTGAAGACGGCGGCGACGATCGCCTCCTTGTCCCTTCCGGCCGTCCTCATGGCCAAGGAAGCGGTCGAGCGAGCCTATGAGACGACGCTGTCGGAAGGCGTCCGCTTCGAGAGACGCCTGTTCTATTCGCTATTCGCCACGCGAGACCAGAAAGAGGGGATGACGGCCTTCATCGAGAAGCGTCCGCCCGACTTCGAACATCATTGAGGCGCGGTTTTGGCCCTCGGGAGGCCGGATTCGAACGCCTTTCGCGCGGTTTCGGCTCGCTCGAGGCCATTGACGAAGGCGCTCTCGGCCGACTATAAGGCCCCTGAGCTGGCCGCGATTTCGCGGCCCGAATGTTTTTTGGGGGCGGCGATGCGCCGTTCACTCCACTCTCGAGGGAAGATCAATGGCCAACACCAGCTCGGCCAAGAAGGCCGTCCGTAAGATCGCGCGTCGCACGGCGGTCAATCGGTCCCGCCGCAGCCAGTTGCGCACTTACGTCCGCAAGGTCGAAGAGGCGATCGCCACCGGCGATGCGGCCGTTGCGGCCTCTGCGCTGCAGAGCGTCGTCCCGATCGTCATGCGCGCCGCCCAGCATGGAATTATTCACAAGAACACGGCGTCGAGAAAAGTGTCTCGTCTGACGGCCCGTGTGAAGGCGTTGTCGGCCTGACTTACGATTGTTTTCGTAAGTATTCACAATCTGCCCGAAGCCCGGCTCCGCCGGGCTTTTTTGTTGTTCCGAGTGGGGCGCCACGGCTGGTTGCGCTTAGTGGAACATGTTGGACACACTGACAGAAATTTTTCACACGGAATCTTTCGCGCACCTGAAATCATTTAGATTCAGTCGATTGTGATCAAGAGGCCATGCCCTATACGTGATGCCCCGCCTTGACATCGACTTGTCGCGGGCATGGACGCCTCATTCCGGGAAACGAGTAGCGCGTCACATATTCGCGCCCGTGAATTTTTCTGAGCGGCGAATCATATCTTTATCTCTTCATTTGCGCGGGTTTGTCGCGTTACGAGGCGCCTTGCCCGAAAATGATGTGATGTTTGAGCGCCGACTGACATTGCGCGGCGAAAATGGGGCGTGTAGTTTCTAACGAGTGGAGTGGGAATGCGGCGGATGTTGCGAGATGGACGAGAGAGTTCATGCGAGCTTTCGAGTGAGACATATGCTCGACATTGAAAAGCAATGACGCGCCGGTGAGGCGCGAGTCGACCACGTCACGAATGCATCGGCTGGACTTGTCGCCTGTGCGTTTTCTAGTCTGCGTATCATGCGATCGATTGATGAATCCGCGATGAGTTCGGCTCTCGCGGACATAGGGGTGATGTGATGGCTTTCGGGCGGCGAGCCGACACAGTTTCGATTGTTCAGTCGACGCCGGGCGGCAACCCGGCGCGTCGCCGAGCGGCGTGTCGCAGAAGTCGAAGGTATTTCGATTTCGGCGAATGCTCGGTCGGGCCGCCTTCTCGAGCGCCGAGCGTGGCGTTTCTTCGAATGTCGTGCGTGTCATGACGCGCTGATCGGCGCTTTTCGATCGACCAGACCGGTTCATTTAAAGCCTTGTAGGGGGGGCGGCGCTCGTCGTCTCGCGGATAGGCTTGTCTTCATCGCGAAAGAGAAACATGCCCGAGCAGAGCGACCATCAATCGGTTTCGACCGGTGTCTCCAGCGTGGACCGGCAGAGGTGGGACCGCGTGCGCGGGCGCTTGCGCGCCGAGCTCGGGGACGCCGTCTATAATTCCTGGTTCGCCCGATTGGAGCTGGAAGAGTCGCAGGGCGACGCCATTCTCTTGACGGTGCCGACCAAATTTTTGAAGAGCTGGATTCAGTCGCATTACGCGGATCGCATCAGAGCGCGTCTCTGCGCCGAATTTCCGGGCCTCGATCGCGTGAGCATCGATGTGCGCTCGCCGTCGCGCCGGTCGAAGCCGCGGGATGCGGAAGCGAGCGCCGCGCCGCTGCCGTCCGCCGAAAAAATCGCGGCGCCGGCGCCTGCCGAGCGAAGCGAGCAACAGATCGCCAGGACGTCCACGCCCAGAATTGCGGCGCGCGCGGAGAGCGATGGTTTCGGCGGATCGCCTCTCGATCGGCGATTGTCCTTCTCCACTTTTCTCGTCGGGCCCTCCAACCAACTCGCTTACGCCGCCGCCTGTCGCGTCGCCGACGCGCGCGTCGGCGATCATCCGCTGTTCAATCCGCTCTATACTCACGCTGCCGTCGGGCTCGGCAAGACGCATCTGCTGCAGGCGGTGGCGCGGGCCGCGAACGACAACAAGAGGCGCGTGATCTATCTGACCGCCGAGAAGTTCATGAGCGGCTTCGTATCGGCGTTGACGGCGCAGACGTCGATCGCCTTCAAGGAGAAGCTGCGTGCGATCGACGTGCTCATCATCGACGATGTGCAATTCCTGCAGGGCAAGTCGATCCAGCAGGAGTTCTGCCACACTTTGAATTCGCTCATCGACGCGGGCAAACAGGTCGTCGTCGCGGCCGATCGGCCGCCGTCCGAGCTCGAGACGTTGGACGAGCGCGTTCTGTCACGTTTCAAGGGCGGCCTCTGTGTCGATATCGGCCCCTTGGACGAGGAGCTGCGCATCAAGATATTGGAGGCGCGCATCGCCGCCGCTCAGGAGGCGCAGCCGAGCTTTCATGTGCCGCCGGCGGTAATCTCCTATGTCGCCAGGACCATTGTGACGAATGGCCGCGATCTCGAGGGCGCGGTCAATCGCCTGCTCGCGCATTCGACGCTCAATGGCGCGCCGCTCTGCGTCGAGACCGCGGAAACCGCCATTCGCGATCTGGTGCGCACGCATGAGCCCAAGCGCGTCAAGATCGACGACATTCAGAAGCTCGTGGCGAGCCACTATAATATTTCGCGCGCCGATATTCTGTCGTCGCGGCGCACCGCCAATGTCGTGCGGCCGCGGCAGATCGCCATGTATCTGTCGAAGGTCCTGACGCTGCGGTCGCTGCCGGAAATCGGGCGGCGCTTCGGCGGGCGCGACCACACGACGGTTCTTCACGCCGTTCGCAAGGTGGAGGAGCTCGCGTCCAAGGACAAGAGCCTGTCCGAAGTCATCGAGTTGCTGAAGCGAATCCTCGCGGAATGAGCGCTTCGTCGCGCAGCGAAGCGACCGAGAGCCGCGAGGCGGCCCCTGTATTTGCTTCGCTTCGCTCGCAATGACGGCGTTCGGCGAGGTCTCTCTGTCAGCGTCCGGTTTTCACGCGCGTCCACTCGCGCGTCACGATTTTTTGAATCGGCTGGTCCGGCGCCGTCACGGTGAACAAGCGCCTCATCGTCGCCGGCTCCGGATAGATCGCGGGATTGTCGCTGATGTCCTTGTCGATCAGCGCGCGCGAGGCGAGGACGCCATTGGCGAAATTCGTCACCTTGGTGTTGCGCGCGGCGACGTCCGGCCGCAGCAGATAGTCGATGAACAAGTGAGCGTCGTCCGTATGCGGCGCGTCTTTCGGGATCGCCAGATTGTCGAGCGACATCAGCGTGCCGTCCTGCGGAATGACATAGGCGATGTCGACGCCGTTGGCGGCCTCGCGCGCGCGGTTGCGCGCCTGGAAGCTGTCGCCCGCCCAGCCGATCGCCAAGCAGATGTCGCCGTTCGCGAGCGCGTTGATATATTCCGACGAATGAAACTTCTTCACATAGCGGCGCAGACCGGAGAGCAGGTCCGCCGCGCGCCTGATGTCGCCCGCGTCCTTGGAGTTGGGATCGAGCTTCAGATAATTGAGCGCGATCGAGAACATATCCTCGGGACTGTCGAGCACATAGACGCCGCAATCGGCGAATTTGCGCAAGTTCTCCGGCTTTAGGACCTGGTCCCAGCCGACGATTCCCTTGTCGCCGATCCGCTCCTTGATCTTCGCGACATTATAGGCGACGCCCGTCGTGAACCACATGTAATTGACGGCGTAGACATTGCCGGGATCGTAGCGCGCGAGGCGCGCGGCGATCTCCGGCCAGACGTTTTTCAGATTGGGCAGCTTGCTCTTGTCGAGCGGCTGGTAGACGCCGGCCTTGATCTGGCGCTGCAGAAATGTCGCGGAGGGTGCGACTACGTCATAGCCCGCATTGCCCGCGAGCAGGCGCGTCTCGAGGATTTCGTTGGAGTCGTAAGTATCGTAGACGACTTTGACGCCGGTCTCGCGGGTGAAATTCTCGAGAACCGTCGGATCGATATAGTCGCTCCAATTGTAGATGTTGATGCTCCGCTCGGCGGCGGAGGCGGCGCAGGCGCAAGAGATTCCGAGGGCAACGAGGACGCTCGCGCAAATTCTTCTCATTTCATCTTCCCATAGGCCCGGCGCGCGTCGATGCTTGCGCGGGGCGGCGCCTTGCGGGCAGAATCGCACTCTGAACGGACGAGAGCAGGCCGATGGACTGGGCGCAGCCGATATTTTCGGACTTGGGCGAAACGGAGAGCCTCCGGCTCGAGAACGCCCGCAATGTGACGCGCGGCGCGCGGCGCTTCCTGCGCGCCAGCGGCTTTTCGATCCTCGCCGAACTGCCCTTGCCCAACGGCCGCCGCGCCGATCTCGTGGCGCTCTCGGCCGACGGCGTCATCCGCATCGTCGAGGTGAAATCCTCTCACGCGGATTTTCGCGCCGACCGAAAATGGCTGGCTTATCGAACGCATTGCGATCGGTTCTATTTCGCCATCCCGCAAGATCTCGATATGGCGGCCTTTCCCCTCGACGCCGGCCTCATCGTCGCCGACGCCTATGGCGCGGTTCTCGCTCGTGAAGCGCCTGTCCATAAGCTCGCGCCCGCCAGCCGGCGCGCCATGCTCCTGCGCTTTGCGGCCGCCGCGGCGGAGCGGCTCTATGTGGCGTCCCACCGGGACGAGTTGCGCGCCGAGCGCTAGAATGTCGCCCGCCGGTTCGGCGTCGGAGACGCGCCCGGAGGAGGACTCCGGAGCTTTTCCGCCTGCGCTCATCGCGGCGCGCGCTTGGCGAGAATCCGCTGCAAGGTCCGGCGGTGCATGTTGAGGCGGCGAGCCGTTTCCGAGACGTTCCGATCGCAGGACTCGTAGACGCGCTGGATATGCTCCCAGCGCACCCGGTCGGCCGACATCGGATTGTCGAGAGCGTCCGGCTTGTCGATCTGCGTCGCCATGAGCGCGTGATAGATTTCATCCGCGTCGGCGGGCTTGGCGAGATAGTCGAAGGCGCCCAGCTTGACCGCGGTCACCGCCGTCGCGATATTGCCGTAGCCGGTCAGTATGATGCCTCGCGCGTCCGGCCGCTTGGCTTTCAACCGCGAGATCACGTCCAAACCGTTGCCGTCGCCAAGTCGCATGTCGATGATGGCGAAAGCGGGCGCGGCGGCTTCGACCGCCGCGACGCCTTCGAGCACGGACTCGACGGCGGTGACGTCGAAGCCCCGCGTTTCCATGGCCCGCGTCAGGCGGTGGAGGAAGGGCTTGTCGTCATCGACGATCAATAGGGAGCGGTCCGCCGGCAGTTCCGGCGCCGCGCCGGCCTCCTCTGGGGAGAGGTCGAGGTCTTCATTGTGTTCGCCGCCGCTCTTGTCGTCTGTCGTCATGCGTCGCTATCCGTGGTGATCCTATCGTATTATATACCATCGCCCCTTGTCGGGCGATGGCGTTTGCTCGGGCCTGCGGGCGCTTCAGCTCTGAGACGGCGCGGTCTCCAGTTCGCGCGGCGCGCTCGCCTGGGCCGCCGTCGCGGATCGTTCCAACGCGGCGCGAGGCCAGCTTATGATGATCCGCGCGCCGGTTCTCGGCGCCGAGACATTGCAGGTCTGGACGGTCGCTCCTGAGCGCTCCAACAAGGTCTTGGCGATGAACAGGCCGAGGCCGAGGCCGGATCCCGGCTCGTTCTTCATGCGTCGTTCGGTGGAGCGGCCGCTCACATAAGGGTCGCCCAGCCGATTGAGAATGTGCGGCGAAAAGCCTGGACCATCGTCCTCGATGCAGATGACGACGAGCTCGCGCGACCATTGCGCCTCGATCCGCACTTTGGAGCGCGCGAAATCGAAGGCGTTTTCGACGAGATTGCCGAGCCCGTACAAAATGCCGGGATTGCGGACGAGGGTCGGTTCGTCCGGCGGTCCGCCCTTGGCGACCTCGACGGCGACGCCGAACTCGCGGTGCGGTTCGACGACTTCCTCGATCAAGGTCTCGAGCGACTGTGTGTTGAGCACGCTCCCCGTGTCCGAGCCGAGCGAGGCGAGCTTGCGCAAGATGTCGCGGCAGCGCCTCGCTTCCTGCGCGAGCAGCGCGAGATCGTCGGCGAGCGCCGGAACCGTCGCCGGAATGGACTTCTGCAGCTCTTTGGTGACGACGGTGATCGTCGCGAGCGGCGTGCCGAGTTCATGGGCGGCGGCGGCTGCCAAGCCGTCGAGCTGAGAGAGATGCTGCTCGCGCTCCAGGACGAGTTCGGTCGCGGCGAGCGCCGTCGACAGCAGCCGTGCTTCGTCGGAAACGCGCGCGGCGTAGAGGCCGACGAAGGCGGCGCTGAGGACGAGCGACGTCCAGACGCCCGAGCGGTAGAGCAGCGGAAAATGGAGCTGGACGCCCTCGTACCAGGGCAAGGGCAGAAATTCGACGGTGAGGATCGTCGCCGCCGCGATCATCAATATGCCGAGCAGGATGGTGAGCTTGCGCGGCAGCGACACGGCCGAGATCATGACCGGCGCGAGGAACAGCATGGCGAAAGGATTGGCGACGCCGCCGGTGAGGTAGAGCAGCGCCGAGAGCTGCAGGATATCATAGCCGAGCAGCAGCGCCGCCTCGCCGTCGTCGAGGCGGAAGGTTCGCGGCGTGCCGAGCCGCAGCGCGACATTGAGGCAGGCGGACGTCGCGATGGCGATGAAGCTCAGGCCGATCGGAAAGTCGAACTGGAGAATGAAGAATGTGCCGATCGTCGCTATCGTTTGGCCGGCGATGGCCAGCCAGCGCAGAATGATGAGCGTGTCGACGCGTAGCTGCCGGGCCTGGTGGCCGAAATCGGCGTCGGCTGGATTGGTCATGAGGCACATATGGTTGCAGACGGGACGACGCTTCGCTGAGAGCGCTGCGACTGGCGTTTCATAGCGCGTTTTTAGCTTGCCGAAGCATTATTTTCGAGGGGCTCAGAGCCCATTGCCGCGAGCGGCGCGCCAGAGGCGCCATTGCCGCCGCCATTGGGGCGGCTCGACGACCGTCCGGAACGGATCATAGTCTTTTCTCTCCATCATCCGCAGATAGAGAGGAACCAGCGCCGCCGGCAACAGCGCCGCCTGCGCCGCGCATCGGCCGTGGGCGGCGGCGCTCGCCGCTTCGTAATGCGCGCGGGCGCGCGCCCGCATCTCGCCGAGCGCGGCGCGCAGGGGAGGAGAGGCGGCGCGCTTCGTGAAATCCTGCTCGCTCACACCCGGTCCGGAGGCGAGCTCCGCCGGCGTGAATCTCTGTCCGAGCGCGGTCTGGCGGGGCAGGGCGCGCAAGATTTTCGTCAGGCCCGCCGCGAGCCCGGCGCGCTCCAGCGCCTCGGCCTGCTCGCTCGCTCCCTTCGCGTCGATGATCGCGGCGCTCCAGCGCATCGGCGCGCCTGTCGTGCGGGCGCAATAGGTTTCCAGCGCCTCGAGCGATTCCATTTGCTCGTCGTAGAGATCGAAGACATGGGCTTCTATCAGATCGACGAGTTCGGCGCGCGGGACGGCGCAGCGTTCGATCGTGTCGATGAGGGCGTCGGCGACCGGATGCGCGCGCGCGCCGCCGCTCTCGTCGGAAACCGGCGCCTCCAACGCGTCATACCACCAGCGCAACCGCATTTCGCCGAGCAGCGGCTGCGTCGTCTTCTCCCGCACGCCGGCGATTTCGACGGTGAAAGCATGGAGCGCGTGCAAATGTGGACGCGCTTGCGCCGGGGCGAACAGGCAGGCGAGCCAGAGGTCGCGATCCGCCTCGCGCAGCAAGCTTCCGCAGTGCTCGTAATGCGCCGCGAGCTCGGCTTTCCTGTTTATCGGCGTGTCGTCCATCTTATGCGGTTTCCGGGCGAACGGCTTCCTTCGCCATTGTCGGTCCTGGCGCTCGCGCCGGCGAGCGATCGGGAACCCATGAAGCCACAAGCGACAGCTATGGGCCCCTGGCTCCAGATTCCTGCCGGGCCCTCGGCCCGACTGGAATGATATGGCTCCTTGCGTCGATCGAGGAATATCACACCGCGATCAGCACCGCCGCGACGCGCCGGTCTTCATCGAGCAGCATGTTGTATGTGCGCACTGCCGCGCCTGTCGCCATCGTCTCGCTTATGACGCCGCAGGCCTTGAGGCGGGCGCGCAAGGCGGCGGGCAGCGGCTTCAGCTCGGCGCCGGAGCCGACGATCAAAAGCTCCACGGCGCCGCGCGGCTCGGCAAACAGCAAGGCGAGCGACGCTTCGTCGATGTCGCCGGCGCTTTCCCACGGAAAGGCATGGATGCCGGACGGCAGAGCGAGGATCGAGCCCTTGTGCGACATCTCCGCGAATCGGAAGCCGCCGCCTCCATAAGTCTCGATTCTATGTCGTCCGGGGACGAAGCCTCGAGGCTCCTTCGTCATGTCGGCCCCGGCGTCACGCCGTCTTCGGCTTGGCCCGCGCGGGCGCCGCTTTGCTGGTCGCGGCCTTCGTCGGCGCGGGTTCCTGCGCCTTGTCCTGATCCTCGTTGCGCAGCCCGAGATAGATGAGCATCGGCGAGCAGATGAACACCGAGGAATAGGTGGCGACGAAAATGCCCCAGATCATCGCCAGCGAGAAGGAGCGGATGACGTGCCCTCCGAAGATCGCCAGCGACAGCAGCGCGAGGAACACGGTGGTCGCTGTCATGATGGTGCGCGGCAGCACGGCGTTGATCGACAGATCGATCATCTGCGCCGTCGGCATTTTCTTGTATTTGCGCATCATTTCGCGAATGCGGTCGAGCACGACGACGGTCTCGTTCAACGAATAGCCGACGATCGTCAGAATGGCTGCGATCGACGTCGTGTTGAATTCGAGCTGAGTGAGCGAGAAGAAGCCGACGGTGAGCAGCAGATCGTGCATCGTGGCGATGACCGCGCCGATGGCGAACTGCCACTCGAAGCGGAACCACAGATAGCTCAGAACGGCGATAATCGACAGCACGACGCCGAGCGTTCCCGATTGAACGAGTTCGCCGGAGACGCGCGGCCCGACGACCTCGACGCGCCGGAACTCGTAATCGGCGCCGACGGCGGCGCGCACTTTCTCGACCGCCGCCTGCTGGGCGGCGTCGCCGCCGGTTTGCAGGCCGAAGCGCAAGGTCGCATCCGATTCGTTGCCGAAGGCCTGCACCTCGATGTCGCCGAGGTTCAGTTTCTCGGCGAGAGTGCGCAACGTCTGGATTTCCGCATTGCCGGATTTTGCGCGCAGCTCGACGACCGTGCCGCCGGCGAAGTCGATGCCGAAATTCATGCCGTGCAGGACGAACAGCAGAACCGAGGCGATGGAGAGCGCAGCCGAGAACGGATAGCTCACGCGGCGGAACCGCATGAACGGGAATTTGGTGTTCTCCGGGGCGAGACGCAGAAGCTTCATGGTTTCACCCTCAGATCGGCAGGCGCGTCGGACGCGCGTAATGATACCAGACGGCGATCATCATGCGCGTCATGGTGACGGCGGTGACGATCGTCGTCAAAATGCCGAGCGCCAGCGATACGGCGAAGCCGCGCACCGGGCCGGAGCCCAGGAAATACAAAATCGCCGCGGCGACGAACATGGTGACGTTGGAGTCGACGATCGTCGCGAAGGCGCGGTTGAAGCCCGCATCGAGCGAGGCGAGGATCGATCGGCCGGCATGCTGCTCCTCGCGGATGCGCTCGTAGATCAGCACGTTCGAGTCGACGGCCATGCCGATCGTCAGCACGATGCCGGCGATGCCCGGCAGCGTCAGCGTCGAGCCGAGCAGCACGAGGCCGGCGAAGATGAAGGCGATGTGGACGAACAGCGCCAGATTGGCGAAGACGCCGAACACGCCATAGGTGATGAGCATATAGACGACGACGAGGCCGGCGCCGACATAGGCCGCGCGCTTGCCGGCGTCGATCGAATCCTGGCCGAGGCCGGGGCCGACCGTGCGTTCCTCGACGATGTCGAGCTTGGCGGGGAGCGCGCCGGCGCGCAGCAGGATCGACAGATTATTGGCCTGCTCGACGGTGAAATGGCCGGAAATCTGTCCCGAGCCGCCGGTGATCGGCGTCAGAATGCGCGGCGCCGAGATCACCTTGTTGTCGAGCACGATGGCGAACAGGCGGCCGACGTTCTTCGACGTGACCTCGCCGAATTTCTGCGCGCCGCGAATGTTGAAGCGGAAATTGACGATCGGCTCGCCGCTGCGCTGGCTGTCGAAGCCGGGCTGCGCGTCGGTCAGATCCTCGCCCTGCACCATCACCTGCTTCTCGATGGCGATCTTGCCCGGCTGATCCACCTGATCGAGCTCCTCGATCTCGGCGGAGCTCTGGCCGGGCTCGGCGACGAGCCGAAACTCCAGCTTCGCCGTCTGGCCGAGGATCGTCTTCAATTGCTCGGGGTCCTGGAGACCCGGCACCTGCACGATGATGCGGTCGTCGCCCTCGCGCTGGATGCTCGGCTCGCGCGTGCCGAGCGCGTCGACGCGCCGGCGGATGACTTCGATCGACTGATCGACGGCGTGGCGCACCTTGTCGGTCACGCCGGCGTCGGTGACGATGATCTGTATCAGCCCGTCTCCGGCATCGCGCACCTCGATCGGCGGATTGCCGCCGCCGAGGCGATTGCCGAAGCCTTGTGCGAGATTGCGGAACTTCGGCAGGATTTTCGCGCGCTCGGCGGCGTCGGGCGCGCGCAATTGCACGCCGCGCGCCTGCGCGCCGATGCCGCCGGTGATCGCCACTTTCTCTTCGCGCAGGATGCGGCGCACGTCGTCGCGCAGATTCATGACCTGCGTGTGCAAGACGGACGGCTTGTCCACCTCCAGCATGACATAGGAGCCGCCCTGCAGATCGAGGCCGAGCACGATCGTGCGCGGATGCGCCCAGGAGGGGAGAGAGTTGCTCAGCGTCTGCAAGCCCCCGGGAGACAGGAGGCTCGGCACGACGGTGAGAACGGCGGCCAGGGTCAGCGCCAGAATCGCAATGATCTTCCAGGTGGCGAAGCGCAGCATCGATCGTCCGTCGCGTTTGGTTTCTCGAGGCGAGCCGGGGAAACCGGCCCGGCTCGAAGAGGGAAGAGAGTTCGCGTCGCTCGGGAAAAGAGCGTCAGCGTCCCGCGCCGGACGGCGCCTGATCCTTCACCGGCTCGCCCTTGGCGCGAACCTCGGCGATCGCCTGGCGCAGCACGCGCACGCGCACGTTCTGGGCGATTTCGACCTCCACTTCGGCGTCGTCCACCGCCTTGGTGACCTTGCCGATGAACCCGCCATTGGTGACGACCGTATCGCCGCGGCGCACATTCTTGAGCGCGTCCTTCTGCTCCTTCGAGCGGCGCTGCTGCGGGCGCAGGACAATGAAATAGACGATCAGCGTGATGAACAGCAGGGGCACGAGCTGAGTGAACGCGTCGGGCGCGGGGGGCGGCGGAGGCGCGCCGGCGTCGGGGGCGGTCTGCACGCTCGTCGTGGGCGCGGGCGGGCTCGTCGGCGCGGCGGGCGTCGGCGCGACGGGAGCCGGCGCTTCAGGGGCCGGCGGCGTAGGGGCGGCGGGAGCCTGGTCGGTCTGAGCTTGGGCGGTCTGGATCAATTTCATGTTCGATCTCTTTGAGATGGCGCGCGTGGCAGGACACCGGCTCGAGAAGGCCAGGGAACGGGCGCGGACTATAGCCTCTCACTTCCCGAAATCAATGGCGCTCCGGGCCGCGCGAGAAGCGGCCGTCTCGCCGCTGGTCGCGTCCCGCTGCGGCGGAACCCTGCGAGGCTCTGGTTTCGATAATCGGGGAATCCATGTAAGATTCAGTTCGTGGGGGGAAACGATTGGCGAAAATTCGCCTTTTCCGAAGCGTTCGCAGTCGAAAATCCGAACGTTTCGCACCCATGTTCAGGAGGGTTTCGATGTCACACAAACTGTCTCTTGTCATCGCCCTGGCCGCGGCCCTGGCGATTCCGTCCGCCGCCCTTGCTCAGCATGGCGGCCACGGCGGCCACGGCGGCCACGGCGGTGGTGGTCATGGCGGCCATGGCGGTGGTCATGGCGGGGGCTGGCACGGTGGTGGTCACGGCGGCTGGCATGGGGGCGGTCATGGCGGCTGGCACGGCGGGGGCCACCGATGGCATGGCGGCGGCGGCCATGGCCGATACTGGCACGGCCGCTGGTGGACGCCTGGCGTCGGCCCCTGTTGGCGTTGGGTCGGTTACTGGGTCTGGGCCTGCTACTGAGCGGGCTGGCGAGACGTCGAGGGCGTCTCAGCTTTTCATGCGCCGAGCTCTCTGACGAGCCGGCGCATGAACTCGACGCAGGCGGCGAGTTCGGCGATCTCGACGAACTCGTCCGGCTGGTGGGCTTCGTCTATTCTGCCTGGGCCACAGATGACGCTCGGTATTCCGGCTTTCTGGAATTGTCCGGCCTCGGAGGCGTAGGGCACGGCGATCGTGTGATTGGCTCGCGCGAGGCGCAGCGCCAGCGTCTCCGCCGCTGATCCCGGCTGCGGAGCCAGCCCCGGCACTTCCACCTCCACTCTTGTGTCCACGCCGGTTCCCGGAAACGCGCCGAACGAATGTTCGACCAAACGCTGAGTGAACGCCTCCAGCCGGCTCTGGACGAGCGCGGCGGCGTTCGCTCCCGGCAAGCCGCGCAACTCCCAGTTGAACGCGCAGTCCTTGGCGACGATGTTGCGCGCCGTCCCACCATGGATCGTGCCGATATGAAGGCTCGAGAACGGCGGATCGAAGCGCCCCGAAGGATCGCCTGCGGCGACGAGCTCCTCGCCGACGCGCAGCAGCTCGTTCGCCAGCCGTAGGGCCGAATGCACCGCGCTCACGCCATGATGCAGATTGGCCGAATGCACTTCGAAGCCGACGACCTTGGTGACGAAGGTGGTGACGCTCTTATGCGCGTCCGCCACGCGCATGGAGGTCGGCTCGCCGATGAGGRCGGCGGCCGGGCGCGGCAGGTCGCCGCCGAAACGCGCGATGACGTCGAGCGGGCCGAGGCAGGTCGTCTCCTCGTCATAGCTGAGGAAAATATGGATCGGGCGCGACAGGGACGCCGCCTTGAACTCGGGAACCATGGCGAGGCAGACGGCGTCGAAGCCTTTCATGTCCACCGCGCCGCGTCCGAGCAGCCTCGATCCCTCGCGCCGCAGCGTGAAGGGGTCTCCCATCCAACTCTGTCCGGCGACGGGCACGACATCGGTATGGCCGGAGAGCACGACGCCGCCGTCCGTCGGCGGTCCGATCGTCGCGAATATGGCGGCCTTGTCGCCGCTCGCATTCGGCGCGCGAACGAAGGGAACGTCCTGCTCGCGCAAATAGGACTCGACGAAATCGACGAGCGCCAGATTGGACTTCGAACTCTCGGTGTCGAATGCGACGAGGCGGGCTGTCAGCTCGATGGCGCGCTCCAGCGTCGTCATGTCTCGCGCGCCTAGTTCAGCGTCGGCTTGGAGAGCGGGCTGTCGAGGGAGAAGGCGGGCACTTCGATGTCGAAGGTCTCTCCGTCCTCGGTGATCATCGTATAGGTCCCTTGCATCAGTCCCGAGGGCGTGGAGAGCGGGCATCCCGAAGCGTAGCGAAAGGATTCGCCGGGCTCCAGGATCGGCTGCTCGCCGACGACGCCGGGCCCGTTCACTTCCTCGCGGCGTCCATAGGCGTCGATAATGATCCAGCGACGTGACAATAATTGAACCTTCTCGCGACCGAGATTAGCGATCTCGATCGTGTAGGACCAGACGAACCGATCTTGGGCGGGGTCGGAGCGCTCCGGCAGGAAGTCGGGCAGGGCGGTGACCTGGATGTCGCGGGTGATGGCGATATACATGGGCTGTATTCTAGAATGCGTTTCGCGAAAGTGGAACGTGGATTTGTGGGCTGAGCGCGCCGCAAAAGAAGGCGCCAGAGCCTCGTGCGTTTCGCGCGGCCGTCTGGAATTCTGTGACATTATTGACACAAGTCAAGCAAAAGCTCGCGCCACTCGAGAACCGCGATTGTTTCCGTCTTCGCCCGAGATTAGCGTCGCCAGCCTGGGTTAGGCTGTGGCAGCGAATGCGTCGTTTGTCTATCGGTTGGTTTTGGCTCGTCGTGGCGCTGGCCCTGCAGGGCGCGGCGACGATCGGCTTCGGCCGATTCGACGAATCGCCGGCGATCGGTCGGGATGAGGTCTATTGCGAGGCGGGCGGTGGCTCCTCCGCCGACCGGCGGACGCCGGCGGGTCATGGCCGCCATGCGGCCGATTGCATCTCCTGCCAGACATGCCTCGGCGGCTCTTCTCCGCTGCTGACGCATACGCTGGCGGACCCGTTCGCCGGTCCCCGCTATTCGTCTTCAGGCGTTTGGCCGGTCCGTCAGAACAGCGAACCGCGACCGCAGCATGCGCAGTCGCATCGGGCCCGCGCTCCTCCCTCTCGCGCCTGACGAACATTGTCGACGCGCTCACGGCGCGTCTCTTCCGCCACCTCGTCTCGAATCACCCGCGCGCCGACGGCCGAGACAGCCGACGGGCGCGATGCGCCTCGCCGACAGCGGGGCAGGGGAGAAAAAATGATCCATCGTTCGAACTTGCTGCGCGGCGCATCCGCTTGCGCTTTGATATTCGCTATCGGCGCGGCTCCGATCCGCGCGCAGGAGGCGCTGCCGACCATCGACATCGACGCGGCGGCGCGGCCTTCCGCCGACGTGAGCGCCGCTCCGCCCGGCTTCGGCAAGGAAAAGAAGACGCTGCCGGTCTATCGGGAGCCGACGGGCCAGACCTTCACGACCGTCGACAGCAGGAATTTCGAGAATGTGCCGCTGTTCACGGCGGCCGATCTGCTCATCTACAGTCCCGGTCTGTCGTTCAAGGCCGGCAACGGCCCGCGCGACGTCGGCATTTCGATTCGCGGCTCGGGCGCGCGCAACGGCTTCGGCATCCGCAACATCTTTATGATGGAGGACGGCTTTCCGGTGACGCAGCCGGACGGCTTGGGACGCGCCGACGCCATCGATCCGCATGCTTATTCCGGCGTCGACGTCTATCGCGGTCCGTCCTCGGCGCTGTTCGGCAATTACGCCAATGGCGGCGCGATCAATTTCCGCACCTTTTCCGGCGCCGAGATCGACGGGTTCGAATATGGCGCCGAGTTCGGCAGTTTCGGCTACATCAACAATTATCTGAAAGCGGGCAAGGCGGTCGGGGACTTCGACGTGTCGCTGTTCGCGAGCGACGTGCGCGGCGACGGCTTCACCCAGCACAGCCAGTATGATACGCAGACGATCAATTTCAAAGGCGTCTGGTCGCCCACGCCGACCGATAGATTCACGCTCAAGGTCGTCCACAACGAGCTCTACGGCAATCTCTCCGGCCGTCTGTCGCTCACTCAATTCTATCTCAATCCGTTCCAATATGGCTGTGTGATCTTCTCGGCGCCATCCGCGCCGGCTTGCGCTTCGGTGACCGTGCCGTCCAATGGCGTGAGAAATCCGACGGTCGCGGTGAGCGCCGATCAGGCGGGATTCCATCGCAACGATCGCCGCGACATCATCGGCCTGCGCTGGGAGCATGATTTCGACGCCAATACGACATGGCGGACGCAGGCCGTCTATGACGATAAGGACATCGACCAGCCGACCGGCGGAACGAAGGCGCTCAACGACGTGCCGTCGATCCAGGCGTCGAGCGACATCACTCACAATGGAGAATTATTGGGAATGCCGGCGAGGCATTGGGTCGGCGTGTTCTTCGGCCGCGAGCGGGCGACGAGCTATACGTTGAACACCTTGCCCTTCGGCAATGGCGCGGGCGGCGCGCTCACTCAGAAATCCGAAAACATGGTGTCGAACATCGGCCTGCGGGCGCGCGAGGAGCTCGCGCTCTCGCCCGACGTCACCGCGGTGCTCGGCCTCGCCGGAGAATTCAGCAGGCTTTCCGCATTCGCCACCAACATCAATTATCAGACCTTCGCTCAGAATGGCGTGCCGGCCAATGGCCTCAACCAAGTGCCGGTCGACCGCGCCTGGTGGAACGCCGCGCCGGAAGCCTCGGTGACCTGGCGCGTCGATCCTCGATGGCAGGTCTATGCGCGCGCCTCGAGCGGCTATGGAATACCGAATTCCGGCCAGTTGTTCGTCAATCGATC
>PQAN01000043.1 GCA_003105285.1 Methylocystaceae bacterium
ATGTAGGTGTTGCGCACCATGAATTCTTTGAGGATGTCGTTCTGAATCGTGCCGGTGAGCTGCGCGGGCTTCACGCCCTGCTCCTCGCCGGCGACGATGAACAAGGCGAGGATCGGCAGAACGGCGCCGTTCATCGTCATCGACACGCTCATCTGGTCGAGCGGAATGCCGTCGAACAGCGTGCGCATGTCGTAGATCGAGTCGATCGCGACGCCCGCCATGCCGACGTCGCCGGAGACGCGCGGATGATCGGAATCATAGCCGCGATGGGTGGCGAGATCGAAGGCGATGGAGAGGCCCTTCTGTCCGGCCGCCAGATTGCGCCGGTAGAAGGCGTTGGAATCCTCCGCCGTGGAGAAGCCGGCATATTGGCGGATCGTCCAGGGCTGGGCGACATACATCGTCGGATAGGGACCGCGCACATAAGGCGCGACGCCCGGAAAACCGTCGACGAAGGAGAGCCCCTCGAGATCGGCGGGGCCGTATTCGTTCTTGACCTCTATGCCTTCGGGCGTCAGCCAATGGCGCGGCTCGGGCGCGGCGGCCGGCGCGGCCGTGGCGAAGGCGATTTTGGTGAAGTCAGGAAGTCTGGACATTCTTTCCCTCGGATAGCTTCGGGCGATTATTAGCCCAAAAGGGGCCGAGGGCGCAAAGGTCGGGAAAGGGCGGCAGTGGAGCCATTCGAATTTCTGACTTTGACCCGGTCGTGGCCTGTTACTGTCCTCATCGGGACGCTCTTTTCCCGGCGCGAAACGTTTCTCGGGCCCGCATCAATGTTTCGTGACCGACCGGCTTCGACTTTGGCGATCGCTGCGTCGCGTAGGACGCAGGCGAAACGTTCCCGCGCATCGAACAACGTCTTTGCGAGCGGCGCTGCGATAGAGAGATTGTTTCTCGGGCATGTTCCTTACGTCCCAAATATGCGCGAGCGGCGAGGAGGCGACTTTGGCGCTCGAGGTTCGGCCGGGCCGCGCGATCGCGAAAAAGGTTGAATACATATTATAATAGATAAACATGATAGTGCGTAACGTCCAGCCTGCCCGCATGGACATGCGGCGGCTGGTCGGACGGAACGTGAGGCGGATCAGGCTCGAAAAGCGCCTGAGTCAGGAGCAGTTCGCGGAGCGTTCGGGCTTCACGCAACAATATCTGAGCGATCTCGAACGCGGCCTCCGCAATCCGACGATCGTCAGCCTCTACGAACTCGCGCAAGCGCTGGGCGTGGATCATGTCTCTCTGGTCGCGCCGGACGAAGAAGCCTCGAGCGATCGGGCCGCGGGCCCGGCGCCGAAGCCTGCGCGCGCGAAAGCGGGCGCCCGCAAAGCCGGAAAACGGCCGAGCGGCGCCGCTGCGCCGCGCCGGCACAGGGGCCAAATAGCGCTCTTCGAGGAATAGATGAAATAGATGACGGATCATATGAAGAAGCTCTCTGATCAAGAAATCATCGGCCTTATCACCGGAGCCACTATTGCGGCAACGGTCCCCGTTTGCGCTCTAATGAAAGCCCTTATAAACCAATTTGGGAGCCTCCGATTCAATGCTGCAACGATCCAGCTGAATCAGATGAATGGCATTGAGGGGAAGGTCGACTCGGAGTTCGATGTTATTTGGGCGATACGGGCAAATGCGGAGCTTCTGGCGTTAAATACAGTAATTTCGTTTGCTATTATTCCGGTTTGTTTTATCGGTTTTTTAAACATCCAAGATTTGATGAGCGGTAGAGCGCCTCCGGTCGGGCCGAGTACGACTATTGTCGCGGGGTTTTTGCTCATATATACGTTTGGCGTTCGGATATACGGCAGAAGTATCGTATACGTCGGTAGCCAGCACGGAATATGCGTTTGCTATTGTAAAATAGCAGGCGAAGATGATATGGTGGTAAAGTACACCAGTAGTTTTATTGAGTATAATAGAATTCATAAAATCAAGATCCTGAAGATACTCGGCAAAAATATAATCGTTTTTGAGCAAGCGCCAGGTCCAGGGCCTGCCCGGTTATCGCCGAAAGGGATGTTGTTTGGATCCGTCAGGCAGTATCGTAATCTAAGGATAGCGCTCAATTCTAAAGGCATCTGGTCCGGATTTTTGGAGACAGCAGATAGCGCTGAAGCAAGTTCGGTCTCCAGGTTCATTGAAAAAGCGTCTGAGAACATTGGGGTGTTTAAGTTCGTATATTCTAGTTTTTGGATTAGCGGCGGTATATTTTGTGACGAGCCGGCGGCGAAATTTGTTATTCGGCATATTTTGCGTTCTGCCGGCTATAGGTGTGTTCAGTAAACATTTAGCTCGAGACGAACAAAGTCGTGAGAGCTGACTTCTGATACGGATCGACACGCGCCGTCGTTCCTTCTCCTCGCGAGCGGGAGAGAGCGGCCAGCGCCTCAGCGAAGCGATCGAACGGAAGCCGTATGACGTCGAAGCAGGCGAACATTCGCCGGGCGAAGCCGGCCGAATACGGCCGAACGCCCACTCACGCCCGCAGCGGCACGACATTGTGAAGCGAGTGATCGGCCGATTCGAAGAACCGGCGCAAGTTCCTCGCCGCCTGACGGATGCGCTGCTCGTTCTCGACCAGCGCGAGGCGCAGGAATCCTTCGCCGTGCTCGCCGAAGCCGACGCCCGGCGCGACCGCCACATCCGCCTTTTCGATCAGCAGCTTGGAAAATTCGAGGCTGGTGAGGCCGGAAAAGCGCTCGGGAATCGGCGCCCAGGCGAACATGGAGGCGGTCGGCGCCGGGATCGGCCAGCCGGCCTGTGCGAAGCTCTCGACCATCACGTCGCGGCGCTTCTTGTAGATCGCGCGCATCTCCTTGATGCAGTCGTCCGGCCCGTTCAATGCCGCCGTGGCGGCGACCTGGATCGGCGTGAAGGCGCCGTAATCCAGATAGCTTTTTACGCGCGCGAGCGCCGCGCACAGGCGCTCATTGCCGACCGCGAAGCCGATGCGCCAGCCGGCCATCGAGAACGTCTTCGACATGGAGGAAAACTCCACGGCGACGTCGTTCGCCCCTTGAACCTGCAGAATCGAGGGCGGCGGGTCGTTGTCGAAATAGACCTCGGCGTAGGCGATGTCGGACAGAACGAAAATCTCGTGCTTCTTGGCGAAGGCGACGAGGTCCTTGTAGAAATCGAGCGAGGCGACCATCGCCGTCGGATTGGACGGATAGCAGCAGACGACGGCGATGGGCTTGGGGATCGAGTGAATGACGGCGCGCTCCAGCGCCTCGAAATACTGGGGAGTCGGCTCGGCCGGCACGGAACGGATGACGCCGCCGGCCATCAGAAAGCCGAAGGCGTGGATCGGATAGGACGGATTGGGGCAGAGGATCACGTCGCCCGGCGCGGTGATCGCCTGCGCCATATTGGCGAAGCCCTCCTTCGAGCCGAGCGTCGCGACGATCTGCGTTTCCGGATCGAGCTTCACGCCGAAGCGGCGCTCGTAATAGCCGGCCTGCGCGCGGCGGAGGCCGGCGATGCCTTTCGAGGCCGAGTAGCGGTCGGTGCGCGGACGTCCCGCCGTCTCGACGAGCTTGTCGATGACATGCTTGGGGGCYGGCAGATCGGGATTGCCCATGCCGAGATCGATGATGTCGGCGCCGCCGGCGCGGGCTCTCGCCTTCAGGCGGTTGACCTGTTCGAAGACATAGGGCGGCAGGCGCTTTACACGATAGAAATCCGACATTTGCGGCAGTATCCGTTGTTTCGTCGTCTAAGGGCCCCGTCCCGGCGAGAGCCCGGCCCGGCCCGCATCGGAAAGAGGCGTTGTTTCCGCCTATCGCGAAAGGCGGCGAGTTCAAAGCCGAATCGCCCATCGCCCGCCTCAGGCGGATAGATGGGGTCGCGATGCGAGCCTGCTCCCTGGACCGCGAGCCTTTCAGAGCCCCGCCCGGAAATTCAACGGCCTCGCAGTTGTCATTCCCGGCGGGCCGAAGGCCCGACCGGGAATCCAGGAGCAACGACGAGAAATTCTGGCCATTGCGCTGGATTCCCGATCGCTCGCCGAGCGAGCGCCGGGAATGGCGCCCCAGCGGAGAGGCGACCGACCGAATTTCCGGCCGGACTGTTCAGGCTCGCATCAATCTACGGACATCCCCCTCTGTCGCGTCGCGCGTCCTCGCGCTTCGACCGAGGCGCGCTGTTTCGCCGCACCGCCGTCGGGCGCCCTGACGCGCGCCGCGCGGCTGCGATTGGCGGCCGCCGCGGCGCCGAGTTCCTTCTCCAGCTTCTGGAGCTCGCTCGCGTTCCTCGTCCCGGGCGGCCCGGTCTGGGGCTTCGCGAGGGGAGTATAGTCGAGTTCGGCGGGTCTCGATCGCACCACGAAATCGGCCGCGGGCGGCGGCGTCGACCGAAGATTGGCGCTCTCGAAGAGCTTGCCGATCGCTTCCCCGATCGTCGCCGGGCCGCCGTCCGCGGCGCGAGCCGGCGCGGACAAAGCGACGAAAGCCACCAAGCAGAATGTCGACAGATGTTTCATCGAAACGGCGATTTCTCGGATTTTAAAGGGACGCTCGGCCCCGTCATACGGCGACAATGCGGCTTTGCTATGGGCGACGCGCCGCCGCCGACGATAAGGATGTGCGGCGTCGCGCTCGAGAAACGATCGGACAGAGTGACGCGGCGCGACGCAGGGCGCATAGTGTAGCAAAAGAGTAGCGCGCTTTTGGCCGCAAGGAAATCTTTCACGCACGCGGCGCCGCGCCTAAGTAATAGGCGAAGCGTTTTCTCGGGCGAGGACGGTTTTCGGGCGCCGGGCGAATGCTCTAAGAGAATGGTTGCGAGAGGCCGCGCCGACGGCTGCAGGAAACAGGACAGCTCATGACCGCAGACCATCGCCTCGAGGCTCGAGCCAAACGGCGAGCGCCGCAAATCCGCGCGGCGTCCGGGACGCCTGTCGCGTCCGAGGAACGGAAGGAGCCTGAAAGGAAGAAGAGAGCAGCCAATGGCTCCGCTTCCGCTCCGGCGCCAAAGAGCGGGAAGGCGCCGACAGTCCGCCTCGCCGAGCGCGCCAAAAAGGTCGAGGCGAGCGCGCCGAAGCAACCGCGTCGAGCGGCGAAGAGCGCCGCGAAAGCGCCTGCCGCGGCTGCGCAGCCCGACGACGGCGCGAGCACGCTGGAGCGCCGGCGCCTCGAGCTCGATGTCGCGGCGGCCGTGCTGGCGGGCGGCGTCGCCGAGCTCTCCGACGAGCAACGTCGCGAACTCATGCGCAAATTGCAGGCGCTGCCGCAAGTGGCGCGCAAGCCCGCGCAATTGCGGGAAGCGCCCGTCCCCTCCGTGCGCTTCCGTCCCAGCGCCCATGATTTCGAGATCATCGCCGAAAATCTCGCGCAACTCGTCGACCAGGGCCGCAAGGCGCTCGCCGCCGCCATAGGCGGCATCGAGCCGGGCGACACCAGAAGCGAATTGGCGAGCAACGTCGCCGACGCCGCCAAGACGCTCGGCGTCGTGGCGGAGCGCTGGTTCGCGAAGCCCGAGTTCGCGGTCGCCGCTCAGGCCGACCTCGTCTCCGGCCTGACCGACATCTGGAGCCAGACGCTGCGGCGTTTCTCCGGCGAGGACGCGCCGCCGATCGTGCCGGCCGATCCGAGCGACAAGCGCTTCGCCGCGCCGGAGTGGCGCGACAATCCGTTTTTCGACTGGCTTCGCCAATCCTACGCCCTCACCTCGCGCTGGGCCGGCGAAGCCGTCGAGCGGACGGAGGGGCTCGACCCGCAGACGCGCGCCAAGGCGGCCTTCTACACGCGGCTCATCGCCAGCGCCCTTTCGCCGTCGAATTTCGTGGCGACGAATCCCGAGCTGCTGCGCGCGACGCTCGACGCGCGCGGCGAAAATCTCGTGCGCGGCATGAAGATGCTGGCCGAGGATCTCTCCGCCGGGCGCGGCATGCTGAAGCTTCGGCAGAGCGACGAGAGCAAGTTCGTGCTCGGCGTCGACATGGCCAATACGCCCGGCAAGGTGGTGTTCCGCAACGAGGTGATGGAGCTCATCCAATATGCGCCGACGACCGAGACGGTCTTCGCCCGCCCCTTGCTGATCGTCCCGCCCTGGATCAACAAATTCTATGTGCTCGACCTCAACGCCGAGAAGAGCTTCGTGCGCTGGGCCGTGTCGAAGGGGCTGACGGTGTTCGTCATCTCCTGGGTCAATCCGGACGAGAAACAAGCCGAGAAGGGCTTCGACGCCTATATGCGCGAGGGCGTCCTCGCCGCCCTCGACGCGATCGGGCGGGCGACCGGCGAAAATCGCGTCGCGGCGGCCGGCTATTGCGTCGGCGGCACCATGCTCGCCTCGACGCTCGCCTATATGGCCGAGAAGGGCGACAAGCGCATCGACAGCGTGACGTTTCTCGCGACGCAGGTCGATTTCACCGACGCGGGCGACATGCAGGTGTTCATCGACGAGGCGCGGCTCGCCGCGCTCGACGAGGCGATGGCCCGCACCGGCTATCTCGAAGGCGTCAAAATGGCGACGACCTTCAATATGCTGCGCCCCAACGAGCTGTTCTGGACCTATTTCGTCAACAACTACATGAAGGGCGTGGAGCCGGCGGCCTTCGATCTCTTGACCTGGAACTCCGACTGCACGCGCATCCCGCGCGCCAACCATTTGTTCTATTTGCGCCAGTGCTACATCGAGAACAATCTGGCGCGCGGGCAGATGGTCATCGACGGGGTGCGGCTCAATCTGCGCAAGGTGAAAATCCCGATCTACGAGCTCGCGACGAAGGACGACCATATCGCCCCGGCGCGGTCGGTGTTCACAGGCGCGAAATTCTTCGGCGGCGAGGTGCGCTATGTGCTCGCCGGAGCGGGCCATATCGCCGGCGTCGTCAATCCGCCGGAGAAGAACAAATATCAATATTGGACCGGCGGTCCGCCGACCGGCGCCTATGAGGACTGGGTGAAGACGGCGAAGGAGACCAAGGGCTCCTGGTGGCCGGACTGGCTCGCCTGGATCACCGCGCAGGCGCCGAGGAAGATCCCCGCACGCGAACCCGGCGGCGGCAGGCTCGCGCCGCTCTGCGACGCGCCGGGGGAATATGTGCGCGTGAGGGCGTAATCCGCCTTCCACCCTCCCACTCCAGGGGCGGGTGAGGAACGCGCAGCCGAAAACGTCCCGCCGTCTTCCGACGCGGGCGATGAAGGGAGTCCGGGACGCTTCGGCCCCGTTCTTCGGCCGAAAGCGAAAGCAAAACGCGCATCGGGGCCGAATTGTCCCGGACACGGTCTTTCTCCGCGACGCACCTTTCCCGAAAGCCGCTGCGCCCCCTGATGGCGGACGGCGCTCTTTCGGACACGACGCCTGACGGCGCCGCTTCTTTCCCATACCGCTCGCGCGATTTGGGCGCGTCGCAAGGGCGTCTTATGCGCCGCCTCCGGCCGAGGGAACCTTTCCCGTTTCGGTACTCGTTCCCAGCGTGCGGCCTTCGACTTCTACGGCCCAGCCATTTCGCGCATGACGAGAACTCATGCGCCCTCCACGCATCTGGAGGCGGCCCGGCCGGCGACGCGACGCCCGACGCAAGGTCGAGGGTCGCCGCCTTGCGCTTAACCGTCCCCGCCGGCGCCGCCGACCCGTGACGGCGCCCCTGCAGTCGGCGAGGTGGAGTGAGCATAGGCGAGGTTTTGGGGGCGGGGATAAGTTTCGGCGGGCGGCTGCGTTGTGATACGGCTTAGCTGTATCAGTTCGAATCTCGGCTTTTGCTGGTCCGAGGCAGGTCTGCTCTCGAGGCGATCAAGTCGATTTCAGACCTTCGATGACGATGTCGGCCCGCTGGGCGACACCAATTTTTGGAAGCACCTCGATGACATAATCCAGGGATGTAAAAACGACCAACAGTCTCTCATATTCCTCGATCGCCTCCTGCAAACCATGCCGCCGATCGGCATCGTTGGCATAGATCTCGGGCCATGGGGGCGTCATGAACACCCGAGGATTGTAACGCTCCTTGGAATAAGCCTTTAGAATTGGCTTCCCTGTGGCATGCTCGAGCGCGGCAGCAGCATCGATCAATCCTCGATCAAAGAACACCACGCCCGGCATGCTCTCGGCCCGATCCCGATCGCGGAGCGACATTTCTACCGCACGCTCGGCGAATGCAGCGAGATCGACCCAAGGCGCCGCGTGTCCCGAACCGTCGAGTTCTTCCGCAATGATGCGGCGACCTGGTTCTTCTATAACCTCATAACCTCGCCGCTTCAGTTCGTTGAGCAGCGTAGATTTGCCGCCGCCGGAGCATCCAGAAATGACGACGAACCGATCCATTCCGCCTCCTTATCATTGAACGGGATTGGCGAACTGAAGAACATATTTTGGGTCGCTAGCCGAAATTCAAACCGAGACACTGCCGCAGACGTCATATCATTGACAAGACGCCGCCTGTCGGTCTAAAGCTTCCCCGCTTCGGCGCGGCGGTTTCGCCGCGCTTTTCGTTTGTCGCGGCATAACAGTCGGACGACGAAACGAAGCAAGACAACGGTCAACTGCCAAAAAGCCGGCCGGCGGGGTCCCCGTCAGAGCCGGGACGAACCATAGGATAAAAAAGATGGTCGCAGTCATCAGGACCGGCGGAAAGCAATATAGCGTCTCCGCCGGAGATACGATCACAGTCATGGCGCTGGATGGCGCCGCGGGCGACAAGGTCACGTTCGACGAAGTGCTGTTTCTCGAGAAGGACGGCGGAACGCAGGTCGGCGCGCCGCTCGTGGCCGGCGCGAGCGTCACCGGCGAGATCGCCGAGCAGGCGCGCAGCCCCAAGACGCTCTCGTTCAAGAAGCGCCGCCGCCAGAACTCGAAGCGCAAGCGCGGCCATCGTCAGGATCTGACGATCGTCCGCATCACGTCGATCGACGCCTGACGCGCAAAGCGCTCTCCGAGCCGTGGAAAACGCCTTCGGATTGCGTTATAGACATTCAACGACGCGCGCCTCGATAGGCGCGCCATGGATTTCTCGGGCGGCGCTGAGCGCGTAGCCTACAGACGGTGAATTCGGAGCAGGGACAATGGCTCACAAGAAAGCAGGCGGTTCGTCGCGCAACGGCCGCGACTCGGACGGTCGCCGCCTCGGCGTGAAGAAATTCGGCGGCGAGTCGGTCGTCGGCGGCAATATCATCGTGCGCCAGCGCGGCACCAAATGGCATCCCGGCCGCAATGTCGGGATCGGCAAGGACCATACTTTGTTCGCGCTCATCGACGGCACGGTCCAATTCAAATCGAGCAGGGGGCGCTCCACGGTATCCGTGGCGCCGCTGGCTACGGCCGCCGAATAGGCGGAGGATCGACGAAGACCCTCCGCCGGCGTTCTACCCCCGGCGGATTTTGGTCTTCGCGCCATGCTCTCAGAGCGGCAGCGCTCGAGGCGAAAAATCCGGAAAAAGGCCTCAAAGGGCCGATAGGGGGAGCGGGACGCCGCTTCCCCTTCGTCTTTTTTGGGACGAATTTGCCGCGTCCCCATGGAGCGCCTCATGTTTCCGGAAATTGCGCGCGACGATATTTTCAGATTGGAGACGGAACGGCTGTGGCTGCGCTGGCCGCGCGCCGCCGACGCGCCGGTCATTTGCCGGCTCGCGGGCGATCCGGAGGTCGCGCTGAAGACGGCGCGCATTCCGCACCCTTATGAGAGCTACCATGCGGAATCCTTCATCCTGTCGGCGCGCGCCGAGAACGCGAGCGGCGAGGGATTGTGCCTCACGCTCACGCAGAAGCGCCAGCCGGACGAGGCGATCGGCGTGCTCGGCCTGCATGGCGCCGCCAATCGCGGGGTGGCGACGCTCGGTTTCTGGCTCGGACGGCCGTTCTGGGGACAGGGATTGATGAGCGAAGCGGTCGCCGCCTTCATCGATCTCGTCTTCGGCATGACGAGTCTGGAACGCATCGTCTCATCCGCGATGCCGACCAATATAGCCTCCCTGCGCGTCCACGAGAAACTCGGCTTCACCCGGACGGGACAGGGCCTCTGCCTCGCTCCCGCGCGCGGCGGCGAGGTCGCGGCCGAGTTCCTCGAACTGCGACGCGGCGCGATCCCGACGACGTTCGGCGCGCGGCGCCCGAAGCTCAAATCGACGTGAGCCCCGAAAAGACATGAAATTCCTCGATCAGGCGAAAATCTACGTGCGCTCGGGAGACGGCGGCGCCGGCTGCGTCTCCTTCCGGCGCGAGAAATTCATCGAATTCGGCGGGCCGGACGGCGGCGACGGCGGGCGCGGCGGCGACGTCGTCGCCGTATGCGTCGACGGGCTGAATACGCTCATCGACTATCGCTATCAGCAGCATTTCAAGGCCAAGACCGGAATGCACGGCATGGGCAAGAACCGCGCCGGCGGCAAGGGCGCCGACGCCGTGCTGAAGGTGCCGGCCGGCACGCAGATTTTCGAGGAGGACGAGGAGACGTTGATCGCCGATCTGACCGAGGTGGGCCAGACGGCGGTGATCGCGCGCGGCGGCAATGGCGGCTTCGGCAATCTGCATTTCACCACCTCGACCAATCGCGCGCCGCGCCGCGCCAACCCCGGCCAGGAGGGCGTCGAGCGGACGATCGTGCTGCGGCTGAAGCTCATCGCCGACGCCGGCCTCGTCGGCCTGCCGAACGCCGGCAAATCGACCTTTCTGGCGAGCGTCAGCGCCGCCAAGCCGAAGATCGGCGATTATCCCTTCACCACTCTGCACCCCGGCCTCGGCGTCGTGCGGATCGACGAGCGCGAATTCGTGCTCGCCGATATTCCCGGCCTCATCGAAGGCGCGCATGAGGGCCATGGACTCGGCGACCGGTTCCTCGGCCACATCGAGCGCTGCCGGGCGCTGCTGCATCTCGTCGACGCCACGGGCGAGCACGCCGGGCGCGACTATAAGATCATCCGTCGCGAACTGGCCGCCTATGGCGCCGGGCTCGACGAGAAGCACGAGATCGTCGCGCTCTCCAAGGTCGACGCCGTCGATCCGGACCATCTGAAAAAACAAAAGGAACGCTTGAAGCGCGCGATCGCCTCCGCCGGCCCGCCGGCCGACGGCAAACGGCCGGCGCCGCTGCTTCTGTCGGCGGCGACGGGCGAGGGCGTGAAGGACGCCCTGCGCGGCCTGCTCGCCTCGAGCGACGAAGCGAAGCGGAGCGAACGGGCGGCCGAACCCGTGGCGGAATGGCGGCCCTGACGCTCGCACGACAAAGCGATGAATTTTTCTTTCCGAAGCTGGACATGGCCGAGGTCATTTGTTATCTCGACGCCCTGTTCGGAATTCGGCGGCGACCGCCGAAGCCGCCGGACGGGCGCATAGCTCAGTTGGTAGAGCAGCTGACTCTTAATCAGCGGGTCCAAGGTTCGAGCCCTTGTGCGCCCACCAATGAAAACAAACGGTTAGATAATCAGCCGTGAGAACGTGACAGGAACATGCGACCCCTTGCGACGGGTCGCAAAGTTGCACATGCGACTTTGTGTTCTCGCTCTTTTCCTTTCAGCTCCTCGAGCGGCGGGAAAGCGGCTTCCGCGGCGGCGATCGTGGAGCGCAGCTTGTCGCGTCCGCCCAGCGTGATCGTGAAGCCGTCGGCGCTGCGCGTCGAGGACGCGATTGAATGCGCGGCGGAAACGCTTATAAAGATCGAAAGTCATGGATCCGTCATGCCGCATATCGTCATCTATACGACGCCGACCTGCCCTTATTGCACGGCCGCCAAGCGTCTGCTCGAGCGGAAACAGGCCGCATACGAGGAAATTTCCGTCGAGGGCGACCCGGAAAAGCGCGCCGAAATGAGCCGGCTCGCAGAGGGTCGCCGGACCGTGCCGCAAATCTTCATCGACGGACGCCCGATCGGCGGCTGCGACGATCTCTATGCGCTCGAAAGCGACGGCGAGCTCGACCGGCTGCTGGCCGCGAGCGAGGCGGCCACGTGATCCTCTACCGGCTGATCTGCGTCGAGGGCCACGAATTCGAGAGTTGGTTCAAGGACAGCGCCGCCTATGACGCGCAATCGGCGCGAGGCGCGGTGGCCTGCCCGTTCTGCCAGTCCGCGAAGGTCTCGAAGGCGGTCATGGCGCCCAACATCCTGCGCGGCGACCGGCTTTCGCAAAGTTCCGGCGGGAGCGACGTCGCGCTGCTCGACGAGCAGCATGCGGCGCTGCGGGCGATGATCCGCGAGCTGCGCGAGAAGATCGTGACAGCGACGGAGGACGTCGGCGACAAATTTCCCGACGAAGCGCGCCGCATCCAGGACGGCGAGTCGCAAGCGCGCGCCATTCGTGGCCGCGCCAGTTTCGAGGAAGCCAAAGCGCTGCTCGAAGAGGGCATCGAAATTCTGCCCATTCCCGGCCTGCTCGGCGACGGGAACTGACTCTCCGCATGCCGGGTTCTCGAACCACGACTCGACATCGGCCGCTGACAGCGACGCCGATCGGCTTTGCGCGGCGCTATCGGCCAGAAGCCGGAGTCTTTCCGTGTTTCAATGAAACACGGAAAGACTCCGGCTTCTTGTTTTGAGGCGTTTCCGACGCCGAACCGGTTTCCACTTCGGCTGGAAACGCTCTATCGGCTTATTTTTTGAGAATCTGCGTGATGAACTCGAAGCTTTTCGCGCAGTCGAAGCCATCGGCCGCGTAGTCCACGGAATGCACTTCCGTATTGTTCTTGCGCACGATGATCGTGCCGCCGTCGCCGCCGCTCTGCTCATGCACGATGATCTTGTCTTTCAGAGCGTCGACGATGATCGTCTTTCGATCTTTCTGCGCCGAGCGCGCCTGTGTCCTGAAGTAGCCGTCGACGATCTGGCACGTCAAAGCGAATCCCCCGACGGCGATGATCGCCTGCACGTAGGACGGCGTGCATGACGCCTGCGGCGGAGGCTTGTCGCCGCCGCCATCCAGTCTTACATCGCCGTTGATTTGTATATTATTCGTGACGTTGATGGAGATGCGCCCGCGATCGAGACCACGGGCGACGTCGCGGGGAAGCGCCTCGAACACCGGCGCCGGGAAGATGAAGATGGCCTGCAACGGCTTGGCGCCGAACAGCTTGTCCCAGTTCACAAAGAGGGCGTACGCGCCCGTCAGCGCAATAGCGATAACGATAACGGCCGTGATAAACGGCCCGGGATTGGACTGCGTCGAATAGCCCCCGCCCGTTCCCACCGGACCGCCGACGACTGCCTGGGACATGATTTTTCTCCGGATAATCGGTCAGGTCAATGAAATACCGAGGCAAACAATATTCGCGAGGCGCATGAGCGCGGCTATTCTACCTTCGATCGCGGAATCGACAAGGCCGTCTGTCCTTGTTCGCCGCATTCGATTTCCGCCTTCAACCCCCGCGCGACCTCGGCGACGGCCGCCTCGACGGAGGGCGACAGCGGCGCGCCGAATTCGAAGGACTCGCCCTCGATCGCATAGACGATGCAGGACGGCGGCAGGCGGCCGAGCGCGCGGGCGAGCTCGATCGCCGCCGCGAGGCCGAAGCCATGGGTGGTTCCGCCGAATTCGCGTCGAGGCAGCGGCGCCGCCGTGACGTCGAAACGCCGCACGGTCCCCGGCGGGGCGCCCGACGCGCAGGCGTCGATCAGAAAGGCCTCGGCTGCTCCCTCGAAGCTCGACAACAGCGACGTCGCCTCGCCGTCGTGTTCGATGATCTCGACGCCGATCGGCGCCTGCTCGCTGAGAAGCGATGCGACGCGGCGCCCCGCGCCGTCGTCGCCCCGGTCGGCGTTGCCCACGCCGATGACGACGCGCCTTTCGCCCATCTCAGCCTCGATCGATGTCGAGCCGCAGGAAATGCGTCGAGCAGGAGATGCAGGGGTCGTGATTGCGCACGGTCTGCTCGCAGCGATGGCGCAGCTCGTCCTGCGGAAGGTCGAGGAAGGCGCCGACGAGCGCCTTCAAATCGTCTTCGATCGTCGCCTGATTCTGCGACGTCGGCGGCACGATGCGCGCGTCCGCTATGCTACCGTCCGCCTCGAGAGAATAGCGATGGTGGAGAAGCCCGCGCGGCGCCTCGGTCGCGGCGAAGCCCGCGCCCGCGCGCGGCTCGATCTCGACGTGGGGCCTGTCCGGCTCCTCGTACGTCTCGATGATGCGCAGCGCTTCATCCAGCGCGTAGAGCGTTTCGACCGCGCGGACGATGATGCTCTGGTAGGGATTGACGCAGACCGGCCCGAGCCCCGCCTCGCGCGCCGCGTCCTGCGCGAGCGGCGACAGGCGGTCGAAGTTCAGATTGTAGCGGGCGAGCGGGCCGCAGAGATAGGCGGATCCGTCGCGCATGCGCGAATGCAGCGCGGTGGAGCGCTCGACATGCGTCTCCTCGAAATGGTCGTCATATCGGGACGCTTCGATGTCCAGCCCGCGATTGGAGACGATACGGCCTTCGTTGAAGGGATATTCCGTTTCGTGACGCAGCGAGACGAATGTGTAGTCGCGCGCGCAGTCGGGGAAATCGAAGCCGGCGACCCAGCGCAGGCTTTCGAGCGCGGCCTCGCGCGCACGTTCGAGCTTTTCTGCGAGCGGCGCCAACTCGCGCCGGCGCGGCGCGCGATAGAAGCCGCCGACGCGCACGTTGATCGGGTGGATTTCACGTCCGCCGAGCAGCGTCATGATCTCGTTGCCGGTCTTCTTGATCGCGAGCCCGCGCC
>PQAN01000044.1 GCA_003105285.1 Methylocystaceae bacterium
TGGGCGGAGAAGGTGCAGGCGCTGTTCGACTCCTCGCCCTTCGGCAAGAACTGCCACGTCTATGCGGGCAAGGACTTGTGGCACATGCGCTCGCTGCTCTTCACCGAGCCGGTCGACTACCTCATCGGCAACACCTACGGGAAATATCTCGACCGCGACACGGGCACGCCGTTGATCCGCATCGGCTTCCCGATCTTCGATCGCCATCATCACCATCGCTATCCGGTGTGGGGCTATCAGGGCGCGCTGAACGTTCTCGTCTGGCTGCTCGACGCGGTGTTCGAGGACATCGACCGCAACACCAACGTCGTCGCGAAGTCGGACTACAGCTTCGACATCATTCGCTGACGCGACTTTAGGTTCCCGCCGGGCCGGCGTTTGTCTCTAGGCCCGGCGGCGCTTGGAAGACGGCCTATTCGGTTTGGGTCGATCGCCGCGCGGGCGCGAATAGCGCGCCTCGTGGGAGGCGATGGCTGGCAGGGAGGTGCGGATGAGCAGTTTAGCCGCGAAGGTGCAAGAGGTTTTCAACGAGCCTGGTTGCGACAAGAACAAGGGCAAATCCGAAAAAGAGCGCAAGAAGGGCTGCACGAAGCAGTTGGCGCCGGGCGCCGCCGCCGGCGGATGCGCCTTCGACGGAGCGAAAATCGCGCTGCAGCCGATCACCGACGTCGCCCATCTGGTGCACGGGCCGATCGCCTGCGAGGGCAACTCCTGGGACAACCGGGGCGCCAAGTCGTCCGGCTCCAGCCTCTATCGCACGGGCTTCACCACCGACATCGGCGAGACCGATGTCGTGTTCGGCGGAGAGAAGCGGCTCTACAAGTCGATCAAGGAAATCATCGACAAATATGATCCGCCGGCGGTCTTCGTCTATCAGACCTGCGTGCCGGCGATGATCGGYGACGATATCGAGGCCGTSTGCAAGGCGGCGACGAARAAATTCGACAAGCCGGTCGTTCCGGTCATTTCCCCCGGTTTCGTGGGYCCGAAGAATCTCGGCAACAAGCTCGCGGGCGAGGCGATTCTCGATTACGTCATCGGAACGCGAGAGCCGGAATATACGACTCCCTACGACATCAACATCATCGGCGAATATAATCTCGCCGGCGAGTTGTGGCAGGTGAAGCCGCTGCTCGACGAGCTCGGCATTCGAATTCTCGCCTGTATATCAGGCGACGCCAAATATCACGAAGTCGCGTCCTCCCATCGCGCCAAGGCGGCGATGATGGTCTGCTCCAAGGCGATGATCAATGTCGCCCGCAAGATGGAGGAACGCTACGACATTCCCTTCTTCGAGGGGTCGTTCTACGGCATCGGCGACATGAGCGACAGTCTGCGCGAGATCGCGCGGCTGCTGATCGAGCGCGGCGCTCCCGCGGAGCTGATGGAGCGCACCGAGGCGGTGATCGCGCGCGAGGAAGCGCGCGCCTGGGCGCGAATCGAGCCCTATCGCGAACGGCTGCTCGGCAAGCGCGTGCTGCTGATCACCGGCGGTGTGAAATCCTGGTCCGTCGTCGCCGCCCTGCAGGAGGCGGGGCTCGAGCTCGTCGGCACCAGCGTGAAGAAGTCCACCAAGGAGGACAAGGAGAAGATCAAGGAGCTGATGGGCCAGGACGCCCATATGATCGACGATATGACGCCGCGCGAAATGTACAAGATGCTCAAGGAAGCGCGCGCCGACATCATGCTCTCCGGCGGTCGCTCGCAATTCGTCGCGCTGAAGGCCAAGATGCCCTGGCTCGACATCAACCAGGAGCGCCACCACGCCTACGCCGGCTATGAAGGCATGGTCGAGCTGGTGCATGAGATCGACAAGGCGCTCTACAATCCTGTCTGGGAGCAGGTGCGCCGTCCGGCCCCTTGGGAAGAGAAGACGTGGGAGGAACGGGCCTCCGAAGCCTTCGCCGCGGAGGCTGCGGCTCTGGCGGCCGATCCCGAGCGCGCGGAAGCGGCTCGCCGCGAAAAGCGCGTCTGCAATTGTCACAATGTGAACGTCGGCGCCTTGGAGGATGCGATCGAGGCGGGATCGCTCACGACCGTCGACGCGCTGGCCGAGGCGACGCACGCCGGCACGGGCTGCGGCGGCTGCCGCGGCGCGCTGGAAGCGATCGTGGAGGCGGCGAACGACGCTGGCGCGGTTCCTGCATCGAAAGCGGCGTGAGGTTCCCATGGCCCGTGTCGAAATTTCCAAGAAGGCCTGCGCCGTCAATCCGCTCAAGATGAGCCAGCCCATCGGCGGCGCGCTCGCTTTCATGGGCGTGCAGGGCTGCATGCCGGTGCTGCACGGCTCTCAGGGCTGCACCTCTTTCGGCCTGGTGCTGTTCGTTCGGCATTTTCGCGAATCGATCCCTCTGCAGACGACGGCGATGAGCGAAGTCGCGACCGTTCTCGGCGGGCTCGAAAATGTCGAGCAGGCGATTCTCAACATCGTCAAGCGCGCCAATCCGGACGTGATCGGCATCTGCTCGACGGGCGTCACCGAAACGAAAGGCGACGACGTCGACGGCTATATTCAGCTCATTCGCCAGCGTCATCCGGAACTCGACAATGTCGGCATCGTCTATGTGTCGACGCCGGACTTCAAGGATGCGTTTCAGGACGGCTGGGCGAAGACCGTCGCCAAGCTCGTCGAGACTTTCGTCGCCGAAAATCCGGCGCCTGTGAAACGGGCGCCCGAGAGAGTCAATGTGCTGCCCGGATGTCATCTGACGCCGGGGGATATCGACGAGTTGCGGGACATCATCGAATGTTTCGGACTGCAGCCGAGCTTCCTGCCCGATCTCTCCGGCTCGCTCGACGGCCATCTGCCGGAGGATTTCACGCCGACGACGCTCGGGGGAGCCTCTCGCGAGAGCATGGCGGCGATGGGCTCGGCGGCGTGGACGATCGCGATCGGCGAGCAGATGCGCAGCGCGGCGGAGACGCTCGAAAAACGCTCGGGCGCGCCTTTCGTTCTGTTCGACCGGCTGACGGGTCTCGCGCCCAACGACGAATTCGTCGCCTTTCTGTCGCGCATCAGCGGACGTCCCGTGCCGCCGAAATTGCGGCGCCAGCGCGGTCAGTTGGTGGACGCGATGCTCGACGGGCATTTTCATTTCGGCGGCCGGCGCATCGCGATCGGGGCGGAACCCGATCTCCTGTGGGCGGTCGGCTCGTGGCTGAACGAGATGGGCGCGGTCCTGCAGGCGGCGGTGACGACGACCGCCTCGCCGATGTTGGAGAAGCTGCCGATCGAAGAGGTGTTGATCGGCGATCTCGAAGATTTGGAGAATCGGGCGGCGGGCGCGGACTTGCTGATGACGCATGCGCACGGCCGCCAAGCCTCCGAGCGGCTCGGGATACCGCTCTTTCGCCTCGGCCTGCCGAATTTCGATCGGCTCGGAGCGACCCATCAGCTCACGGTCGGATATCGCGGAACGCGCGATCTGATCTTTACCGTCGGCAATATCTTTATCGCCGACGCGCATGAGCCCGATCCGGACACGTGGCGGCAGGACGAAAACATTCATCATGTCGGCGCGGAGCAAGAGCTCGTGCAACTCACCGCGATGGCCTGACCAGGATAGGAGGCAGCATGAAAGTCGCGTTCGCCACACAGGACCTCGAGAGGGTCGACGCCCATTTCGGATGGGCCAAAAATATCGCGATCTACGAGCTGACGGCGGAAGGCCACAGCTTCATCGAAGCGATCCCATTCGCCGGCGACCTTCAGGAGGACGGCAACGAAGACAAGTTGCAGCCCAAGCTCGAGGCGATCAAGGACTGCGCGATTCTTTATGTCGCCGCCATCGGCGGCTCGGGCGCGGCGCGCGTCGTCGCCTCGGGCATCCATCCGATGAAAGTCCAGCAGCCGGAGAGCATCGTCGATCTGCTGGAGAAACTGAGAGTCGTGCTGCAAGGCGCTCCGCCGCCCTGGCTGCGTAAGGTCATGTCGAAGGGCCAGGAGAGAACCTTCGATTTCGAGGAAGAGGCTGCAAATGGCTGAGACGGCGACGACGGCGGCGAGCGACGCGGCGGAGAGCGTCTTCATCAAGGAGCTCATCAAACAGTGGCGCGCGCAGGACACGCACGGCACATGGGACAACAAGAAGGATCTCGATCTTTTGAAGCCCTACATCGTCGACAAGGAAGCGCGTAAGCAGATTCCGATCATCGGCGATCCGGATCCGGAAATCCTCTGGCGCATCGAGCTGTTCTTCAACGCGGTCGCCTTGTCGATCGAGCGCGCGACCGGGGTGATGGTGCAGCCGATGATCAAGATGAGCCATGAAGGCTTCGGACGTCAGGTCCTGATCGCCGGCCGTCTCATTGTCGTCAACAAGCAATTGCGCGACGTGCATCGTTTCGGTTTCGAAACCCTGGAAAAGCTGGCGCAGGAAGGGACCAAATATGTCGACGCCGGCGTCGAGATGGTCGAAAAATTCCCGGATGTCGCCCGCTATTGAGAATGTGAGGGGAAGCAGATGAGTTCCGTCGACGAACTGAAGGCCGAAATCAAGAAGCTGTCGGCCAAAGCGATGAATATGAAGATGAATCTTCATGATTTGTCGGAGGAGCTGCCGATCAACTGGACCAATATCCTCTCTGTCGCGCAGGAGACGCACGACGCCTATGCGGCGCTCGAGGCCGCGCGGAAGAAACTCAAGGAATTGGAGACGGCGTGATGGGGGCCTTCAAGACGAGGAGCGGCGCCGATTGGACGCCGTCATATCTCACCGACATCAATCCGGAAACCTGCATAGGCTGCGGCCGATGCTTCAAGGTCTGCCCGCAGAGCGTGATGGCGCTCTACGGCGTCGACGCGGATGGTCAAATTCTCGGCATCGTGACGGAAGACGACGAGGATGATTTCGACGGCGAGCTCAATCGCAAGATCATGAAGGTCGAACACGAGGGGCAGTGCATCGGCTGCGACGCCTGCTCCAAGGTTTGCCCGAAGAACTGTCAAACCCACGTAACGGTGGACCAACTCGGCGGCTGACGCTCATGGCCTTTCTCACCGAGGACAGGCGTTCGGGGACACAGACGCGCCCGCATTTGGCGGACGCCGCAGACATCTATGTGCAGCTTCGCTCGCGGCCGAGCGAAATCGGGCGTCAGGATGCGTTTACCGCGCATATATTCGCCTGCGCTCTGGCGATCGGTCTCGCCGAGGCCGGCGCCAGAGCGGAGAGCCTCGGGGCGATCCTCGGCCTCGGCCGACGCGATCTGGAGAGGCTGATCATAAATTGGGCGCCCGAAGCCGCTCCTTACGTCGATCTCGACGCACAGCCCGACTGCGTTTCCTTCGACGAGGAGGAGGATCAGCTCCGCGAATTGCTCGAGCGGTTTCGTGGGAACGCTTCCGAGGAGACGGGCTGGCTCATCGCCATTTTGACGAAGCGCTCGATGGCTCCCCGGCATCTGTGGCAGGACCTGGGCCTGTTTCGGCGCGAGGAGCTCGGCCGGTTGATCGGCGACCGTTTCCCGCGACTCGCCGCGCGCAACACCGCCAATATGAAATGGAAAAAATTCTTCTATCGTTCTTTGTGCGAATTGGAGGGCTTTGTCCTGTGCGCGGCTCCCACATGCCGCGAATGCAGTGATTTTTCCAATTGCTTCGGCGACGAGAGCGGCGAGAGCGCATTGGCCCGCATCGCGCGCCCGACGACGCCGAACGCATAAGAACCGTTCCCGATCGATGTAAGTCGCCGCCCGCCGGCGCAGGCTCTTTCGCGCGGCGCGGGCCGTCGCCGAGGCGCGCGCCCGCTGAAAATCCGGGCGATTCCCACAATCCTGGCGCGCTTCTCCCAACCATGTCCGATCTCTGACAATGTGGGATAGCTGACAGCCAAAGCGCCTCAGAATCGGTTGATTCCCGATGGCGAAGGAGATTGGCACACAGGTTGCTACTCTCTTTGCGGTTCAATTTCCGCGAAGGGGTTCATCAGATGATCCAACTCACAGACAACGCCTTGAATGCGGTGCGTTCGGCCATTGCGGGCGCGGGGCAGGAAGTCGAGGGGCTGCGCATCATGGTCGAGGCGGGCGGATGCGCCGGGTTCAAATATATGATGGGCCTCGTGAACGAGACCAATCCCAGCGATCACATTTTCGAACGCGACGGGGTCAAAGTGTTCGTCGAGGAGGGTTCGCTCGCCTATCTCGACGGAACCAAGGTCGATTTCGTCATCGGCCTCGAAGGCTCCGGTTTCACCTTCGACAATCCGCAGGCCAAATCAAGCTGCTCTTGCGGCAAGTCGTTCGGTTGATCTTCGCTTCGGGAGACGCGGCGATGTGGGACTACACGGAAAAGGTCAAGGATTATTTCTTCAATCCGAAGAACGCCGGCGTCCTCGAGGAGGCCAATGCGGTCGGCGAAGTCGGCGCTCTTTCCTGCGGCGACGCGCTGAAGCTGATGCTCCACATCGAYCCTGTCACCGAGATCATTCTCGACGCCAGATTCCAGACCTTCGGCTGCGGCTCCGCGATCGCTTCGTCCTCCGCCCTCACGGAACTCGTCATCGGCAGGACGATCGAGGAAGCGCTGGCCATCACCAGCCGGGACATCGCCGAATTCCTCGGCGGCCTGCCGCCCGAGAAGCTGCATTGCTCCGTGCTGGGCTACGAGGCCGTGCAGGCGGCGATCGCCAATTTCCGCGGCGAGGTCTGGAAGAACGATCACGAGGAGAGCGCTCTCGTCTGCAAATGCCTCGGCATCGAGGAGAGCGTCATCGAGCGCGCCATCAAGGCGAACAAGCTCACCTCGGTCGAGCAGATCACCGCCTACACCAAGGCGGGCGGCGGCTGCACGACCTGCCTCGACAAGCTCGAGGACATTCTCGCGCGCGTCAATGCGGAGCTCGTCGCCGACGGGGCTCTCGCCGCGCCGGGCGCCGACCGGTCTGTCGCGAGCGAGGCGAGCAATCCTCGGCCTGTGGCGAAAGCCGCGCCGGCGACGGCGAGCGCTCCGGCCGCTGGCGCTTCCCGCCCGGTCAATCTGTTCGCCGCTCCGCGCCCGGCGGCCGGCTCGCGTCCGGCGGCGGCGCGTCCGGCCGTGTCCGACACGTCGCCGCTCGCGCCGGCCTCGCCATTGCCGCCGCCCTCCGCCGGCCTCACCAATCTCAAGAAGATCCGCCTCATCGAGGAGACCATCGAGGATCTGCGCGTCTATTTGCGCAAGGACGGCGGGGACTGCGAATTGATCGACGTCGACGGCTCCAACGTGCTCGTCAGCCTGACGGGCGCATGTGTCGGCTGCCAGATGGCGAGCGTCACGGTCTCGGGAATCCAGGAGCGGCTGATCGCCAAGCTCGGCATTCCGGTGCGGGTCATTCCCGTCGGGCGCAACGGACATTGAGGAGCGCGTCATGAAGGCGGTTTATCTCGACAATAATGCGACGACGAGGGTCGATCCGGACGTCGTCCAGACGATGTTGCCGTTCTTCACCGAGCAATTCGGAAACCCGTCGTCGGCGCATGCTTTCGGGGAGAGCGTCGGCGCGGCGCTCAAGACGGCCCGCAAGCAGCTTCAGGAGCTGCTCGGCGCCGCGCACGACTATGAGATCGTCTATACGTCCGGCGGAACCGAGAGCAATAATACGGCGATCCTGTCGGCGCTCGAGGCGCTGCCGGATCGCAGCGAGATCGTGACCAGCAAGGTCGAGCATCCGGCGGTTCTGACGCTCTGCGAGCATCTCGAGAAGATCGGCCGGGCGAAGGTCCATTACATCGGCGTCGACTCGTTCGGTCGGCTCGATATCGACGCCTATCGCGCCGCTCTGTCGGACAAGGTCGCACTCGTCTCCTTGATGTGGGCAAATAACGAGACCGGCACGATCTTCCCCGTGGAGGGCCTGGCGGAGCTCGCCAAGGAGCATGGCGCGCTGTTCCATACGGACGCCGTGCAGGCGGTCGGAAAGGCGCCGATCTCGCTGAAGGACAGCGTCATCGACATGTTGTCGCTGTCCGGCCACAAGCTGCATGCGCCGAAGGGAATCGGCGCGCTCTATGTCAAGCGCGGCGCGCGCTTCAAGCCGCTGCTGCGCGGCGGCCATCAGGAGCGCGGACGGCGCGGCGGCACGGAGAATGTGCCGGCCATCGTCGGTCTCGGCAAGGCGGCGCAACTGGCGCTGCAGCATATGGCCGACGAGCAGGGCCGGGTGCGCGAAATGCGCGATCGCCTGGAGAAGGCCGTCCTGCAGCGCATTCCCAATTGCTTCGTCAATGGCGATCCGCACGACCGCCTGCCGAACACCGCCAATATCGCTTTCGAATATGTGGAGAGCGAGGCGATCCTGCTGCATCTCAATCGCGGCGGCGTCGCGGCATCGTCCGGCTCGGCCTGCGCATCCGGTTCGATGGAGCCCAGCCACGTGCTGAAGGCGATGGAAATTCCGGCCTCCGCCCTGCATGGCGCCGTCCGCTTCTCCTTCTCGCGCGACAATGTCGCCGAGGACGTCGACCGGGTCGTCGAGGCGCTTCCGGGCATTCTCGAAAAATTGCGCGAGCTTTCGCCCTTCTGGGCGGACGCCGACAAGAAGTCCAACGACTCCAAACCCGTATATGCGTGATAGGCGACCGCCGTGAGCTTCGATCAACCTCGCATCTTCATCAACGACACGACGCTGCGCGACGGCGAACAGGCGCCGGGCGTGGCCTTCACCGCCGACGAGAAGCTCGCCATCGCGCGCGCTCTCGCGGCGGCGGGCGTCGACGAGATCGAGGCCGGCACGCCGGTGATGGGCCGCGACGAGATCGAGGCGATCGGTAGAATCGCCGCGGACGGYCTGCCCTGCCGGG
Source organism: Methylocystaceae bacterium (assembly GCA_003105285.1). Classification (GTDB taxonomy): domain Bacteria; phylum Pseudomonadota; class Alphaproteobacteria; order Rhizobiales; family Beijerinckiaceae; genus Methylosinus. Next base: position 8,782 of record PQAN01000044.1, read on the forward strand.
TCATGGCCTGGTGCCGGCTCAGCGAGCGCGACATCGACGCCGCGCTGCAGGCCAATGTCGCGCATGTGAATATTTCGTCGCCCATGTCGCGTTTGCAGATCGGCGTCAAGCTCGGAACGGACGTCGAGGGCGCCGCGGCGCGCGTCGAGAGCGTCGTCTCCTACGCGCGCTCGCGCGGCCTCGGCGTCGCGCTCGGCGGCGAAGATTCCTCGCGCGCCGATCCGCGCGATATCGGCAGAATCGCGCGGGCCGCCGCAGCGGCGGGGGCGACGCGGTTTCGCTTCGCCGATACGCTTGGCGCGCTCGATCCGTTCACGACTTACGAGTCCATCAAGCGCGTGCGCGAGGAGACCGATCTGCCGATCGAGTTTCACGGGCATGACGACGTGGGCCTCGCCACCGCCAATACGCTCGCGGCCGTGCGGGCCGGCGCGACGCATGCGTCCGTCACCGTGCTCGGTCTCGGCGAGCGCGCCGGCAACGCCGCGCTCGAGGAGGTGGCGGTCGCGCTCGGCCATGTCGCGCATGGACATACCGGCGTGGACATCAAGCGCCT
>PQAN01000045.1 GCA_003105285.1 Methylocystaceae bacterium
CTCGGCGGCGTGCTGACCGTGTTCGCTCTGCCCGATCACGCTCTGCCGATCGTCGCGCCGGCCAACTGAGGGTCGCGCGAATAGTTCTGGCGCTCGGCGAAACGCTGTCTTGGCGCGTCGCCGGGCGCCTATGTTTTGTCTGGAAGATAAACTTCGGGAGGATGGAGTAATGAGACTGCCGCTCGTCGGGGCTCTGGCCCTGAGCGTCTTCATGTGCGCTGGAACCACCGTGCGGGCCGAACCGCCGGGAGACCCGACTCCGGTCAAGTCGGTCGACGGCAAATATTTCGACAAGAACGGCGACCCCACCTATAAGGTCCAGGCGGACGGCACGGTGGATTGGTACACCTTCTCCGGCTATCGCCGCTATCACGCCGAATGCCATGTCTGCCATGGCCCCAACGCCGAAGGCTCGACCTATGCGCCCGCGTTGAAGAATTCGGTCAAGAATTTCAATTATGCGGAATTCTATGGCATCGTCGTCAGCGGCCGCGAGAACAAGGTCGCAGGCAACGACAGCGTCATGCCGGCTTTCGCCGACAACAAGAACGCCATGTGCTATATCGACGACCTCTACATCTATCTCCGCGCGCGTTCGACCGAAGCCGTCGGCCGCGGCCGTCCGGAGAAGAAGGAAGAGAAGCCCGCCGCCTTCGCCGAGGCGGAAACCAAGTGCATGAGCGCCAAGTAATCTGCTGAGAAATGCCGGTGGCCTGCGTCAGCCGAACGGATGAAGTTCTAAGAGCGAGCCCGAAGGCTCGCGGTTCTCGGGCCGCTCTTGGACCGCGGGCTTTCGGGCTCGCCCTCGCAGGTCGCATGTGGGGCGTCATCGCCGTGTCTCTGTTTGCTGCAGCCGCCGGGCTGCTCGCGGCAGGCGGCGCGGCGGCGCAAACCTCCGGACGAGACGCCCGCTCCTATGCGGAAGACCCGAAGGGCTCGATCGAATTGATCGACCCGAAGGTTTTGCGCGTCTGCGCCGATCCCGGCAATCTGCCCTTCTCCAATCAGGCAGGTCAGGGTTTCGAGAACAAGCTGGCCGAATTCCTCGCGAAGAAACTCGGCAAGGAGCTCGCTTACGCCTATTATCCGGGAGCGACCGGCTTTATCCGCAACACCTTGAACGCGCATCTGTGCGATGTGGTGTTGGGAATTCCTCAAGGCGACGATCTCGTCCAGCCCACCAATCCCTATTACCGGACCGCCTACGCCGTCGTCTATCGCGCAGGCTCCGATCTCGAGGGGTTGAAGACATTGAGCGATCCGAGGCTCAATCGAGACCATCGGCGCATCGGCCTCGTCGCCAATACGCCGCCGGGCAACGTCTTGGCGCGATATGGTCTTCTCTCTTCGGTCAAACCTTATCCGCTGATGATCGACACGCGTTTCGATTCGTCGAGCTCGGACATGATCCGCGACCTTCGAGACGGCGTCATCGACTGCGCCATTCTGTGGGGGCCGATCGCCGGCTATTATGTGAAAAATTCGGGCGGCGCGCTGAAGGACGAGTTGCTGCTGGAGGACAAGGGCGCGCGCATGAGCTTTCGCATCGGCATGGGCGTGCGTCACTCCGACCAGGACTGGAAGCGCGACCTCAATCGCTTCATCGCTCAAAATCAGGACGAGATCGACAGGCTGCTCTCGGATTTCGGCGTGCCGCTGGTCGACGAGGCGGGAGCGCCGCTCGCGGTCGGGCGATGAGCCGCGCGCGCCGCGTCGCGTCGGCGGCGATCGTGGCGGCTCTTTTCATGAGCGTCGCGGCAATCGGCTCGGAGGCGCCCGAAGAGCCTGCCGGTTATCGGCTCGACGATTATCGCTCGAAGGTCCCTCCGACGCTGCGAGGCGCCGCCGTTCTGTCGACGGAGCAGGCGTTCGACGCCTCGCGCGACGGACGGAGCGTCTTCGTCGACGTGCTGCCGCGCCCGCCGAAACCCGCCGGCATTCCCCCCGACGCCGTCTGGCGCGACAAGCCGCGCTTCGACATTCCGGGCAGCATCTGGTTGCCCGAGACCGGCTACGGCGAATTGGCGCCGGCGACGCTGCGCTATTTCGAAAACGGGCTGGAGCGCGCGACCGCGAACGACAAGAGGCGACCGCTCGTCTTCTATTGCCTCGCCGATTGCTGGATGTCCTGGAACGCCGCCAAACGCGCTTTGGCGCTCGGCTATGTGGAAGTGTCCTGGTACCCCGCCGGGACGGACGGATGGGCGAGCGTCGGCCACCCGCTCGAACCGCGCGAACCCGAGCCGCGCGGCGAGTGAGGGCGCACAGTCGTCGTCATTGCGACGAGCGCAGCGATAAAGCGATCGAGACTCCGCCTCGCTGCTTTTGGATCGCTTCGCAATGACGGGCTTATCGAGACGGTCGGCGCCGCCGCCTCAATCGATGGCGGCTTCGATCGCGCGCGCCAGGGCGCCGAGTCTCTGCTCGATCAGGGCCGGGGTCTCGCAGACATAGCCGAGCGCATGACGCCGCTCGTCGAAAACGCGCAGATCCCATTGCAGCGCTTCGCTCGCTTCCTTCACCTTCTGCGCATCGGACGGCGTCTTGTCCTGCTCGGCGCGCAGGCTCTGCGTCTCGCCGCGCAGCTTTTCCGCGAGCTCCTTCTGCTTTCTCCCATATCGATCGAGGCCGGCGAGCACTTCGCGGCGTTCCGACTCCAGACGCTCGTAGACGCTGGAGAACAGCGCCGCCAAACGCTCCTTGCGCTTGTCTCCCGACGCCTTGGCGAAGTCGTCGATCAGCCGCTGCGCCTCGTCGATCGGCGTGCGCCGCGCGCCGAGCCGCGCCGCCAGATCGCCGATCGCCGCGTCGTCTCGCGAGGCCTTCGCATTATCGTCGATAGCCGGGCCGGTCCAGACGCTGCCGATCGCCACGCTCGGCACTCTGACCTGTCGGCAAGGCCAATCGCCCTGATCCGCCCTCTGTTGCGCGAAGGCGGGATATGAGAGGCCGAAGGCGAAGCTCAAAGCCGCGATGACGGTCCCGCGTCTCATCGAAAAACTCTCCTCTCGCCGGTCGTCGGCTCGACGTCCGACCTCGGGCCTTTCCGTATTTCATTGAAACACGGGAAGACTCCAGCTCCTTGTTTTGACGCGTTTCCGACGCCAAGCCGGTTTCCCCTTCGGCTGCAAACGCTCTAGAACAGATAGCAGGCCGGTGGCAACCGGCCCCGATGCTCCACGATTTCCCATGCGAGCGGAGCGGCCTTATATGTCGCGCCATGCAGCTCATTCCCGTCATCGATCTCAAAGGCGGCGCGGTCGTGCGCGCCTTCAAAGGCCAGCGCTCATCCTATCGGCCGATCGTCACGCCGCTCGCCGCGTCCAGCGCGCCGGAACAAGTCGTCGCCGGCTTTCTCCGGCTGCATCCATTTTCGACGATCTATATCGCCGATCTCGACGCGATCGAAGGATGCGGCGGACATGCGGAGACCATTTCGGCGCTCGCCGAGACCTTCCGAAATGTGCGTTTCTGGGTCGACGACGGCGCCAATGAAGAGGCCCGCGTGCGGCGCTGGCTCGCATCGTCGCGCATCGATCCGGTGGTCGGCAGCGAGAGCCTGGCGTCGGGCTCCTTGGCGCAAGGGCTCGCAATGGACCCACGTATCATCTTATCGCTGGATTTTCGCGGCGAGACGTTCGTCGGTCCGCCAGAACTCCTCGAGGAGCCGCAGCGCTGGCCGCAACGCCTCATCGCCATGACATTGGCGCGCGTCGGCGCCTTCGACGGGCCGGACATCGATCGTCTGACGAGCCTCGGGCGCCGCGCCGCGGGCCGGCAAATCTACGCCGCGGGAGGCGTTCGCGACGGGCGCGATCTCGACGCTTTGGCGCGCATCGGCGCGGCTGGCGCGCTCATCGCCTCCGCGCTGCACGACGGCCGTCTGTCGGCCGATGATCTGCGACGCTACGACGATTGAAAAAAGGAGCCGCGGTCGCGGCTCCTCTCATGCGATGAAAAAGACTTCGCCTCAGTCGGCGGCGGCGAAAGGATGCTTGGCCGTCACGCGCTCGGACAGCACCTTCGAGGCGCTCGGATCGCCCTTCAGCGCGCGGGCGATCGCTTCCTTCGTGGCCTTGTAGTTGAAGTCCTGAATCTTCTGGTCGTCGTTGGCGTCCCAATGGATGAACACGCCGACCGAGATGAACAGATCGTCGGCCTGCTCCAGCGGGATAATGCCTTCGGCGACGCTGTCGGCGACCGCCTTGGCGACGCCATATTGGGCGGGGCCGAACATTTGAACGGCCTGCTTGGCGTTCTTGATCGTCACCTTGTTGAAGAGGATCGTATAGGGCTTGACGAGCAGGTTCGGCGCGACGACCGCGAGCAGCGTGGTGAAGCCGTCCTTATTGTTGACGAGCGCATTGGCGAAAGCCGTTTCCGCCGAGCTGCCGCGCGGTCCGATCAAGAGGTCGATATGCGCGACCTCATTGCCTTCGCCGACAAGGGATTCGCCCACCAGCAATTTCGGCTTGCCCGCAGCGCCCCCCGCCTTCGGAAACAAGGCGCCAAGAATCTTGTCCAGTATCGAGGCCATGTTCGTTTTCCTTTCGGTCTGTTGTTCACGCCTTTGACGGCGTTGTTTGCGGCCCGCGCGAGGCCCCCCTTGTCTCTCGCAGCAACTTCCGTGAGGAAGCCGAATGGATTACGCACGGACTGGAGTTGCCTTCGCCATTTTTGAACAAGACGTCGATCCGGCGTGGAAGCGGTCCGGGACGCCCATTTTGTTTCGTTTACGGCGGCATTCGTCTGGTGACGGGACCAATGCTCGCTCTCGCGACGAAGAGGAGCCGCGTGCGGCTCCCCGAATGACGCCAGACATCCATGAGCCGGCGCCCGGCGCGAATTGCATTCGCCCGCAGCGCCTCCTCCCTGCGCGGCGCCGCCGGAAAAATCCAGCGGCGACGCACCGGACGCGCCTCAGTTGGCGGCGAAGGGATGCTTGACTTCGTTGCGCTTGGCGACGACTTCGGCGGCCTTCGGCTCGCCCTTGACGGCGCGGGCGATCGCTTCCTTCGTGGCCTGATAGTTGTACTCTTGGATCTTCTTGTCGTCGTTGGCGTCCCAATGGATGAACACGCCGACCGAGATGAACAGGTCGTCGGCTTCCGCGAGCGGGATCACGCCTTCGGCGACGCTGTCGGCGACCGCCTTGGCGACGCCGGCCTGCGCCGGTCCGAACATCTGAACGGCCTGCTTGGCGTCCTTGATCGTCACCTTGTTGAACAGGATCGTGTTCGGCTTGGCGAGCAGGTTCGGCGCGACGACGGCGAGCAGCGTGGTGAAGCCGTCCTTGTTGTTGACGAGCGCATTGGCGAAAGCGGTCTCGGCCGCGCTGCCGCGCGGTCCGATCAGCAGGTCGATGTGAGCGACTTCATTGCCTTCGCCGACGAGCGATTCGCCGACCAGGAGCTTGTTGATCAGGGCCATGTTTTTTCCTTTCGATAAACCCACTTGTCGTCCGCGCGCGCCTTTGTCGCGGACGCCCCCCTATCCTCGCCTGAGCGTCAGGCCGAAAACAGCCGAGCCTGTCGAGCCGATAGTCGCGAGACCATCTCGCGCGGCGCGAACTCAACCATTTTTGTCGACGTTCGGCAAGATGGGGAGGAGATAATCGACAAAAAGTGTGGCGACTGTCAGGTCGGCGCTCGTGCCTGGATTGAGGCCTTCCGATTTCAGGGAACGATCCAGTTCCAATGCGATAGAAAAGGCGGATTCTTTATTGTCGGTCGTCTCGAGACGAGACAAAACCTCTCGCGCTCGACGCCTGACCGACTCGGCGGTCGCCGCGTTGAATTTGCGCAGGATATGACTGTCCGGAAATGTACTCGCGAAACTCATGAAGACATGCAGCGTCGTCATTGATTTTTCGTAATGTCTCGATCGCGCCCGTCTCACCGCCTCGAGGCCCGTGACGAACACGTCCTCGAAACCGCTGACATATTGGAAAGCGATTCTGTCGCGATCTGCGGCGTGGGCCATGGCCTGTTTCAGATCGATTTGCGCCGGCCGCGAAACGTCGTGCTGCGGCGCGGCGCCGAGGCCGCCGGGCGAAGCGCGCGATATGGCGCGAAAGGCGAGATCGGCGTCGCAGCGATCGAGGCCGTCGAGCGTCACGACGAGCTTTTCACGCAGGCTATTGCTTGTGCGTTGCAGCGCCGCATGAGCGACCGGCGCGCACAGCAATATGATTCCGAGATTGGTGTTGCAGCCGACACGCGTAAAGCTCGCCTCGACGGCGTCGAGGATGCGGCGGCCGACGCGCGCATTCGGCGAGCCGATATGCGCCGCCGCGGCATGCGCGCTGTCGATGAAGTCTTTCGCCTCCATGCCGTGCCCGGGCGCGAAGAGATGCACATTGCCGGGCTTGGGCGCGGCGAGCTCGTCCTCGCAGGCGGCGATGAACGCCCGCTCGACCGCAGCGCCGGGCGGCCGCGCGTCAGCCATGCGCACGGCGCGATGTCGCCATCGCGTCCAGAATATCGCTCGCCACTCTCTCTCCGATCGAGAAATCGGTGACGCTCTGGAGGCCGCTCCAGCCGGCCATGCTGTTCACCTCGAGAACCATCGGCAGCCCGTCCGCGCCGCTGATCAGATCGATGCCGGCGAAATCCGCGCCGAGCGCTG
>PQAN01000046.1:0-3240 GCA_003105285.1 Methylocystaceae bacterium
TCGATGAGCGACCTGTTCCATGAGCGCGTCAGTGATGCCTTCATTCTTGACGTTTGGCAGGTGATGCGCGAGACGCCGAGGCACAACTATCAGATCTTGACCAAGCGGCCCGAGCGCATGGTCGAATTGGTGGCCACCAAGATCGGCGAGGTCTTGCCGAACGTCTGGCTTGGAACCAGCATCGAAGACGCGAACGTCGTGGAAAGGATTGACCATCTGCGCGCCGCGCCGGCTGCGATCCGCTTCATTTCATTCGAGCCGCTGATCGCGTCCGTTGGCGCCGTCGATCTCCAAGACATCCATTGGGCCATCGTGGGTGGAGAAAGCGGTAAATCCGCGCGTCCGATCCGCGAGGAATGGATCGACGAAATCTATGTCCAATGTCTGTCGGCCGGCACGGCCTTCTTCTTCAAACAGTGGGGGACCTGGGGCAAGGACAACAAGAAACGGTCGAAGAAAGCCAATGGCCGCGAATATCGCGGCAGGACCTGGGACGAAATGCCTACCGCTCCTCAAGCGGTTGCATGACAAGCGGACGCGACGTGGGGGCGAAAGGTGGTCGAAAAACGATATGAATGGGCCGATGGCGCAAAACTCGAAGAGCATTCCAAGCGCAAGCACAAAATCCTCCGCGAGTATGTCTTCGACTATCTGACAGTGCGCTGCAAACTGCCACAGCAGGAGCGTTTCCGGCTGGCAATCGTCGATGGCTTTGCGGGTGGCGGGCGCTATCAGTGCGGCACATCAGGCTCGCCGCTGATCTTTATCGAGGAATTGAAGCGCGCAACCGAAGCCGTGAATACTCATCGTGCTGTTCAGGGGCTCGGCGCGATCGAGGTCGAGTGCCTGCTTGTCTTCAACGACGCCAGCCACGACGCTATCGAGCTCTTGAAGACTCACGTGGCACCGGCTCAAGCCGATATCGCCGCGACCTGCCCGAAGCTTCATCTCCGCGTGGAGTATCTGAACGAGTTCTTCGAGGTCGCGTACCCCACCATCAAGCGCTTTCTGGAGCAGGGCCGTTACCGAAGCGTAATATTCAATCTGGATCAGTGTGGGCACAGTCATGTCGAGCGGAACACGATTCTCGACATCATGCATTCCTATCCGGCTGCCGAAATCTTCTACACGTTTGTTATCAGCTCACTGCTGGCCTTCCTTCAGAAGGACCAGCCAGAGCGTCTACGTGCTCAGCTCGATCATATCGGACTAGCCGGCAATGACGTTCAGGCGCTCGATGGCCTGATGAGCCAGAAGGATTGGCTTGGCACCGCCGAGAAAATCGTTTTTGACGCCTTTCGCCTTTGTGCGCCCTATGTCAGCCCCTTCTCGATCAACAATCCCGGCGGCTGGCGCTATTGGTTGATCCATTTCGCCAACGCCTATCGAGCGAGGCAGGTTTACAACAACATCCTACATGACAATGCGAGCCTTCAGGCGCATTTCGGACGATCCGGCCTCAATATGCTGTCTTATGATCCACGGCATGACGAGGGCATGCTTTATCTGTTCGACAATAGCGGTCGCGCTTCCGCCAAGACCCAGCTTTTGGAAGATATTCCGCGTCTTGTGACCGACGCCGGTGACGCCATGTCCGTCATGGAGTTCTACGAGAATATTTACAACGTGACGCCAGCACATGCCGATGACGTGCATGCAGCGATCATTGAGAATCCTGATCTGGAGGTGATTACCCCAACCGGAGGCGAGCGTCGCAAGGCTAATACAATAGGCGTCAACGACGTTATCAAGGTGAAAACGCAGCGCAGCTTTTTCCCGATGTTTTTGAGCGGTGACGTTGGCCGGAACGGAGGGAAGAGATGATAGTGCCTCCCGCGCTCCTGGTCGAATGCTGGCTTGCGCCCGCCAGAATTTTCGGACGTGAGGTTCGCCATATCACCGACACCGGCTTTCCGTCCCGTCGCATCCGCGATCCCTTCCTTCACTGACGGGAAGGAGGGGACATGGCGCAGTTCAACGATTGGTGCCTTTCGGTCGATGAGCAGGTCGGAAATCACTTTCGCCGGGTGATGACTGGTCAGGCTGCACAGCTTCCGACGGGAATCCAAGCGACAGCGGCGATCGTCCCTTCGCATTATGCAGCGGAGGAACAGGTCGCGCGTGCGCTTGCACGCCTCGGCAAACCGGCGGCCGCAGCGCTGATCCAGGGTAAGCTTCCGACCACCAAAGCGATCCGTTCCGGCGATCTCGGTGAAATCTATGCAACGGAATGGATCGATAGCCACAGTGGCGGCTATCGCGCGCCGATCAAACGCCTTCGGTGGAAGGACCATCGCAACATGGCGATGCGCGGCGACGATGTGATCGGCATTCTTCAGGACGCTCAGACCCAGCGCCTGCATTTCCTGAAAACCGAAGCGAAGAGCCGCGTCGCGCTCACGGCGCAGGTGCTTACTGAAGCCCGTGCCGGTCTCGACAAGGACGGCGGACTGCCGTCCGCCCACGCCCTGTCGTTCATCTCGGCCCGTCTCCTCGAACTGAACAATCTTCCGCTCGCCGATGCGATCGATGATGCGCTGCTGAAACACGGCATCCCGCTTCAGAATGTCCGGCATCTCCTATTCACATTTTCCGGAAACGCCCCGGACGCTCTGCTGACCGCGTCCCTTCAGGCCTATCCAGGCCCCGTGAACCAATGGGGCGTTGGCCTGCGTGTCGAAGGCCATGCCGCCTTCATCGGCGCGGTTTACGACCGAGTGATTGCCAATGCCAACAACGCCTGAAGCCATCATCGCCGATATCACAGAAGCGGCGACAGCCGGATTTCGGGGACGTCTCATCGCCCGCGGCCAGGCGCGCGCAATCATTTGGCGCGACGGCGCGCTTCCACCCGATGCCCCGGCCTTTGCGCCCCAGCTCAGCTACGATCTGCATTCCTATGGCTACGCGCTTCTCGGACTGGGCCTGCGTCTCCGCGAACTCGGCGGTGACGCTGTTCAGGCGCGCATCGCCTTTGAACAGGCCGCAACCGCGCTCGAGGCGGTCATCGCCAAGGGCAACCGCCAGGAGGTCGATCGCGACTTCCATTTCGTGATGGCAGCAGCCAGCTACCATCTGGCGCACCTCTCCGCACGTGCCTACTCCCTACTTGCGATCGTTGAAGCCGACGAGAATTTCTCGCCGATCGAACGCGTGCTCGCACAGTTGATGAGGCGGAACTTCACGGCCCTGCGCGCCGGCGTGCTCGACTACCGCGCCGCGGGCGAAGGGAGCGATGCC
>PQAN01000046.1:3277-8136 GCA_003105285.1 Methylocystaceae bacterium
GCCAATCCCGTCGATGGCGGCGGTGACTTCCTCTTTGACAGCCTCGACACGGCGCTGACCGACGCCTTCCTCGCGGCCATGTCCCTGTTCCTTCTGGCTCTGGATCGGGGCGAGCGACCGTTGCTCGATCAAGCGCTAGAGCGGCTTCAGGTGAATCTCTCCATTTGCAGTGAATTGAACATGCTGCCGCAGTGGTGGGCGCATCGCATCGCGATCCACCTCCTGTCGGACCTCTGGTCGAGCACTTTCCATGAGAGGGTGCCGCTCCAGCCAGTCGGCGGCCAGGCAGCCGATTGGCCTCGCCTTCGCGAGCTATTCATCGCGCTTCTCCAACGGCGCCCCAAGGCTGAGGTCGACCTCTGGCCATCGCAAATAGAGGCCGCAGCCCGCGCCGTCGATCAGTCCGATGATCTCGTGGTTTCCCTGCCAACGAGCGCCGGCAAGACGCGCATCGCCGAGCTGTGCATCCTGCGCTGCCTGGCTGGCGGCAAGCGGGTTGTCTTCGTTACGCCGCTACGCGCGCTCTCGGCCCAGACGGAAACAACCTTGCAGAGAACGTTTGGCCCGCTCGGCAAGACGATCTCGGCGCTGTACGGCAGCATCGGGGTCAGCGGTTTCGACGAGGATGCGATCCGGGAACGGGATATCGTGGTGGCGACTCCTGAGAAACTCGACTTCGCGCTTCGTAACGATCCGTCCCTTCTCGATGACGTGGGTCTTCTGGTCTTCGACGAAGGGCACATGATTGGCCTCAATGAGCGGGAGGTACGCTACGAGGTGCAGATCCAGCGGCTTCTTCGCCGACCGGACGCACACGAGCGGCGTATTGTGTGCCTCTCGGCGATCTTGCCCGACGGAGATCAGCTCGACGATTTCGCGGCATGGCTACGTCGCGATCATCCCGGCGGCCTGATCAAGAATGACTGGCGTCCCACCCGACTACGGTTCGGAGAAGTGGTATGGACGTCGCCGACCGCTCGGTTGAACCTTCGCGTCGGCGACGAACGCCCATGGGTGCAGCGCTTCCTCACCGGCGCCGCGCCGCCGAACTGGATTCCACCAAAGCGGCGACGAACGCGCCTGTTTCCGGACAATCAACGCGAACTCTGTCTGGCAACGGCCTGGCGGCTGATCGAGGACGGACAGACCGTCCTGATCTTCTGTCCCGAGCGGCGAAGCGTCGAACCCTTTGCGGACGTCATAGTCGACCTTCATGAGCGCGGAGCGTTACGATCGCTGCTCGAAGCTGATCCTGCGGTCCTGAACACCGCGATTGCGCTGGGAGAGGAATGGCTGGGACCTAATAGTGCCATCCTCAAATGCCTTCGGCTGGGTGTCGCGCTCCACCACGGCGCTCTGCCGACCGCCTACCGTAAGGAGGTGGAGCGCTTGCTGCGTGACAATGTGCTCAAGGTGACGATCTCGTCACCGACCTTGGCACAAGGCCTCAACCTGTCCGCTACAGCTGTCATCATGCACTCGCTCCACCGCAACGGCGAGAAGATCGAAATCTCCGAGTTCAAGAATGTCATAGGGCGAGCTGGCCGCGCCTATGTCGATGTCGAAGGCATCGTTCTCTTCCCCATGTTTGACGATATCGCGAAGAAACGGCGCAACTGGGAAGCTCTCATTACCGATCTTGGTGCTCGTGAGATGGAGAGCGGCTTGGTGCGGCTAGTTGCGGCGCTGCTGTCGCGTATGCGCGCCCGTGTCGGCGGCGATCTCAATCTGCTCGTCGAATATGTTGTCAACAATGCCGCAGCCTGGACCTTTCCGGAGGTCGCGAATGAAGAGCCAGAGGATCGGGAACGTGCGCTTGCCGACTGGGAGCGGCATGTTGCGACGCTCGATACGGCTATCCTCAGTCTGATTGGCGAAAACGATGTCCCTGACGAAGGAATTGAGGCCGCATTGGACGCCATTCTCCAATCGTCGCTCTGGCATCGTCGCCTCCTGCGCCAGAACGAGGAGGTGCGGCAGGTTCTCAGGGCAGGCCTCATCTCGCGAAGCCGGCTAATCTGGAGCCAATCGACGGCGCCGCGCCGCCGTGGCTATTTCCTGGCCGGGGTCGGATTGACGACCGGGCAAGCCCTCGACGCGATCGCTGCGGACGTCAATCTCCTCCTCATCCAGGCCAATGGCGCCATTTCCGAAGGAGATGCGGAGGCGGCGATCGTCGCTATCACGGCTCTGGCTGACCGTGTCTTTACCTTTTACCCATTCGCGCCTGACCCGATGCCAGGAAATTGGCGGGACATCCTGCGCGCTTGGCTCCTTGGTCAGCCTCTTGCGGGTATCGCCGCCGGGCAGGAATCGGAGACGCTGCAGTTCATTGAGGGAGGCTTAGTTTATCGCCTTCCCTGGGCCATGGAGGCAATCCGCGTCCGTGCAGCCGCAAACGGCGATACGGTCGGCGTCTTTGATCTTCGCCTCGAAGATCATGAGCTTGGTCTCGCCGTTCCTGCTGTCGAAACCGGTACGCTGAATCGTTCTGCCTCGATCCTCATCCAGGCCGGCTTCAATTCAAGGCTCGCCGCTATCAAAGCCGTCACCGATACCGGCGCCACTTTCCAAACGGGTCCGGAGCTGCGGCAGTGGCTCAACTCGGAGGCCGTCGCCGCATGGAGCGCGCAACCGGATTGGCCGACAGCAGAGACCAAGGCAATGTGGATGGACTTCGCGCAGAGTTTCACGCCGCGCGAAAACCGCACCTGGGCCGATCGCCGATACTGGGCAAGCGTGACATGGCTTGGCGCTCCCCCGCCGCCAACCACGCCAGTCCAGATTCATCATTGGGCCGGTCATCCTCGCGTGCTTTCGGCCGACGGCACGCCGCTCGGCACCGTGCAAGCTGCACTCAACCCGGGAAGAGCCGGGCTGTTGCGTGCCCAAGTAGCTCAGGACGTCAGCCGGCTAGACATCACTTACCTGGGACCGGCCGATCTGTCCGGCACATGATGCCCTACAATTCGCCCGGTGATCGCGCCTGCACCGCCTTCTCGATATCCTCGACGAACGCCTTGATCAGATCAGCGGTGTTCTGAACGAAAGTCTTGGTGAAGACCTTGAGTTCGTTCCCGTCCTTGTCGAAGCCGTTCCGGTGGACACAGTCGTGGCGCAGCAGCACCGCTTTGAAGAGGCTCTTCTTGTCGCTGGCGAGGGTCAGGATGCGGACCCCAAGGGCGATGTTGTATAGGAATTCGACCTTCGCGAGATTGTGATACAGGATCGAACGCAGGTGCTCCCGGACCTTACGCTCGACCAGCCCCGGTTCCTTCGAGATTTCGGCGAGCGTGAATTTCTCTTTTGCCAAATCGTCGTCCTGATCAATCAAGCGCTGCATCGCACCCGTGTCCGCGATGACTTCCTTCATCAGGGTGTCGCCAAGATAGGCTTCCAGCGCTGTGACCTGATGTGAAAAGACCATCCGATTGAGAAGATAGCCTCCGGCGTCCTTCCCATGATCCGCGAGCAGATCGCCGGTATGGTGATAGGAATCCATAAAGATCGTGAAGGGATTGTCGGGGACCGTGTAGTCGAGCCATTCGTCAGGCTCGAGTTCGCTGTGTTCGAGGCCGTAGTCGAAATCCTCGATCACCTCATGAGGTCCGACGTTTGTCTCACGACAATTCTCGATACCGACCGGATATTCCCAAAGACCCCAGGTCAGCCCCCCAAGTTCGGGATGCTCGATGGTGGCCTCATAATGAACTTCCGGCCCCATCTGTCGCTCGTCGCCGCCGACCGCATCCCAGTCCAGCTCGTCGTTTTCGATATCGTAGATTTCGCCCGTCGTTTTGTGCCGAATGTGGGCCGTTCCTTTGCAATAGACTTCCATTAGTTCCCCCAGAAATTCGCGATGACCTTACCAGCAACCCAGCTTTCGCTCACCTCCAACATTGATATTGGAGGGGAAAGCATTCCCCTGCGGCCGAGCCGAGGTCTCTGCCGACCCCTTCGAGCGGGGACACCCCGCAACGCCCCGCGAAGAGTGAGAGTAGGGCTTCGAGATCCATGACGGGTTGAGTGTTGAGAGAGAGGCTCTTGGCGCCCGTCATGGAGTTTGGTCCCATGAACATGCAGGTTCTCGACGCCCGCCGCGACATGAGCGGCGGATACAAGGTGGATGTGAGCCGCGGTGAGCGGATCGGCCGCGTTTCCTCGGAATGGTTCTCGCGCCCTGATGACGAACGCTACCTTTCCCTGTCGGAACTGGCGGATTCGGTGCGCGGTCGGTCGGAGCGCAGCCGGACGCGCGTCGTCGAAACCGCGCTGATCCATGTCGAGGCGAGCCGCACCGACCCGGAGCGATTGTCTCTCATCCTGCCGGGCTCGGACACGCCCGTCGCACCGACCCATTGGAGCTTCGGCCAGCTCGCCAGCCAGGTCGGCGCCCCGGCCGCCTATCTCCGCCAGCTCCCCGCCGCGCTGGCCGGCATCAACCTGCAATACGGGTTGACCTCGCATCGGGCCGAGCAGATCAAGACGCTCGAAACCGACAACGGCCGGGTCGAGTTGCGCGCCGTCACCGGCCCCGACTATGGCAGGATCTACGATCACGAACTGGTCGAGGCGGTGCAGCGGATCGCGGGCAATGGCACCGGCGACACGCGCTGGAAGGTGCCCGGCGTGCTCGACTGGTCGACGGGCGTCTACAATCCCCGTGTCGATATCACGAAGGACACGACGACGCTCTATGCGTCCGATCGCGACGTGTTCCTCTTCCTCGTGGACGATCTGAACCCCATCGAGGCTGGTCGGCTCCCCGATGGCTCGCCCGACCTGTATTTCCGCGGATTCTACTGCTGGAACTCGGAGGTCGGCGCGAAGACTCTCGGCATGGCGAGCTTCTATCTCCG